>NZ_AP038773.1:1626785-1952142 GCF_047159485.1 Krasilnikovia sp. MM14-A1004 | reverse complement strand
GCGTCGCGCCGCACGCCGGACACCACTGCTGCTTGACCTTGAAGGCAAGTAGGCCGACCACGAAACCGACGGCGAGTGCGGCCACCACGGCGATCACGAGACCCATCCCGTTCCTCCGAATGCAGGCGTATTCGTTCGGACCGAACACTATGGACGACGGCGAAGAACTCCAAGATGTTTGCTTGAGTTTGCTCGCGTGCATTACGTTGACACACCAACGAAACGCGACGGATCCTGAGATATCAGTGAGCAAATCCAAGCAACTTCTCACCGAAGGGATCACAGATGCACCTGATGCTCCTCGGCAAGGAGACGCAGGGCGGCGGCTCCCCGACGCTGTACGCCACCGATCGCGGCACCTACCTGGTTCAGGGCTGGAGGGTGCTCGGCGAACCGTCCAACATCGTGGAGATACCGGAGTCGCTGCTGAGGCACCTGCCGGCTGGTGCCGCGCTCGAGACGACGTTGCACGCAACGGGTCGGCGTTGGCGTGGCGACAGTGGCGAATGCGCCACCTACACGCTTGCCGGAGTCGCAGTGACCGACCCTACGATCGAGGCGGAATTGAGCGTTCCCGATCACGAGGCCTGCGTCGAAGTCGCGCAGCGACGAGGGGACGGCTAGATGCGCCTACTGCAGGGTCCGGAGTTCGAGAACCTCTTCCGGACGTTCGATCACACGGCATTCCACCTGGAGGTCGACGACACGTACGACACTCCCGAGGAATCGGAGCCCTTCCGGAAGTTCCTGGCCGGGGAACCGGACGACTTCGCGTGGCATCAGAACTGGCTGGACCTGATACGGGACGCAATCAGATCAGGTAGATCGGTGGAGCGGGTCCGCGTCGTCTCCGTGCCTCACGTCGACTACACGCGGTGGGGTCTGACCGTCGCACCGCTCAACATCGCGGCCGGGGAGGACATCCGTTGGCTGCCACGCAATCGTCTGGATGGATTGGACATCACCGCGGACGACTTCTGGCTCTTCGATCGTGACCGTGTCGTCTTCACGGTGTTCAGAACGGACGGCGCATTCTCCGGCGGAGCGGAGACCCTCGACCCCGAAATCGTGAAGCGATGTGTCCGCGTGCGGGATGATCTTTGGTCCCGCGCGATTCCCCACGCCGACTATCTGGCCCGTTAACCGGCATCTCGTTGGTCACCAACAGTGTTCACCAGGCCCGCGAGACGTTGGGCAAGCGCCTTCGCGACATACGCCGGGACGCTGGGCTGACCGGCCGAGGACTCTCGGACTTGGCCGGTTGGCACAGCTCCAAGGTGTCGAAGATCGAATATGGCAAGCAAACCCCGTCTGAAGCCGACGTCAGAATCTGGTGCGCGTTGTGCCGCGCCGAGGACCAGGCCGACGACTTGACCGTAACCGCCCGCGACATCGAATCGATGTATGTGGAATGGCGGCGTCGGCTGCGCACCGGCACGAAGGCACGCCAGGAGAAGTCACTCGCCCTGGAAGCCGAGACTGAGATCATGCGGTGGTATGAGCCCGCATTGATTCCCGGACTCCTACACACGGCCGAGTACGCCTCCGCCGTCCTGCGTCGGGTGACCACGTTCTACGAGACGCCGGACGACGTGGAGGCGGGCGTGTCGGCACGCATGCAGCGGCAGCAGGTCCTCTACCAGCCGGGCCACCATTTCCATTTCGTCCTTGCACAACAGGCGTTGCGGACCAGCGTCGGGAACCGGGACGTGATGGTCGGGCAACTGGATCGCCTGCTCTCGGTCATGTCGATGAGCCGCATCAGGCTGGGAGTCGTACCGTCCAGCGCGCCGTACTTGGCGCCCTCCAATCAGTTCATCATCTTCGACGAGCGTCTCGTCCACATCGAGGCGGTATCCGCCGAGATCTCGGTGACTCAGCCGAGAGAAATCGCCCTCTACCTGCGAGCGTTCGCCACCCTGGCGGAGTCAGCGGTCTACGGCCCGGCGGCACGCGACCTCATCAAGGCAGAGCTGGAGGCCTTGATCCTTCGGGATATCGCGAGTAACCCGTAGCGAACCGGAGCCGGTTGACGGAGTCGGCTCCTACTCCGCTGCCCAGGCCATGAGGACGATTCACGGTCACGGCCAGGCAACTGCCCCCGCCGATGAAGGGTCCATCGGCGGGGGCAGCTGATCGATCAGCGAATCAGGACTGGTTGACCGCGACCGTGTTGGGCAGAGCGACGTACGGGAACACCGTGCGGAACGGGTGGTCGTTCGCGTCCACCGCGTCACCCAGGGTGTCCACCGCGGCCGGGTGACCCGACAGCAGCACACCCTCGGCCGCCCGTACAGTGACGTCCACGATGTCGTCCGCGAGCCGGCGGCCGTTCGGGAAGCCGGCGAGGTCGCCGCCGATCACGCCGAGCCGGTTCGGGCTGGCCGACGGTGCGATCCCCAGGTTGAGGCGCAGCTGCTCGCTCGGGGTGAACTTCTTGACGTCCTTGTTGAGCAATTGCGAGTTGAGGTCCGCCTGCACCGGGCCGCAGGCCTTGCACACGCCGGTCAGGAAGACCTCGACGAGGTCCTTGCGCGGCTCGGCCGGTGCCGGGATGTGGTAGATCGCGTTGATCAGCTTCGGGACCTCGGGGTTGGTCACGTACTTGAGGAACTTGCCGTCCTTGTCCGGGGTCGTCGCGTTGAACTCGTTCTTGCGGCCGACCGGGATGACCACCTCGTTGACCAGCGGCATGCCGAGGCGCGACACCTGCTGGTACTTGCCGTGGGTGGTGCCGGTCTTCATGTCGTAGCTGGCGCGCGACGTCGTCGTCCAGATGCCGACCACCGGGTTGCGCGTGGGGTTGCCCTTGAGCGCCAGGTCGGTCTTGGGCACCTGCAGGGCGATCGAGTTGACGTTGTAGCCCTTGAGGGTGTCCTGCCCGACCTCGGACAGGTTGCCGCCGTAGAGCAGGTCGAAGACCCGCAGGTCGAGGAAGAACGGGTCGTCGGCCTGGCCGACGAACGACTTGCCGCCGCCACCGTACGAGTACGAGGTGATGGCCGCGTTGGACAGTGCCGCGTAGTTGGGCATGGACGCGGGGCCGACGAACGACGGCGCGACCGGGGCGTGGGACAGCAGCGTCTGCTTGCCCGACTTGGTTATGCGTTCCAGCTTGTAGTACTGGCGGAGGTTGAGGTCCGGGTCGGTCAGGGAGGTGACCGGGCCGGTGTTGTAGAGGAACGTGTTGGTGTTCTGGTACGTGGTGGTGAACGTCCAGCGGTAGATGATGTCCGGCTTGGCGTCGCCGTTGTTGTCGATGTTGATGTCATGCGCGGTGTACTCCGCGAACGGGTAGAAGTTCGGTCCGCCGTTGGGCTCCTCGAACGGCTGCCAGTTCGCCACCATCGTGACGGTGTTCGGAGCGTCGGGGCTGACGAACGCGTACAGGTCGGTGTTGTCGAGCGCGGGCATACCCGCGATCAAGGGTGCCTCGCGGTGCGACGAGGCGATGCTCTGGACTGGAGCGAGCGCTGCGACGCACGCCGCCGACACGCCGATGGCGGCCGCGGCCATGAGGCCGCGACGGCCCGTGGGCACGAGTTTCATCGTTCTCCTGGATTTTTGTGGATAGGACGGACGGCGCGTACGCCGCCGCCTAATGAGTTGATAGTTACTCTATAGGCGCTTTGCCCGATTTAAGGGTGATTTAGCCCAAATGTGCATGAAACGTCGTGTGTGTTCGGGTAACGGCCCGGCGGAAAGGACGCTGCGTCATGCGCGGACGACGATGGACGGCGCGCTGGGTACTGGTCGGCCTCCTGGCCGTAGCGACGCTGATCGCGGCGGGAGTCCTGCTCGGACCCACCCGCACCGGCGAACCGGGGCGGCCCGCCGCCGCGGCGCCGGTGCCCGCGACCCACGACCTCGACGCGTACGTCGCGCGGACCACCGCCCACCTGAACCAGGTGCCCGGTGACTGGCAGAGCTGGGCGCAACTCGGCATGGCCCACGTGCAGCTCGCCCGGCTGAGCTACGACCCCGCGCACTACCCGGCCGCCGCGGCCGCGCTGCGCCGCTCACTACGGGTACGGCCCACGGGCAACGCCGCGGCGCTCACCGGCCTCGGCGCGCTGGCCGCCGCCCAGCACGACTTCCGCGGCGCGCTGCGCTACGCCCGCGGCGCCGTCGCCGCCGACCACTACTCCGCCGACGCGTACGGCGTGCTCACCGACGCGTACGTGGAACTCGGCCGCTATCCCGAGGCCACCGCCGCGGTGCAGCGGATGCTCGACCTGCGCCCGGACACCGGCTCGTTCGCCCGCGCGTCGTACCTGTTCGAACTGCACGGCGACACCGGCCGCGCGACCCGGCTCATGCGGCAGGCCCTGGACGTCGCGACCAGCCCCGGCGACACCACCTTCGCGCTGCTGCACCTCGGGGAGCTCGCCTTCAACGCCGGTGACCTGGACACCGCCGCGGCCCGCTTCGCCGAGGGGCTCGCCCGTACCCCGGGACAACCGGCCCTGCTGGCCGACCGGGCCAAGGTCGCCGCCGCCCGGGGCGACCTGGCGAGTGCGCGCACCGACCTGCGGGCCGCGACGGCCGTGCTGCCCACCGTGGACCATCTCGTCACCGAGTCGGACGTGCTGAACGCCGCCGGTGACCCGGTGGCGGCCGCCCGAACGGACGACCTCGTGCGTGTCGGGGCCCGGCTGCCCGGAGTGACCCCGGCCAGCACCGACATCGACCTGGTGCTCTTCTACGCCGACCACGGCGCGGCGGCCGAGGCGGTCGCCAGGGGCCGGGCGCTGCTGGCGGCGCGGCCCAGCGTCAGCGTGGAGACCGCGTACGCGTGGGCACTGCACGCCGCGGGCCGCGACCGCGAGGCCCTCACCCACGCCGACCGGGGCCTGCGCCTGGGCACGCGCGACGCGAGGGCCCACTACTACCGGGGCATGATCCGCCTCGCCCTGCACGACCGCGACGGTGCCCGCGCCGACCTGCGGCAGGCGCTGGCGATCAACCCGTACTTCTCGCTGCGCTACGGTCCGGTGGCGCGGCAGGCCCTGGCCACCCTGGGAGGTCGCGCATGATCCGCCGGTTGCTCTGCCTCGCCGTGCTCGGCCTCGCCGGCGCGCTGCTGCTCCCGGCGCCGGCCCAGGCGCACCCGCTCGGAAACTTCACCACCAATCAGTACGCCGGGCTGCGGGTGAACGCCGCCGGGGTCGATGTGGACTACGTGCTGGACCTCGCCGAGCTGCCCGCATACCAGGCGCAGCACGAGGACATCGACGCCGATTCCGACGGCACCGACTCCCCCGCCGAACGCGACGGGTACGCCGAACGCACCTGCGCCGCGGCGGCCGGGGCCGCGACCCTCACCGTCGACGGTCAGCCCCGGCCACTGCAGGGCCGCCCCGCCGGGCTGAGCTTCCCGCCCGGCGCGGGTGGCCTGACCACGTTGCGCCTGCAGTGCGTGCTGCACGCTCCCGCGCGGATCACCCGGCAGGCCACGATCGGCTACCGGGCCACGCTGTTCGCCGACCGGGTCGGGTGGCGCGAGATCACCGCGGTCGGTGACCGATACACGCTGGTCGCCTCGGACGTGCCGACGGACAGCGGGAGCGCCCGGCTGACGGCGTACCCGGCCGGGGCGCCCACCGCGGACGTACGGGCCGCCACGCTGACGGTGCGGCCCGGCGGCCCGGCCGCACCGCCCGCCCCGTTCACCGCCACGGGCCAGCCGGGTGCGCAGGCGCGCGGCGTCGACCGGCTCACCTCGTGGTTCACCGACCTGATCGGACGGCCGCAGCTCACCGTCGGGGTGGGCATTCTCGGCTTCCTCATCGCGGTGGTCCTCGGGGGCGCCCACGCCGTCGCGCCGGGGCACGGCAAGACGATCATGGCGGCGTACCTGGTCGGCGCGCGGGGACGGGTGGTTCACGCGCTGACGGTCGCGGTGTCCGTGGCCGCCACCCACACCATCGGGGTGCTCACGCTCGGCATCGTGCTGGCCACCTCCCTCCAGCTCGCCCCCGACGCCATGTACGAATGGCTGCGCCTGGTCAGCGGGGTCGTGGTCGCCCTGGTCGGCGCCCAGATGCTGATTCGCGCCCGCCGCCGCTGGGCCACCGTCCACATCCCCGGCCACCGCCATCACGACCACGACGACCACACCCACGCGCACGACCACGACCACGACCACGACCACGACCACGACCACGACCACGACCACGACCACGACCACGACCACGACCACGACGATCATGGGCACTCCGATCAGGGCCGCCACGGCAGCGGCGATCATGTGCACGGCCATGAGCACGGCGAGGGTGGTGGCCACGACCACCATCACGAGGGTGAGCTGGTGACGGCGGGACGCGTTTCCTCGCACCGCCGCGCCGGTGCGGCGCAGGGGCACGCCGCCGAGCACCACCATCCACACGCGAGCGATACCGTCCGGCCGCTGGCGCACACCCACGGTGGGCGTACGCACACCCACTACGTGCCTGCGCCGGACGAGCCGCTGCGCGTACGCACGCTGTTGGTCATGGGTTTCGCCGGGGGTCTGTCCCCCAGCCCGTCGGCGGTCGTCGTGCTGCTCGGCGCCGCCGCCCTGGGCCGCGCGTGGTACGGGGTCCTGGTCGTGCTGGCCTACGGCGTCGGCCTGGCCGCGACCCTCACCGGCATCGGGTTCGCGCTGGCCCGGTGGGGTGAGCGGCTGCAGCGAGCACGTTCGCGCCGGTGGAACCGGCTGTTGCTGCACCGGATGCCCGCGACCGCCGCCACGATCATCCTGGTGGTCGGCGTCGGTATGGCCGTCGCCGCGGTGATCGGCCTGATCGCGAGCTGATCCCTCCGGCGACGGCCGCCGGGATCATCCCCACCTCGGCCGGGGGCGATCCTCGCGGCGTCCGGGTATGAACAACGCCACTATCTTGCCCCACCGGAAAACTTGCCAGCCCGGCAAGATTCGCCGATGGTGGAGGCATGACCTCACCGGCCGGGCTGCGCGAACGCAAGAAGGCGGCGACCCGTGCGGCGCTCAGCCACGCGGCCTGGTCGCTGATGCTCGCCCGGGGACTCGACGCCGTGTCCCCGGAAGCGATCGCCGCGGCCGCGGACGTCTCCCCGCGTACGTTCCGCAACTACTTCTCCAGCCGGGAGGAGGCGATCCTCGGCGAACTCGTGCAGCGCCACCTCGCACTGCTCGACAAGCTGCGCGGGCGCCCCGCCGGCGAGTCCGTGTGGGACGGCCTGGAGCAGGTACTGCCCCAGGGGGTCACCGAGATCGTCGGTGACCGGGACAGCTTCGCCGTACTGGCCGAGGAGATGCGCCGCAACCCCGCCATGCTGGCGCAGAACCTCGTCGTGTTCCAGGACGCCGCCATCCGGATGGCCGCCATCTTCGCCGAGCGCACCGGCACCGGCCTCGACGCCGACCCCGGCCCGCGCCTGCTGGCCGCCGCCGTCTGCGCCGCGATCAGCACCTCCATCGACCTGTGGATCAGCGGCGCCACCGACCGGCCGCTGCCCGACCTGATCCGCGACTGCCTGGCGCAACTGCGCGCCGGCCTGCCCCTGGGCGCCGCCACCCCGGCCGCCTGACCTCAGAACCTTCGCGCCGTCCGCCCAATCCGGGGCGGGCGGACGGTACCCCTTGCTCTGCGAACAGGAGATCGTGATGGCTTCCCTGCTGTACCGGCTGGGCCGGTTCTCGTTCCGGCAGCGCTGGCTGATCACGCTGGCGTGGCTGGCCGTACTCGCCGCGACCCTCGTCGGGGCGGCCACGCTGGCGAAGCCGACGTCGGACGCGTTCAGCATCCCCGGCACCCCGGCGCAGAAGGCCATCGACGTGCTGCACGACCGGTTCCCGCAGGCCGGGGCCGGTGGCGCGACCGCACGGATCGTCTTCGCCGCCCCGGCCGGGCACACCCTGGCCGAGCCGGGCAGCAAGGCCGCCGTCGAGCACGCGGTCGCTGCCCTGAAGACGGCCCCGCAGGTGGCCTCGGTGACCGATCCCTTCCAGACCCGGGCGGTCAACCAGGCCGGCACCGTCGGGTACGCCCAGGCCACCTACACCGTGCAGGCCCCGGAACTGACCGACGCGGCGCGCGACGCCCTGACGAGCGCGGTCGACGGCGCCCGCGCCGCCGGGTTGACCGTCGAGACGGGTGGCGACGCGGTCCAGCACCAGCCGGGCGGCAGCGCCTCCGAGGTCATCGGTCTGGTGGTGGCCGCCATCGTCCTCGTGGTCACGTTCGGCTCGCTGGTGGCGGCCGGGCTGCCGCTGCTCACCGGCATCATCGGCATCGGCATCGGGGTCGGCGCCATCTCCGTGGCCACCCACTTCGCCGACCTGTCCGGCAACACCTCGACGCTCGCGATGATGCTCGGCCTCGCCGTCGCCATCGACTACGCACTGTTCATCGTCTCCCGCTACCGGCACGAACTCGCGGTCGGGCGCGACCCGCAGGAGGCCGTCGGCCGGGCGGTCGGGACCGCCGGTTCCGCGGTGGTCTTCGCGGGGCTCACGGTCGTGATCGCCCTCGCCGGGCTCGCCGTGGTCGGCATCCCGTTCCTCACCCAGATGGGGCTCGCCGCGGCGGGCACGGTGGCCATCTCCGTACTCATCGCATTGACCCTGCTGCCCGCACTGCTGGCCTTCGCCGGACGGCGGATCACCGCCGGGCACATCCCCGGCCTGAAGGAGCACGACCCCGAGGGTGACAGCGCCAAGCCGACGCTGGGCGTGCGGTGGGTGCGGGCGATCGTCCGGCGGCCGGTCGTCGCGCTGCTGGCCGCCGTGATCGGCCTGGGCATCGTCGCCATCCCCGCCGTACACCTGCGGCTGGGCATGCCCAGCGACGGTACGGCCGCGCCGGACAGCACCCAGCGCAAGGCGTACGACCTGCTGGCGGGCGGTTTCGGCGCGGGCTTCAACGCTCCGCTGATGGTCGTCGTGGACACCCCGGCCGGGTCCGTCAAGGCCGCCGCCGACCAGCTCGCCGGGCGGATCCGCGGGATGGACAACGTCGCCGTGGTCACCCCCGCGGTGCCCAACCCGGCCGGAAACACCGCCATCCTCACCGTGATCCCCACCGCCGGACCGGACGCGGCCGCCACCGAGGACCTCGTGCACGCCATCCGGCGCCTCGACAGCACGGTCGGCAGCACGTACGTCGGTGTCACCGGCACCACCGCTATCAACCTGGACATCTCGACGAAGCTCGCGGATGCGCTGCCGCCGTACCTGGCGCTCGTGATCGGTCTGGCGTTCGTGCTGCTCACGCTGGTGTTCCGGTCGCTGCTGGTGCCATTGAAGGCCACGCTCGGCTTCCTGCTCAGCGTCGCGGCCACCTTCGGCGCGGTCGTCGCGGTGTTCCAGTGGGGCTGGCTGTCCGACCTGCTGGGCGTCGACCACACCGGACCGATCATCAGCTTCCTGCCGATCTTCCTGATCGGGATCGTGTTCGGCCTCGCGATGGACTACCAGGTCTTCCTGGTCACCCGGATGCGCGAGGAGCACGTGCACGGCAGCGCGCCGAAGCAGGCCGTGGTCAACGGCTTCAGCCACGGGGCCCGGGTCGTCACGGCCGCCGCACTGATCATGATGAGCGTCTTCTTCGGCTTCATGCTCGGTGACGAGGCCATCATCAAGTCGATCGGCTTCGGGCTCGGCATCGCCGTCTTCTTCGACGCCATCGTGGTGCGGATGATCATCGTCCCGGCGGTCATGGCGCTGGTCGGGCGGGCCGCCTGGTGGCTGCCGCGCTGGCTCGACCGGGCGCTGCCCGATGTGGACGTCGAGGGCGAGAAGCTGCTGCAGCAGCTCGACCACACCGACGCGGAGCCCGTCGCGGTCGCCGAACCGGCACTGCGCTGAGAAGCACCTCGGGGGTCGCCACCACGGTGGCGACCCCCGAGTCGTGCTGAGGGCAGTGCGCGGTCACTGACCGTAGGCGGTCCACTGGCCGGGCGATGACGGCGATGCGTACGGCGCCTCGGGCACGGCGTGGCGGCCGCCGGCCTCGTCCTGGTACTGCGGCTGGTCTACCGCCGCGTACCCGGACTCCGGGTACGCGGCCGATGCGCTGTCCGGATAGGTCCCTTGCGCCGGTTGGGTGTACCCGTATTGCGCCGGCTCCGCGTGCGGGGCGGGCGCCGGCCCACCGGACTGCTCCGGGTACGGCGTGAACGCCGCGCCACTCGGGCCGGACTGCAGGTCCTGATACGCGGCGTGCTGGTCGCCGAACTGCGCCGGGGCGGTGTCGAACACGGCCGCCTCCTGCACCGCACCGGGCTGGGCGAACTCGGGCTGGGCGAATCCGGGCTGGGCGAATCCGGCCTGGTTGTCGAAACCGGGCTGAGCGGATCCGGCCTGGTTGAAACCAGCCTGAGCGAATCCGGCCTGCGCGTAGCCCGCCTGGTTGTCGAAACCGGGGTGGGCATAGGCGGGCTGGGCGAACTCGGACTGGGCGTAGCCGGCCTGGTTGTCGAAACCAGGTTGGGCGTGGGCGGCCTGGTCGTCGAAACCAGGTTGGGCGTAGGCGGGCTGCGCGAACCCAACCTGGCTGTCGAAACCGACCTGGCCGTAACCGTCCCGGTTCTCGATACCGAGCTGGGCGCTCCCGGGCTGGTTCTCGAAACCGGGCTGGCCGTAACCGGGCTGGCTCTCGAAACCGGCCTGGCCGTAACCGGGCTGGCTCTCGTAACCGGCCTGGGCGTAACCGGCCTGATGCTCGTAACCGGGCTGGGCGTAACCGGCCTCCGGCGCGCCGGTCTGCCCTGCGTACCCATGATCGGGCTGGCCGCCCGGCGCGAACGCCGCGCCGTACCCGGCGGCCTGCGCCGGCCCGGACGGCGCCGGGGCGTGCATCTGCGCGGCCTTGCGCGACCGCACGACGTGGACGACCGCGAAGACGGGCGCCAGGAACGCGTAGTAGAAGATCCTGAACTCCATCGGATCCGCGATGATCAGATACGCGGCGTATCCGAGGAACCCGAGGCTGAACAGCCCATCCACCAGACGCGCTCTGGCTGTCTGGCCGAACCCGCGGACGGCCAGTACCGACAGCACGAGGCCGCTGAAGATCAACAGGGCGATGTAGGCGTGAAACATGCCTTCCGACACGCGCAACTCCAGGTCCTGGGGTAGTGGGCGCTACCAGGCTGGGTCGGCATGAGTGCGGAACGGGTGCGATCCGGGTGCAGTCGGGGTGCACGGATTTCCGTCCGGCCTCTTGATCATAGTCGAGACGGTCGGTGCCCGCGAAACCCTCGCGTCCGATTCGGCACGGCACTCAATCTTGGGCACGCGCGCTGGAGTCCTGCGCTCCCCTGTCGCACATTGGTCGCCCTGGCCGTCCTCGCGCGGCCGTCGCCGAAACGCCGTCGAACACAGAGGAGGGTCCAGCATCGTCGACGCGGGATGCACCGTCGCCGCATCCACCCAGCCGACTCGAACACTCAACGGGGGAGAGTTCAGTTTGCCCATCTCCGGTGTGACCGGATTGTCCGACATCGCCGCCATTCTGCGTACGGTCCGTGCCGGGCTGAGGCCCGGGCCGGATCCGGAGATCCGCACCCACGAGGCGTCGAGCACCGCCGCGCCGAGGGGAGCCCGGCAGATCGTCATGCACACCCGCCGGCAGGAGGAACGACACCTGCTCCGGCAGCCGCCCGTCCGCCACTGAGATGACAGGCCGCCGTGCGGATCACGACCGGGTGTGCATCCGCACGGCGTCCGGCGGCAGCTCAGCCGCCGGGACGAACCCGGCCGGGTGGGCGTCTACGGGTCGACGCGGGGCTTGGTCGGGCAGCCGTTCTTCGCCTTCCACGCCTTGATCTCGGCGACCGGCGACTTGTTACCGCCCTTGCGCCACGAGTCGAGGTAGGGCCAGGGCCAGATCGTTCCGCGCTGGGTCCACCAGTCGCTGCCGCCGGCGCACGGCGGGGAGATGCCGAAATGCAGGTGGCACGCGCTGGCGTCGCCGGTGTCGCCGGTCCGGCCCAGCGTCTGCCCGGTGGTGACGTGCACCCCGACCCGGATCTCCGGCTCGATCGCGGACAGGTGCGAACCGTAGTAGCGCACCCCGTCGTCGCCGACGATCCCCACGGACAGCCCGCCGCGCGTCGCCCCGGCGTTGACCTTCGGATTCCAGGTGTCCTTGCGTACGACGTAGGCGATGGTGCCGCTGGACGCCGCGACCACCTTGTTGCCGCACGCGGTGATCACGTCGGTGGCCGGATAGTCGTGGTGGACGTGGGCGTACGAACTCTTGCCGACCACCGGGAAGGCGTGCGTCACCGCCACGGGCTTGGCCGATGTCGTCGGCGTGGCGCTGGCCGTGGTCGCCGCCGGAGCCGACGGGGCGGTCGAGTTGGTGGGCGCGGATGCCGGAGCCCCCGGCGCGGAGAACGTGGGCGTCGCGCTGGGCGTGACGAAGGTGGGTGCCCCGGCGTCGTCCGCCGACGGTCCGCCGCATCCGCCGAGCGCGACGACGCTCACCCCGATGAGTACGAGACTTCCGATCCTCGACCGCAACACGAACCCCTCCCCGCTGGTGGCGACGCCCAAGATAGCGCGCACCGGCACGGGCGGCTGCCCGAGCGGCCAGACGGCCCCCGAGTGGCACGCCGCGTGTTCGAACGGGTCCGGAGAGCGATCCGTCCCCGGCCCCCTGCCGGGCCGGGGACGGATCGGCGAGTGCGCCTACTCCGCCGACGCGCGTGTCACGCGGTCGGGGCGACCGGGCCGGTGGGCTTGGCGTGCAACGGGGTGACCTCGGCCCCGGGAGGCTCGGCCGCCGAGGGCGTGCGCAGACCCGTACGGATCGTGTCGAGCATCGCCACGCCCTGTGCCGCGAGCGAGGCCACCACCGAATTCAGGCCCTCGGCACCGTCCAGAACGGTGACGTTCGCACCCTGCAGGCCCTGCGCGGCGGCCCGCAACATCTCCGGCAGCTGCTGGATGATCTGCTGATCCAGAGCGATCCGGTCCTGCGCGGCGGCCGCCTCGGCGGAGAGTTTGGTGGCGTCGGCCTCGGCACGGGCCAGGGCGCGGATCCGTTCGGCCTCCGCCTCGGCGGGGCGCACCACCTCGGCGATCAGCTCGGCCTGGCGCAGCTCGGCGGCCTTCTGCGCGACCATCGCCCGCTCGGCGATGACGTCCTGCTGCGCGCGGGCCGCGGCCAGCGGGCCCGCCTGGGCGGCGGTCTGCTGGGCCTCGTCGATCTGGGCCTGGTACTGCGCCTGGGCGATCGCGGTCTGCCGGGCGTACTCGGCCTGGTGACGCATGCTCTCCTGCTGGGCCATCGCGCTCTGCCGGTCGGCCGCGGCCTGCGCGACCTTGGCCTCCTGGTTGACCCGGGCCTGGTGTGGCGCGGCGAGCGCCCGGATGTAGCCGACCCCCTTGTCGTCGATGCTGCTGATCTGCAGCGAGTCGACGGCCAGGCCGATCCGGGCCATCTCTGTCTTGCTGGCGTCGACGATCGCGTCGGCCAGGGTCTGCTGTTCCCGGATGATGGCCTCGACGGTCATGCTGCCGATGATGCTGCGCAGGTGACCGCTGAAGATCCGGCCCACCAGGGTCGGCATCTGCGTCTGGTCGCCCTGGAACCGGCGGGCCGCCGCCGCGATCGACTCGTGGTCGTCACCGACCTTGAACGCGATCACCGCATGCACCGCGAGGGTGATCCCCTGCTGCGTGTAGCAGTCCTCCATCACCTCCGCCTCCTGCATGGCGAGGGTGAGCCGGCTGGCCCGGGAGAAGACGGGCACGACGAAGACGCCGTGCCCCGTGACGATCTTGAACGGCAACGCGTCCGCACCCCGCTGCTTCCGACCACTGATCAGAAGCGCCTCGTTGGGGGCGGGCACCCGATAACCGAACACTTCTACAGCCCTTCTTCGACACCGCCCGGGCACTCGCCCAGCGGCACAGTGGGCCATGGCTCGACGTCGACCTGGCGCGCGCCACGGTTGTTGATGACGAGTACGTCGGTGCCGGCGGGCAGGGCCGTCGCGGCGTACGCGAGGTAATAGTGAGCGATGCCCGCCACCAGGATCCGTACCTCCCCGGGGCGGCCACCGCCGCGGATCTGGTTGACCACGGTGCCGATCCGGCCCACCAACGAATCACTCGCCACGCCTGGGATTGTGCACCCGTGCGGCGAGCCGCTGCAGCCCCGGATCGCCCGCCGTTCGGGGCCCTGGCGCGCCGGGGGCGGTAGTCTCCGGGCGTGACTGACTATGTCGGTATTGCGCCGGGCGTGCGCGAGCTGGCCGCGCTGACCATCTCCAAGGTGTCGGTGGGTCCCATGGACAACAACAGCTACCTGCTGCGCTGCCGCGCGACGGGCGCGCAGTTGCTGGTGGACGCGGCCAACGAACCCGAGACCCTGCTCGAGCTGTGCGGCGGGCGGCTCGACGCCGTGGTGACCACCCACCAGCACCACGACCACTGGGAGTACGGCCTCGCGGACGTGGTGGCCGCGACCGGGGCCCGCACGTACGCGGGGGCGCCGGATGTGGCGGGCATCGCCGTGCCCACGGACGTGCCGCTGCAGGACGGGGACGTCGTCCGCTGGGGTGAGCTCAGCGTCGAGGTGATCCGGCTGACCGGGCACACGCCGGGCTCGGTCGCCCTGCTGTACGACGACCCGGCGGGTCACCCGCACCTGTTCACGGGCGATTCCCTCTTCCCCGGGGGTCCCGGCCGGACGACGAACCCGGCGGAATTCGACTCACTCATGACGGATCTGGAGACCAGGGTCTTCGGCCGGCTCCCGGATGAGACCTGGTTCTACCCGGGTCACGGGCGGGACAGCACGCTCGGCAAGGAGCGGCCGGCGATCCCGGAGTGGCGGGCCCGCGGCTGGTAGCCGCGGGCCGGAGCCGTCAGTCGGTGCCGGATTCCATCGCGGCGCGGTCCAGCGCGTCGGGCTCGACGGTTTCGAGTTCCTCGCCGTCGCCGATCCGGGCGATGACCGCCGCGCCGCCGACGGGCAGCTCGCCGATGATGCCGGTGCCGGGCGGCAGCTGGCCGTGCGCGGCGTACTGCTCCAGCTTGCTGCGCGAGTCGGCGATGTCGAGGTTGCGCATGGTCAGCTGGCCGATCCGGTCGTCCGGGCTGAACGCCGGGTAGTGGCTGCGTTCCATCGAGAGCTTCTCCGGGTGGTAGCTGAACTGCGGACCGGTGGTGTCGACGATGGTGTAGTCCGCCCCCCGGCGCAGCCGGATGGTCACGTTGCCCGTGACGGGGAAGCCGATCCAGCGGTCCAGGCCTTCCCGGATCATCAGTGCCTGCGGGTCGAACCACCGGCCTTCGTAGAGCAGCCGGCCGAGCCGGCGCCCCTCGGTGTGGTACATCGCGACGCTGTCCTCGTTGTGGATCGCGTTCAGCAGCCGCTCGTACGCGATGTGCAGCAGCGCCATTCCGGGTGCCTCGTAGACGCCGCGGCTCTTGGCCTCGATGACGCGGTTCTCGATCTGGTCGGACATGCCCAGCCCGTGCCGGCCGCCGATGCCGTTGGCCTCGCGCACCAGCTCGACCGGCGAGGCGAACCCGCGGCCGTTGATCGTCACGGGGCGGCCCTGCGCGAACTCCACGGTCACGTCCTCGGCCGCGATGTCCACCGTGGGATCCCAGAACGCCACTCCCATGATCGGGGACACGATCTCCATGGAGGTGTCGAGGTGTTCGAGACGCTTGGCCTCGTGGGTGGCGCCCCAGATGTTCGCGTCCGTCGAGTACGCCTTCTCGGCCGAGTCACGGTAGGGCAGGTCGTGCCGCGTCAGCCAGGTCGACATCTCCTGCCGCCCGCCCAGCTCGGCGACGAACTCACTGTCCAACCAGGGCTTGTAGATGCGCAGGCTCGGGTTCGCCAGCAGGCCGTACCGGTAGAAGCGCTCGATGTCGTTGCCCTTGAAGGTGGATCCGTCGCCCCAGATCGAGATGCCGTCGTCCTGCATCGCCCGCACCAGGAGCGTGCCGACCACGGCCCGGCCCAGCGGCGTGGTGTTGAAGTAGGTCTGCGGGCCGGAGCGGATGTGGAAGGCACCGCACGCCAGTGCCGCCAGGCCCTCCTCGACCAGGGCCGCCCGGCAGTCGATCAGGCGGGCCTGCTCGGCGCCGTACACGAGGGCGCGGTCGGGCACGTCGGCCAGATCCGGCTCGTCGTATTGGCCGACGTCGGCGGTGTAGGCGAAAGGAATGGCACCCCGGTCGCGCATCCAGGCGACCGCGACGGAGGTGTCGAGCCCACCGGAGAACGCGATTCCGATCCGTTCACCGACCGGCAGTTTTCTGAGGACCTTCGACATGCGGGCAGTGTAGATGACGCCCATTCCGAGGGCACCGATTCGACTCCGAATGCGTCGGTCGCGGTCGCCGGAGCGACCGGCGGCGCCGAATCGCCCGGCGGGGCTGCCTGCGACAGCACAGCTCAGGCGGCTGCCGGGCAGGGGCGCGGCCGCGTCCGGCCGGTCGCGCACATTGAGGTACGCGAAATGCTATTGCCGAGTCGCCGCGCTGAAGGTCTCGTCTCGCCGGACCGGCGTGGAAAGGCCTCGTCCAGGTGGACGACACGAGGGTGGCCCACGATTCCCGAGCCTTTCGCGCGAAATCGGTGAACCGTGCGATCGGCCCCTCGACCTCCGCTGAGCAATCCCCCGCAACAAACCAGCCATGGCCGGGAACCCCGACGGTGTGGTCGGGGTGGCGTCTCTCACACGTATTGGCGCAGATCGGGTTCGACCAAGATCTTCAGTCCAGGTGTCGGCCGTCGATAGGGCGGATCGTGTTCGCGTAGCTACCCCCGGTAACCCGCCTGACGGCAGCGCTCCCTCCCGAGTGCTCGCGCTGCCGCCTCCCCGTACCCGAAAGGCTCTCGTGAAGATTCGCACTGGCCTCGGCGCCGGACTCGCCGCCGTCACCATCACCACCGCGATGGCCGTCAGCGCACCCGCGCTGGCTACGTCCCCGGACGGACCGTGGCACGTTCAGCTCGGCGCGGTCGGCTCCGGGCCCTCCGGGATGGCGGTGTCCGGCGACGGTACGACCGCGTACGTCCTGAACAGCGCCTTCGATGAGGACGGCGCCCACTTCGCTGTCGCTCCTGTCGATCTGGGGTTGGGCACCGGCGCCACTCCCCTGGCGCTGCCCGCCGTGTCCGCGGTCGGAATCGCCACCAGCGGCGACACCGCTGCGGTCGCCGGCCAGGACCTCGGCGGCAGCCCGGTGCTGTGGTCCGTCAGCGGTAGCCAGCTGTCATCCGTGCCCCTGACCGGTCCCGACGGCTCGGCGATCGCGGTCACCGGCCTGACCTCGACCGCCGACGGGTTCGTGGTCATCGGCTCTGTCGACAACTGCATCGAAACGTGGGAGTGGGCGCCGGGCGACAACGCCGCGACCGCCGGCAACCCGGTGTGCACCCAGGACACGAGGTACACCCCGTTGCGCGTGGCCGCGCAGCCGGGCACCGGCACGCTGTACTCGGTCATCGCCAGCTACGACCTGGAGGGCACGCCGACGTACCAGCTGTGGAACCTGTCCGCCGAGGCCACGCCGGTCGCGCTGCCCGCGGACCTCACCTCCGTGTCCGCGATGACCGTGGACGCCGATGGCGCCGTCTACCTCGCCGGCGCGGGCAGCGGGGACAACTCCAACGGCCGGATCGCCCGGATCGTCATGGGCGACCCGAGCGCGACGACCGACCGCGACACCGGCCTGTACGGAGGGGCGTCCCAGCTCAGCCTCGTGGGCAGCGAGCTCTGGGCCGCCACGTGGAACGGGGTCGCCGTCCTCGATCCGGCCGGCACGACGTCCTACACGATGGACTCGCCGGCACCGGTCCTCGGCGCCGACCTCGGCGCGCCCCAGTACTTCGCCGCCACGGCGGACGCGGCCTACTTCGCCGTGCTGGCCGACTCGACGTTCCGCGACGGTGACGGCAACACCGCGCCGGGCCTGATCAAGGTCGTCGCGCCGTCCGTGCCCGCGCCGACGGTCGCGATGGCGGGGACGAATGCGACCCTCACGTGGGACGACACCACGAACGGTGGCACCGCGGTCACCACCGCGACCGTCATCGCGAACGACCACACGGTGGACGCGATGCAGACCGTGACCGTGCCCGTGGACACCAACGAGACGTCGGCCGAGGTCGTGGTCAAGGGCCTCGTCCCGGGTCACCTCTACGTGTTCGCCGTGACGCAGTCCAACGGCTTCTTCACCAGCGACTTCGGCGCCGCGTCCGGCACGGTTCCGTTCCCGGCCACCGCCAAGCCGTCGAAGGTCGCCGTGTCCGGCACGCCGATGGTCGGCAAGACCCTCACGGTCCGGAACACCGGCTCGTGGACGACGGGCGCCAAGCTGACCTACGCCTGGTACGCCGGTTCGAGGAAGGTCGGCACGGCCGCCTCGTACGTGCCGACGGTCGCCGACGCCGGCACCCGGATCAAGGTCGTCGTCACCGGCGTCGCCACCGGTCATCTGGCCTCGACGGTCACGTCCGCGACCGTCGGGCCGGTCACCAAGCCGGTCTACCAGGTCACCCACAAGCCGACCATCACCGGTAAGCCGAAGGTCGGTTCGACCCTGACCGCACACATCTCCGGCCTTCCGAAGGGTGCCACGGTCAAGTACCAGTGGGGCGTGTCCTACGGCCAGTACGGCGACGCGGTCGGCGGCCCGACCAGCAAGGCGACCCTGAAGCTCACCAAGAAGCTGCGCGGTGGGCGGATCTCGGTCTTCGCGATCGTGACAGTGCCCGGATACGAGGACGGCACGGCGGGCAGCGCCCCGACCGGCAAGGTCAAGTAATCCGGCCGGCTCCCGCGTCCGCCAGGTCGTGCGGAGCCGCACGAAACACCGGCCGAGCCCGTCCTCCCCGCGCAGGGGAGGGCGGGCTTCGTCGATCGCGGACCAGCGTCGACCGTCACGGCTGGACGCGGGTGCGGCGACGGCGGCTCACCACGTACACGACGAGGCCCGCCAGAATCGCGGCCGCGACGCCCGCCGCGACGCCGGCCGTCCAGGAGCCGGTCACCGGCGGCGCGCCGCCGGGGTCGCGGTTCACCGGCGCTGCGGGAGCTGCGGTCCCGTTCACGATCACCGGCGCCGCGTCGTTCGATGTGTTCGTGTCGTCCGGGTAGCCGTCGCAACGGCAGCCGGCCGGGTTGGATTCGATGCGGCCCTTGGCGTCCGGGACCAGCTCGGTGACCTTCAGGCGGAACTCCCATGTGTACGTCTGCCCGGCCGGCACCAGCGGCGGACTCCAGCAGAGGTACTGGGTCCCGTACGGTCCGGTGCCCGCGTCGTTGGCCCGCATGCATCCGGATGGGACGGTGACCACCCCGGTGCCCGGCGGCAGGGTGAACAGGGCCGCGGTGGCCTGCTTGTCGTCCTTCGAGCGATCGATGGTGACCGGGCCGTTGTTGTGAACCCCGACCGGGACGCTGATCGTTGCCCCTTCGGCACCGCTGACGTTCGTGCCGACCGCGGCGAGGTCGGCGCGCCGTGATTCGCCCACCACGATGCTCGAGAATCCCGGATAGGCCTCGTCGTCGAACTGTCCGATCGACTGCCGGGGGCCGGCCTGTGCGGGCCCCGGCTGCTTGCCGGTGAGCGCGCGTAGTTCGAGCACCTCGCCGGTACCCCGGCTGCCGAGCCCGGGTCTGCCCGCGGCAGCGCGGTTGGCGGCCAGGTCGTCGAGGTCGCCGGGCGTCATCCACACGGATCCCACGTTCCATGGGGTCGGCCCCGGGTTCGTATCGGGGCGGATGCGCAGTGGCACGACCGTCTCGTACGCCACGGCGTCCGGCAGATCGCTGTCGAACACGCAAGCCGTGAGCCGGCCGTCACGGTAGTAGCAGTTGCGGAACTGCCCGTCGGGCGCGAACGCGTAGTCGAGCTGGAACACCAGCGCGGCGCCGTGCAGGACCTGGCCGTTCACGGGAGCGTTCGTGGGTGCCAGGCCGAACGTCGCGTCGAATGCGGTGTTCGGGGCGGCCTCCGACGGCACGCTGCTGCGGAGCACGCGCGGCGACATGATGACGCCCCGGGCGATCGTGACCCTGGAACGCTCGACGACCTGTGGGATCCGCTCGCCGTCGAACGTGACCTTGAGGTCGCCGGTCCCGCCCACCGGGGCTCTCCTCGCTCGGACGATCAGGGAGAGACCACTGGGCCGCAGGTCGTGCCCGACCCCCATCGGGCGGGCGAGCGTGCACACCGTCTTGTGCCGACCGTGCGTCACACAACGCCAGTCGGAATACGGTTGCCGCGCGACCATCTGCGTCGCGTCGAGACCGGCGCCGACGGTCTCGGCGGTGAGCACCACGCCGCCGACGGTGTGCGCGGCGTAACCCGGGCCGGCGGTGAATGCCGGGCTGACCTGCGCCTCGCCGCCTGCGACGATGGTCGTCCGCGCGGGGATGTCCATCGCGATGCGCGGGGTGGCGGCGAGGGCGGCAGTCGCCGGGAGGGCGGCCAGGGTTGCGCCCAGCAGAAGGGCCAGCCAACGACGCATGGGCAGAGACCATAGGTGATCTTGTCGATCTCCGCCGCCCCGGATCGATCACGGCGGCGGAAGCGACCTTCGACCCCGGACCGGAAGGCTCTCCAACGAAAAGACCGGATGCCCAAATGGGACATCCGGTTGACTGCCGTACTTGTGGGCGATACTGGGATCGAACCAGTGACCTCTCCGGTGTGAACGGAGCGCTCTCCCGCTGAGCTAATCGCCCGCAACGCGTTCAGACTGTACCGGACGGCTGCCGCCGGGCGCGAACCAGGGGTCGGCGCGTCACGAGCCGCCCAGCCACCCCCACACCAGCGCGACGAGGTCGACCCCGAAGCTGAGCTTGACGGACAGCCAGAGGATCGCCGCGACGAACAGCATGCCCAGGACGCCCACGAGCAGGCGCACCGGCAACGACTGCCGCTTGACCCAGTGGGTCCAGGACTGCACGTGCCGCTTGGTGAATTCGAGCGTGTGCTTCGCCCAGGCGAACTCCAGCGCCAGGATCGCCAGGCCCAGGATCACGATCGCCCAGCCGGGCCCGGGGAACGGGATCATCACGATCCCGAGCGCGACGACGAGGCCGCCCACCACGCCGATGCCGACCTTGAGGGCGAGCCGGCCACTCGGGTTGGCGCGGATGCGGTGCAGCAGACCGGAGGGACCGTGGCTCTCGTCCGTACGCGGCGCATCACTCGCGCGGTCGGTTCGGGGCATCTGATCACTTTCGGGTCGCGGACTCGTCGCCGTACCCGTCGGCGGCGAGGCGCCGGGTTTCCTGGTCATTCATCCCCCAGTGTTCCGGTGCCCCGTCACTACCCGGGAGGAATGGACGTTACCGGAGTAAGTCAACTGCTGGACCCACCCGACGCCGGGCGGAGCCGGGTACTTGGGCAGAACAGGACAAGATATCGCTTTACGTCCTGCTCGAACGGGTTTTCGGAACCGTCTTCCCACTACTGGGTGAGATCAGCGTATGGCGGAGCGTAACGACAGGGATCACCTGAGTATGGGAAAGCGGGGTTTACCGACCCCGCAGCGGTGCCGGGGGGAGTTCGTCCATGAGTACCATTCGTCCAACGACCGTCGAGGTCGAAACATCGCTACGGCTCGTAGCGCCAGATGCCACGGCACTGCCCGTGCGCGCCAGTCTGCGGTACGACCCAGCCGACCCGTACGCCGTACACGTGTTGTTCCACGCAGAATCAGCCGGTGGGGAAGCCGTGAGCTGGTCCTTTGCGCGTGAACTGCTCGTCACCGGGCTCGACGAGCCCGCTGGGATCGGCGACGTCCGGGTGTGGCCGTGGGCCACACCGCGCGGCGACTTCGTCGCCCTCGCGCTGTCGTCACCCGACGGCAACGCGCTGTTCGAGGTACCCCGCAGTGTCCTCGTCCGCTTCCTCCGGCGCACCTACGTGGTGGTGCCGCGGGGACGCGAGTCCGAACACCTGGACGTGGACACGGCGGTCAACCGGCTTCTGGCCGGTCGATAGCGACACGCATTTTCCGGGGCGACCCGTGCGGACTCTGCCGGTCCGCGCGGGTCGCTTCTTTCGTATCCCCGGACGTTCGCAGCGCCCCATTCGAGTAAGTCGGGATAAACCGGACAAATAATGCGCGGCATTGCGCGAAACACCGATTCATGCGGAAGCACGTAACCGGCCCGTAATGTCTGTTTTGACCCAATACCGCCACCGCCGTCGCCGGCAATTCCGAACCTCACCGGTCGGGCCGGTAGGCCGACGGCATCCCGGTCCGCCACCGGCCGCCGACCGACCGTAATTCCCACAGATTCATGGGGTATGTGCGAGCCGCCCGAACCGACCCGGCATGATAGTGGTGTGCAGATCTCCGCTCGTGGTGATTACGCGGTCCGGGCCGCGCTCAGCCTGGCGCAGTCCTACCCCCAACTCATGTCCGCACAGGCCATCGCGCAGGACCAGGACATGCCGCGCAAGTTCCTCGAGGCGGTGCTGGCCGACCTGCGCCGCGCCGGTGTGGTCCGGGCCCAGCGCGGCGCCGAGGGCGGGTACACCCTGTCGCAGTCCCCGCGTGACGTGACCATCGGTCAGATCCTGCGCGCGGTCGACGGGCCGCTCGCCGGGGTTCGCGGCCTGCGTCCAGAGGAGACCACCTACTCCGGCGCCGCCGAGAACCTGCCCAACCTCTGGGTCGCGGTCCGCTCGGCGGTGCGCGAGGTGGTCGACGAGGTCAGCCTCGCCGAGCTGATCAGCGGACGGATGCCCGCCCACGTACGGAAGCTGACCACCCGCCCGGACGCCTGGCAGCCACGCTGAACGACCGTCGCGTGTGGCCATCCGGCCGACGACCTACTCGCCCGCGACGCTGATCACCACGTCCCCGCCGAGGCGGCCGTGCTCGGGGCTGCGGGTCACCGCACCCGTCGCCAGCAGCGCCTGCAGCACCCGCGTCGCGTCCGCGGCCCGGTAGACGGTCTCGGTCAGCGCGAACGTCCGCAGCTCCGTCACCCTGGCCGGGCCCGCCTCGGCCAGGTGGCTCAGCAGCTCGCGCCGTAACGGACCGGGGTGCGGGGTGAGCGAGATGTCGAGCAGGTGCCCCTCCGGGTCGCCGGGGTCGCGGTAGCGCACCCCCGCGTACTCGTCGACCGCCCACAGGGTGTCCTTGAAACCCTCCAGGCTCTTCCCGGCCGCCGTGGCGAAGACCAGCAGTTGCCCCGGTCCCCCGTTCGCGACCAGCTCCACCGCCGCGACCAGCGGGAACCCCGCACCGCGCAGCGCCGCCCGGTAGGCCTCCACGCGCGGACCGTCGCCGGGCGGCCCGCCGAACACGCGGGCCGCCGCGTCGGGGCTGTCCAGTCCGTCCAGTGCGCCGGCCGCGAGCACCAGCAGCACCTCCGACGGCTTGCCGGCGGCCAGGGCCGCCACGGTGGCCAGGGCGGGCGGGCCCGGCGCGGCGGTCGCATCGAGATAACCCAGCAGGGGTACGCGGGCAGCCCCGCCCGCCGCGAGCGCCACCGCCAGCCGCGCGTCGGTGCCTCCGTCCACGGTGTGCACGCTGAGCCCGGCCGCGACGCCCGCCTCCCGCTGTGCCGTGGCGAGACGGGCCGCAGCGGCGGCGGTGTCGTCGCCGACCGCCAGCATCGTCAGCTCCCGGCCACGCACCAGGTCGGACAGTTCGGCGAAGACGCGTACCGCCGCCTCGGCCGCGCGTCCGCCGTCGGCGTCGGCGTATCCGTGCACGTAGGCGGCGTGCCGGGCCCGGTGCAGGGCGGCCGGGGCCCAGGCTTCGAGGTGCCGCACCAGCACCTCGCGCCGTACCTCGGAAAGGTGGTCGTCGGTGGTCATACCCGCTTTCTACCGCCCCCGGGTTGCGTAGGTCGGCTCGGGTCGGCGCGGCGCGGGTCTTGTACCGTGGGTCGCTGAGCAGACACTATGAGGCACGTGCCCCCACCGCTGGCCGAACTCACCGCGCATGCACAGTCGCTGACGTCCGCCGGGGACCTCGCCGGGGCGCGGGCCGTACTCGCGGATGTGCTCGACCCGACCGACGCGGACCCGCAGCGCGCCACCGCCGACCTCGCGGTCGCCGCCGCCCTGCACGCCCGGATCCTCATCGCCCTCGGCGACCCGCACGGCGCCCGCATCTGGGCCGGATTCGCCCACGCCGCCGAGGAACGGCTGCACGGGCCGCGCGACGAACGGACGGTCGCCGCCGCGGCCACCCACGCCGCGGTGCTGCAGCGGACCGGCAACCACGGCCGGGCCGTCCAGCTGTACCACGACCTGGTGGCGGAACTGATCACACTGGACGGGCCCGACTCGCCGCGGGTCCTGGCCGCCCAGGCCGACCTCGCGACGGCCGAGCACGCCGCCGGGCAGTGCACGGCGGCCCGGTCACGGCTGGCGCAGGCGTGGGAGCGGCACCGGGCGACGTACGGTGACGCCGAACCCGCCGGCATCAAGATGCTGGCCCGCCTCGGCGCCATGCAACGCGAGTGCGGCCACGACGCGGCGGGACAGGAGCACCTCGCCCTGGCCCGGGAGCTGTGCGCCCGCTACCTGCCCGCCGACCACCCGCTGGCGGTACAGGTCGACGCCCTGGCCCGCCGCGCCGGCCCGGACCGGCACCGGTGCGGCCGGGTCACGCCCTCCGTCGGCCCCGGCGGACCGCTGCCGGACGGGCCCCGGGCCCCCGACGGTCACGCGCCGGGCGTGCGGCTCGTCCCCGACTCCGCCCCCGGGGTGACACCGGTCCCCGAGGGCGGCCCCGGAGGGCGGCACGCCCGCGCGGACCGGCCACTGGTCGCCCCACCACCGCCCGACCCGCCACGCTTCGTGCCACCACCTGCCGCCGACCGGCCGCCGGCACGCACCCCACCGCCCGCCGACCGGCCGTCCACGGTCACCCCGCCACCGGCCGACCCGCCGCGCTTCGTGCCACCCCCACGCCCCCTGGTCACCCCGCCGTCCGCCGACCCGGCACGGTTCGTGCCTCCCCCACCGCTGGTCACGCCACCCCCGGCCGATCCGCCGCGCTTCGTGCCGCCGCCGCCCGAGCAGCCCCCCACAGTCAGTCCCCCGGCACCCGGGGCCGCAGCGGCCGGGCGGCCCGCGCCCATGGGCTGGCAGCCGTCCGTGGTGTTCCCGCCGCCGCATCCCGAGCCGGTCCGTACCCCGCCGCCGCCGTATGCCGTCCAGGGCGGCGCGGGGGTCGGTCAGCCAGGGAGCAGTCTGGTCGCCGACCGGCGGCTGCCCGTACCCGTGGCGCGGCCCGAACCGGTCCGCTCCCGGCGGCCCGCCGTGCTGGTCGCCGTACTGCTGGCCGGGATCGTGGTCGCGGCCGTCGTGGTCGCCGCGACGCTGCCGCGCGCTGGTCGCGGCGAGCCGGCGGTGACCGCCGCCGCGCCGACGACCGCCGCGACGGCACCCGTCGCCTCCACCGCTCCGGCTTCCAGCGCACCGGCTTCCAGCGCTCCGGCCTCCGCCGCACCCACCCCGGATGGGGCACCGCAGAACGTCCGGCTGCGCGACAACCGGGACAGCGTGTCACTGCAGTGGGGATATCCCCCGGGCGCCGAGGGCCCGGTGCTGATCTCCGGTGGCCGCACCGGCCAGCAGCAGCGCGCCTTCCAGCAGCTGCCCGCCGGCACCACCGACTACGTCGTGTACGGCCTGAACGAGCAGGAGAACTACTGCTTCACGGTCGCCGTGGTCTACACGGTCGACAACGTCGCCGCCTCACCACAGATCTGCACAAATCGCCGCTGACCCCGGCTCGTGCAACTGAACTGCACCCGAGCCGGACCTCAACAACCACCGCCTCGCACCGATTGTGAACCTGACCAACCACGACGGAGGCGCGCACGGTGACCACGGAAGCGGCGGTGACGGCCAGTCCTGTACTGGCCTCCGACGAGCGTGCCTCGCTCGCCGCCCTGGTCGCCGAGTTGGAGCGCCTGCCCGGTTCCCAATTCCGGGCGTTGCCCGGCCCGGCCGCCGAGGCGGAACGCCGGGCCGAGGAACTCGGCGCGCAGGAGCTCGTCCAGCGGGCCCGGCTGCTGCGCATCTCGGTGATGTTGCGGGAGGGCCGCTCCGCCGAGGGTGGCCGCGCGGTGCACCAGATCCTCGCCTGGGCCCGCGAGAACCGCAGCGAGTACCTGCTGGCCCGGGCGCACCGGGAGCTGGCCATCTTCTACCGGCAGGTCGGCGACGTGTCGGGGGCGCTGACCCACGCCGTGCAGTGCGTCGCGCACCTGCCGGAGGATGTTCCCCCCGCGGTACGCGCCCGGCACCTGCAGTCGCTGGCCGTGGCGCTCGACGAGAGCGGGTCCGGTGCCGAGGCGGACCGCCGCTTCCGCGAGGCGCTGGACATCTCCACGGCGATCCGCGACGACGAGCTGACCCTGTTCATCCTCAACAACATGGCCTACACGGCGTACGAGAACGAGGACGAGCCGGCGGCCCGGGCCATCATCGAGCAGATGCGCGAGGTGCAGGCGAGCGGCAGCCGCCCGTTCAGCGCGAACGAGCTGGACACCATCGCCCGCGTGGAGATCATGGGCGGCCGGTACGCGGCCGTCGAGGAGACCCTGCAGGCCGTCCTCGACGCGGAGGAGTCCACCGTCCTCGGCAACGAGGGCGACGCGATCGCCATGTGCCGGCTCACCCTCGCCGAGGCCCGCCGCCGGGACGGCCGGTACGAGGCGGCGCAGGAGGCCCTCGACGCGGCGCTGGGGATGAGCCTCGAACGGGAGCTGGCCGCCGTACGGGCGCAGATCCGCGAGGAGCAGGCGGCGCTGTACGCGGCGACCGGGCGGCACCTGGAGGCGTACGAGGAGCACCGGGCGTTCCACGCCGAGGCGAGCGCCCTGCACTCGGCGCAGCGTGAGGCCCGCGCCCGCGCGCTGCAGGCGGTGTTCGAGGCCGCCGAGGCCCGCCGGGCCACCGAGCACTTCCGGGAGATGGCGCACCGCGACCCGCTCACCGGCCTGCACAACCGCCGCTACGTCAACGAGCGGCTGCCGGAGCTGCTGCGGGCGGCGGCCGGGCGGGGCAGCCCGGTCTCCCTGGCCCTGGTGGACCTGGACCACTTCAAGCGCATCAACGACACGCTGTCGCACGACACGGGCGACACCGTGCTGCAGCACGTGGCGAAGCTGCTCCAGGAGGCGGCGGACGGCCCGGCGGTGGCCGCCCGGATGGGCGGCGAGGAGTTCCTGCTGGTCTTCCCCGGAGTGTGTGAGGCCGAGGCGATGGAACGCTGCGAGCGGCTGCGGCTGCGCATCCGCGCGCACGCCTGGGAGCCGATCACCGGTACGGTCCCGGTGACCACGAGCATCGGGCTGATCACCACCCCGGAGGGCGCGGGCACGCCGTCGGGCCTGCTGTCCCAGGCGGACCGCCGACTGTACGCGGCGAAGCGCGGCGGCCGTGACCGCGTGGTGGCCGTCGCGGACTGACCCGCTCAGCCGGTCGCACGGGTACGCGGCTCCGGCACGGCCCGTCGCTCGGTTTCCCGGTCGGCGGTATCCGGGGCGGTGGCTTCCAGGGCGCCGGCATCCGGGGCGGCGGCTTCCAGGGCGCCGGCATCCGGGGCGGCGGCTTCCGAGGCGGCCGCGTCCCGGGCGGCCTGTGCGGCGGTGCGCAGGTCGGCGTGGGGCCGTACCGTCCACGTGAGGACGCCGAGCCAGCACACCGTGAGCAGCAGGGCGCCGAGCACGTCGGTGGGGTGGTGCTCGCCGCGGTACATCCGGGACAGCGCCACGCCCGCGGGCATGACCACGGCCAGCACCACGAAGACCCACCGCCACCACTGCCGGATCCGGGGGACGACCAGCAACGCGATCGCGCCCCACAGGCACATCGTCGCGGCGATGTGCCCGGACGGGAACGACGTGGTCGGCATGACGCCGTCGAGTTGCGCGACCGGCGGCCGGGGCCGGCTCACGGCCCGTGCGACACACAGGAACAGCGTCAGCTCGCCGAGCATGGTGAGCACGAGGAACAGCACGAGCCGCCATTGCCGCCACAGCGCCAGCGCGAGCGGGCAGAACACCAGGCTGACGGCGAGGATGGCGTGCGTGTCACCGGCCTTGCTCCACAGGTAGCTGACGTGGTCGAGGCCGGGCGTACGGAAGGTCTGCAGCCACCGGGGCACCCCGTCGTCGAACGCGGCCAGTCCGGTGCCGACGCTCAGATGGGTCAGCGCGTAGCCGACGGCGTACAACAGGCCGAAGATCAGCACCCAGCCGGTGACGATCTCGGCGGCGCCGGTCCAGGGATGCGGCATCACCTGCGGTTCCGCGGGTGCGGGACGCAACTGCGGGGCCGCCTCCGGTTCGAGCCCCTCCGCCAGCGGCGGCACCGGTGCGCCCGCCTCGCGCCGCCACACCCGGAACGCGTACGCGGTGACGCCGAGCCAGGCCGCACCGAGCAGCCAGCCGGCCAGTACATCGGACAGGTAGTGCACGCCCAGCGCGGTCCGGCTGAACCCGATCGCGACAACGGTCACCGCGGCGGCACCCGCGAGATACGGCCGGCCCCGGCGGCGGACCGCGGGCAGGAAGACCAGCAGCAGGGCGCCGTAGACCACCATGGAGCCCAGCGCGTGCCCGCTGGGGAAGCTGTTGCCCGGCGCCGCGGCGACGGGCACGTCCACGATGGGACGCAGCCGCCCGACGAGTGTCTTGAGTGACGGGTCGAGCAGCAGCGCCCCGGCGCCGGCCACCACGAGATAGATCGCGAGCCGGGTCCGGCGGCGGATGAGCAGCACGAGCACGGCCAGCACGACCAGCGGCAGCATGAACGGGCGGCCACCGAAGCTGGAGACCTCGGTCAGCCCGGACACCACCGCCGGGTGGGGGGCGACGAGGTGGTTGAGTCCTTCGGCGACCCCGTGGTCGAGGCGTTGCAGCGGCGCCCAGTGGAAGCGGACGAGCAGCAGCAGCGTGCCGAAGCCGAGCCCGATCGCGATGACGGCCAGCAGGCCGAGGACGCTGCGCTCGGCGAACAGCCGCAGCGGCGCCCACCGGGCGTGCTCGGGCACAGGAGCGCCACCGTCATCGGAGCGCTGTGGCTGGCGAGTGTCGTGCTGGGTCACTGTCGGGCTCACCTCCGGGGGTCGGACGTGAGCCGCTTCTACCCCGTCGTGTCGTGGCGTGAAACGCCGCCGCGCTGGCCCGGCACCCGGGTCTCCCCCTCGGCCGGCTCCCACTGGTCCTCCCGGGCCGGGCGGCGCACCCCGACGCGGCGTGCCTCCAGCTGCGCCGCGAACGCGAGTCCCAGGAAGAACGTCACCCCGGTGAGGTTGGCCCACAGCAGCAGACCCATCACCGCCGTGAGCGGGCCGTACGTGGCGCCGAAGCCGTCGCTGAGCCGGACGTACCCGGCCAGCAACAGGCTGGCCACCCACCACAGGATCGTCGTGACGGTCGCGCCGAACAGCAGCCAGGACAGTGCGGGCTGCCGGCGACGCGGCGTGTGGCGGAACAGCATGCCGACGGCCAGCACGATCAGACCGAGGCTGACCGGCCAGCGCACGACGTCCCAGACCAGCCGGACTCCCCCGGACCAGCCGAAGTGGTCGGCCATCGAGTCGCCCGCCGCGCGCCCGGCCACCAGCAGGAGGAAGCCGACGAGCGCGGGCAGGCCCGCGACCAGGGCCAGGACGGCCGCGCGGAGGTACTTCGCGAGCGCCGGCCGGTCGCGTTCCACCCCATAGATGCGGTTGGCGCCGCGCTCCACCTGGGCCATCGCCGTGGTGAGTGCGACCAGGCCGGTGAGCAGACCGAGCACCAGGGCGATCTCGCCGGCGTCCGCGATGTGGTCGTCGTCGGCCAGCAGGTCGCGGACGAGCGGCTCGCTGGCGCCGGGGGTGAGTGCCAGCACGGTGTCGGCGACGACCCGGCCGCCCTCCTCGGCGCCCAGGTCCGAGGCCAGCCCGGAGAGTGCGATGAGGAACGGGACGATGGCCAGGCACAGTTGCAGCGCGAACGCGCGGGCGTGGCTGAACCCGTCGCCGTACCGGAATCGGATGAACGCGTCGCGCACCAGCGGCCAGCGACCGTAGCGGCGCAGAGCGAGGAACGCGTCGTCGGCCGACAGCTCGTCGCCCGGCATCGTCCTGGTCTCGGGTACCGGCTCAGCGGAACTCACCGGTCGTCCCCGCCGTGCGCCGCGCGCCGCGCGTTGTCGACGTCGTATGCGAGGTCCGGGTCGCTGTCCGGCTGCGGCACGCACAGCACCAGCGCCCGGTACCGCACCGTGATCGACATGCTCCTGCCGGGCGCGATGAGGTCACCGTCGAGCTGGCGCGGCTGCGGGCGCCCACTGCGGATCTCGACCCGCCGGGCCGAGTACGTCTCCATCAGCGGCTTGCGCGGCCGCCCCCGCACCACGCCCCAGGCGAGGGCGGCCCAGTGCAGCAGGTTGTCCGGGCTCAGGATCGCCACGTCCAGCCGCCCGTCGGCCGGGTCCGCGTCGCCGAGCAGCTTGACGCCGCCCTGCAGGCGCCCCACATTGCCGACGATGACGGTACGGGAGCGCCGCCGCATCGGCGGTCCCCCGTCCAGCGAGATGACGATCGGCATCGGCCGGTCCCGCAGGTGCTTGACCGCGCCGCCCACGTACGCGAGCCAGCCGAGGTGTTTCTTGGCGGTCTCGGATGTGCCCTGCAGCATCTGGGCGTCGAACCCCATCCCGGCCATCACGACGAAGCACCGGTCCTCGACGACTCCGACGTCGATGCGGCGCCGGCCACCCTGCACCGCCACCTCGACGGCGGTGGCCACGTCCGAGTTCAGCCCGAGGTTGGCGGCCAGCAGGTTGCCCGTTCCGGCGGGCAGCACGGCCAGCGCCACGTCGGTGCCCGCGAGCGCGGTGACGCAGGCCGTGACGGTGCCGTCCCCGCCGCACACGAAGACCACCTCGGCCGCGTTCTCCACCGCCTTGGTGGCCTGGCCGAAACCCGCGTCGTCGCGGGTGGTCTCGTACCACTCCGGCTCCGGCCAGCCGGCGCGGGCCAGCGCGTCACCGACCGTGCGGCGCAACACCTCCATGTCCGGGACCTTGACCGGGTTGACGACGACTGCTGATCGGGGGCCTTCCATGGCAGTCAGTCTGCGGCACGACGATCATCCCGGCGAGTCGGACGCTCCCGGACGGGTGGGGGTCTTGTCACGTACGGTGTCCTCGTGGGTGCTACGAGCGTCACCTGGTGGGGTCACAGCACGATGTGGCTGACCGACTCGGACGTCGCCCTGCTCACCGATCCGGTGCTCACCGACCGGCTGGCGCACCTGCGCCGGATGAACGGGCCGACGCCGCGGCTGGCGCACGCCCCCGACGCGGTGCTGCTGTCCCACCTGCACGCCGATCACTTCCACCTGCCGTCGCTGCGCGCGGTGCCGGGCGAGCCGCTGCTGGTGCTGCCGCGCGGCGCCACCGAGCTGGTGGCCCGCGGCCTGGGCGCCCGGTACGCGGCCCGCTGCGTCGAGCTGCTGCCCGGCGAGCAGACCAAGGTCGGCGACGTGACGGTCCGCGCCGTACGGGCCGCGCACGACGGCGGGCGGGCGCCGTGGTCGCGGCACCGGGCGATCGCGCTCGGTTTCGTCGTCGAGGGCTCCGCCCGCACCTGGTACGCGGGTGACACGACGCTGTTCGACGCGATGGCCGGGTTCGGGCCGCTGGACCTGGCGCTGATCCCGGTCGGGGGCTGGGGCCCCACACTCGATCCGCACAAGCACCTGAACGCGGCCACGGGCGCGGAGGCGCTGCGCCTGGTCCGGGCGTCCTGGGCGGTGCCGGTGCACTACGGGACGTTCTGGCCGGTGGGCCTGAGCCGGGTCCGGCGGCACATGTTCCACGAGCCCGGCGACGCGTTCGCCCGGCACGCCGCGGCCAGCTGCCCGGACACGAAGGTCCGGGTGCTGGCCCACGGCGAGACGCTGACGATCGGCCCGGACGCGTGATCGGCACCCTGCAGACCCTCAGCTGGCTGTTCGTCGTGGTGTCGTTCGGGGCCATCGTGCCGGTGGTGCCCACCGGGGCGGCGGTCAGCAGCGCCGCGGTGCTGGCGATGCACACCCACCCGCTGACCATCGTGCTGGTCATCCTGGTCGGCGCGGCCGGGGCGTACACGGGTGATCTGGCCATGTATGCGATGTGCCGGGCCGGCGGTGTGCAGCTGGCCCAGCGCCTGCGCTGGCTGCGCGACCAGGACCGGCTCAATGCGATGAAGGAGCGGCTGCGCGGCAACCAGGTCCCGGTGCTGCTGGTGTCCCGGCTGCTGCCCGGCGGCCGGGTGCCGGTGCTGCTGGCCGCCGCCGTGCTGGGCCTGAGCTGGCGCACGTTCGTGGTGGCCAACGCACCGGCCTGCCTGCTGTGGTCCGTCCTGTACGCCGGGATCGGCGTGGCCGGCGGCTCCATCTTCCCGGAGCCGTGGCAGGGGGTGCTGGCCGCGATCGTCGGAGTCCTGCTGATCACCCAGGCCGTGAACATGGTGAACCGTCGCCGGGCGGCCCGGGACGGGGACGCCAGCCGGGCTAGTACCTGAGGTGCTGCCGGGTCAGCTTGGCGACCTTTTCCACCACCGTGATGCCGCCGGACATGCTGCCGTGCCCGTGGGACAGCACCGCGATGGAGACGTCGGTGTCGGCGTCGGTGACCCGCCCGACCGAGTTGATGATCCAGCGGTTGCCCTCGGTCGAGCGGGGCAGCCAGCCGTTCTTCACGGTCGGGATCTCACCGGCGCGGGCCACGGCCGGCACGCCCCAGTCCTGGTCCGACTGAACGGTGCTCATCAGGTCGAAGGCGAGCTTGCGGGAGCCGGCGTTCAGCGGGCCCTTCTTGTCGACCAGCTTGGCCAGCAGCCTGACCTGGTCGTCGACCGTCGTGCGGGTCAGGCCCCAGGAGCCGCTCACCTTGGTCGAGGTGAGGCCGAGGCGCCGGTTGCAGGCCCCGATCGCGTTCGCCCGACCGAGGTGGGAGAACAGGGCGGTGGTGGCGTCGTTGTCGCTGGCCCGGATCATCCGCTTGGCGAGGGACAGCTCGTCGGGGGTGAGTTTGCGGCCGTCGTCCTGGGCGTGGAGCAGCAGGCAGGCCAGGACCTGCACCTTGACCACGCTGGCGGTCTCGTAGGCCTCGGTGCCGCGGAACGCGTACCGCTGGCCGGTCCTGCGGTCGAGCACGGCGACGGAGAACTCGGGCACGCTCGCGGCGTACTTCTTCAGGGCCGCGTCCAGGGCCTTGACCCGGCGGGTGTGTTCCTGGCGGGCCAGTTCCGCGGGGCTCGGGCCGGTCGGCGTGGGCGTGGCACTCGCGGTCACGGGGCGGTCGCCGAATGTGCCGGCCACGGGCAGCACTCCGCCAATACCACTGGCACCACCCTTTCGCATGCCGAGGCCGATGAGGCCGGCACCGCCGAGAATGACCACCGCCGCCACAGCGGAAATCCAGAATCCGGTACGTCGCACCCATGCATAGTGCCGTGTCGGAGGCCCTTCTGGCCTGCCCGAACGCCCGCGCCGGGAAAATCGGCCCGAACTTTCGACCCTCGGCACGGGTTACGTCACGCTGGGTACGCGCACAATGAGCCCATGACCTTCCCCCTCCCGACGCCCGGCGCCCTCACCGACCTCGCCCGCGCCGTGGCCGGTCAGGTGCTCGAGTCAGCCGCGTCGATCGCGACCGTGCCCGTGCGGGTGCTGGGCCTGCTGGGCCAGGGCGAGCTGCTGCTGAGCCGGGTCACCCTGCTGGCCGAGCGGACCGAAGCGCTGATCGAGCGGTTCGAGGGGGTGGTCACCGAGGCGGAGAAGGCGGTCGGCGCACTCCAGGCCATGATCAAGTCCGCGGACGACGGCCGCCCGGCCGCCGCCCGGCCGGGCACGTCGCGGGCCCGGGCAGCCCGGTCAGCCGACACGCAGACGTAGGCCGACCAGCTCGTACGAGGCGATCTCGAGCCTGATGCGCACCTGCGGCGGGCGGACCATCCGCAGGCCGGGCAGCGCCAGCAGCCGGGTCAGGAACGTCTCCGTCTCCTGGATCGCGATGTACGCGCCCGGGCACCGGTGCGGGCCGTCGCCGAAGGCCAGCCCCGCCCCCTGCACGCCGTCGGGCATCGCACGGCCGGGGCAGACCGCGCCGGGGTCCGCACCGACCGCGTCGCCGTCGAGGTTCGCCGCGGCGACCCCCACGTCCACCCGGACCCCGGCGGGGATGGTCACCGGGCCCTGCGCGCTCGGCAGCTCCAGGTCGGCCGTGGTGGTCCGGTACAGGTCACTGACCACCGGCTCCAGGCGCAGGATCTCGTGCAGGATCGCCACCCGCCGCGGCTCGTCACCCTCGGTGTACGCCCGGCGCAGCTCGTCGTCGGTGAGCAGGTGCCAGGCGGCGAGCGTGATGAACTCGCGGGTCGTCACCATCCCGGCGGCGGCGAACGTGACGCACTCGCCGAGGATCTCGGGCGCGGAGCAGCCCTCGTCGATCAGGTGGGAGATGAGGTCGTCGCGGCGTTCGGCGCGCCGGGCCGCGATCGAGGGCCGTACGTCGAAGTAGTAGAACGTGCCCAGGTTGACGTTGCCGCGCAGCGCGCGCACGGCCGCGCCCGGATTGCGCCAGCCCGGAGTGCCGCCCTGCTCGGCGAAGAAGCGTTCCAGCCGCCGTGCCATCCCCGCGCCGCCGTCGGTCAGGCCGATGACCTCGGCCGCGACGGCCACCGCCAGCTCGAACGACAGCTGCGACAGGTCCGCCTCGCCGCGCCGGCTCAGCTCGTCGCACTGCTGCTGGGCCAGACGCTCCATGAACCCGCGGTACGCCGAGTCCACCTTCCGCGGGGTGAAGTACTTCGCGGTCTGGCGGCGGTGCTCCCGGTGCTCGGCGCCGTCGCGGTACAGCACCGGCAGGCGCATCTTGCCCTCCATCCGGCGGGCGTTCTCGATGTTGAAGCCGGCCTGCCGCGTCTCCGTGCTGCGCAGCAGCGCGCGGGCGGTGGCGAAGTCCTGCACCCGCCACGTGCCGTCGGCGCCGGCGTGTGCCGGGCAGCCCGGTGCCAGCTCACCGCGGGCCACCTTGCGGGTCGATTCGACCGGGGTCTCGGCGGTCATGCGGGGCTCCTGTCGGGCGGGGTCTCCCAGGCTCGGGACGGTCCGTCGATTGTGCTTGCTCCGGCGGCTCCTGTCATTCGGTACGCGTCATTCGGTACGCGCAGAAAGGGTCCCGCGAGGGGCTGCGGGACCCTTTCCACCGTGGGAACACGCTCAGTAGACGCTCACCCCGTACACCGACAGGGGCTCGACGACGGGCTGGAAGAACGTGGTGCCGCCGGAGGAGCAGTTGCCGCTGCCGCCCGAGGTCAGGCCCAGCGCGGTGGTGCCGGAGTACAGGGAACCGCCGCTGTCGCCCGGCTCGGCGCACACCGTCGTACGGATCAGGCCGGTGACGGTGCCCTGCGAGTAGTTGACCGTGGCGTTGAGCGCGGTGACCCGGCCGGAGTGGATGCCGGTGGTGCTGCCCCGGCGGTACACGGTCGCGTTGACGGCGGGGGTGCCGGCGGACGTGATGTCCTGCGAGCCGACCGCGCCCGGGTGCGCCACGTTCGCGTTGGTGTACGCGACGATCCCGTAGTCGTTGCCCGGGAAGCTGGTGCCCGCCCGCGAACCCAGCGTCGTCGCGCCGTCGGTCCAGGTGGCGCCGATGTTGGTGCAGTGCCCGGCGGTGAGGAAGTAGTAGCTGTTGCCGCTGCGCACGTTGAAGCCCAGCGAGCAGCGGGCGCCGCCGGTGTAGATGGCGTCGCCGCCCGCGATCGTGGTGCTCAGCGTGCCGGGCAGCTGTTCCAGGCGGGCGCGGTCGCCCAGCCCGGCGACGATCGCCCGGACCGTGGCGAGCCGGGCGCCGGTGACGCTGCGGTCGGCGCTGACCACGACCTGGTTGCCGACCGGGTCGACCGCGAACGCCGTACCGGGGATCTTCAGGGTCGACCGGAGGGTGGCGTCGGCGGCCGCCAGGGCGGCGCCGCTGCGGGTGACGTACCGGGGGGTGGCGCCGGCCGCGCGGACGGCGGCGGCCGTGGCCGCGTCGGTGACGTTGACGACCACGGCGCCGTGGTCGTCCACATAGGACCCGGCAGTGCGGGTGCCGAAGCGGGCGTCCAGGGTGCCGGCCAGCGCGGAGGACGCGAAGGACGGGTCGGCGGCCACGCGGGCCGATGATGGGGCGGCGGAGGCGGGTGACGCGGCGAGTGCGCCGGCCACCAGCATCGTGACGGCCAGGCCGACGATCGGCCGCCCTGGCTTGACGGGGATTCGCACGGGTTCCTCCCAGGGGGGTGAGAGAGGTTCGCCGGTTCGGGGGTACCGGCACATGCCCGCAGTATCGAAATATTTCCATGTCAATATCAAGACTGATTACAAATATGACCTGGCCGGTTCGACGCCCGTCAAACCGGCCTTGACCTGCCACGATGGCGATGCCATAACGCCGGGCTATCACTCGTTCGGGATGGCGCGGACGGTCCGACGAGGGGTCAGACCGGGACGGCCCGCGCGGCGCCGATCGCGGCGCCGACCTCGACGAGCAGCTCGTCGGCGGTGAACGGCTTGTACAGGACCCGGGCCGTTCCGGACGTGCGGTGCCCGGCTTCCCCATGGCCGGTCATGAACAGTACGGGCAACCCCGGCTCCCTGGTGCGCAGCATGTCGGCGACGGCCCGGCCGGGCCGGTCGGGCAGGACCATGTCGGTGATCAGCAGGGCCACGTCGTCGAACGGGGCGCGCAGAGCCGACTCGGCGTCGCGGACCGCGATGGTGCGGTAGCCGCTGCGGTGGAGGATGCGCACCACGACATCGCGAACGGCATCCTCGTCCTCGACGACCAGGATCCGTTCCCCGCGCCCCGACGACGGTGCGGGCGCGGCTCCGGTCCCGGCACAGGCCGGTTGGCCGGCGACGGGGAGCAGTATCCGGAAGGTCGTGCCGGCGCCGGGCGCGGAGTCCACGGTGATGCTGCCGCCGGCCTCGCTGACGATGCCGTAGACGGTGGCGAGGCCCAGTCCGGTGCCCCGGTGGGCCGCCTTGGTGGTGAAGAACGGCTCGAAGATCCGGTCCTTGACCTCGGCGCTCATCCCGCTCCCGTCGTCACGGACGGTCAGGTGGGCGTAGCGTCCGGGCGGCAGCGGCTGGGCCGATCCCTCGGGCAGGTCGGCGACGTCCGTCTCGATGGTGATGACTCCGCCGTGGGGCATCGCGTCGCGGGCGTTGATGACGAGGTTGAGCAGGATCTGGTCGAGGCGGCTGCGCTGGGCCGAGACCGGGAGGACGCCGGGACCGGTGGTGCAGCGCAGCGTGATGTTCGCGCCGATGGTCCGCTCCAACAGGTCCGCGGCGGCGACCACGACCGCGTTGAGGTCGACCGTCTCCACCCGGTTCGGTTCCCGCCTGGCGAACAGCATCAGCTGGCTGGTCAGGGCCCGGCCGCGTTCGGCGGCATGGCGGATCCGCGCCAGATCCTGCCCCATCTGCTCGCCGGGCTCGTCGGCCATGAACTCGGCACAGTTGAGGATGACGGCCAGCAGGTTGTTGAAGTCATGGGCGACCCCTCCGGCGAGCTGTCCGAGGCTCTCCAGCCGGGCGGCCTCGGCCGCGCGCTCACCGGCCCGCTTCTCCTGCGCCTCGCGGCGCTTGCGGGCGGTGATGTCGCGTTCGGTGGCGGCGCCGCCGATGAGCCTTCCGTTCTCGTCGCGCAGCGGCCAGAGGGCGGTCGAGACGACGATCTCGGTGCCGTCCTTGCGGCGTCGAGGGGATTCGTCGACCTGCAGCTGGTGGCCCTGCGCCAGCCCGGCGAGCGTGACCGGCAACCTGGCCTGCTGGGCCGGGTCCAGCAGCGTCGCGGCGGAACGGCCGACGACCTCGTCGGCGGCGTACCCGTAGATGCGCTCGGCGCCGCTGTTCCAGGTCGTGATGGTGCCGTCGAGGGTGACGGCGATGGTGGCGTCGGCGGACTGCTCGACGATGGCGGCCAGCGTCGCCTTGTGCCGTGCCGCGTCGGCGACCGCACGGGTGACGCGTATGGCCAGCAGCACCGCAAGCAGGACACAGGCGACACCCACGACGATCATGATCGTCATCGCCCGGGAACTCGTGCGGACGGCCATCGCCGCGTCGGCGTCGACGTCGGCCTGCGCCAGCCTGGCGAGTTGATCGACCCCCTCGGCGGCCTGGCCGGACCACCGCAGCGCCTCATCCGCGACCAGAAAGTTGGCAACCGTGATCCGCCCCGGCACGCCGGACCGGTACCCGGCCACGATCTTCGCGTCGACGTCCATGAAGCGGTCGAAGGCCTTCTCGGCGAGCACCAGCTGCTGCCGTTGGGCCGCGGTGAGGTGGTGGGCGCCGATCCGGGCCAGATCCTGCCGGAACGCCGCCGCCGAGGCGAGGAAGAAGCGACGCTGGGTCCCCTCGTCGGCGGCGGCGCTCGGCACGCCGCGGACCATGTCGAACGCGTACCCGGTCTGCCAGCCGTCGAAGTCGGCCGTACGGAACTTCGCCGTGAGCGCGTCACGTTGCAGCGCGGCCGACTCGGCGACCTGCCGGTCCGCGCGGCGCTGCACGAGGATGTTGTCGACCGCGAGGCCGATCATGACGATCAACAGCAGCGCCACGAGGCCGAACGCGCCACCAAGACGCACACCGACACGAACCCGACGTAAAGTCTGCATGTCCCGGTCTTCCTCCGCCACGGGTCAGACTCAGCCGGGGGCGACGGCTCCGCGCGAACCGCAGTGATGGTCACCGGCACCGGATCCCGCGACCCCGGGACCTCCGGTCGGTGAGAGCTCGTCGCCGCGCCCCCGCGCGCGAACCCGTGACATCTACCCGGCCGGGCCGCCGGATAACCCCCTGCCCGGATCAGGCCGCCACCGGCAGCGCACCGGCCGATGCCAGCTCCGCGGCGATCCCGCGGGCCTGTGTACGGATCTCGGGCACCGCGGTCGTCTCCCACAGCGCGCCGCGGCGCAGCGGGCCGACCAGCCAGAGCCGTGGCTGGGCCGCGCCGTCGCCCGCCACCACCCGGCCGGCCGCGTCGATGTCGAGTCCCAGCCCGTGCGGGCCGACCCGGGCGAACCCCGCGCGCAGCAGCGCACCGACGAGCGGGACGGCCGCGGCGGGCAGGCGGCCCGGTCCGGTGCAGTTGACGATCGCCGCGAACCGGTGCGGCCGCCCGTCCAGGTCGGCGGTCAGCCCGCCGCCGGGCGCCGGGGCGAGCCCGGCGAGGCCGCCGGCGCGGACCGCCAGGGCACCCTCGGCACGCAGCGCGGCGATGCGCTCGGCCACCTGCGGCGCCATCCGGTGCCGGTGGCACTCCCACGGGCGGGCCAGGTGGCGCAGGAACGCGTCCTGCTCGGCCGGGCTGAGGGCGCACCACAGCCGGTCCAGATGGGGGCGCAGGCCGTCCACGACGGCGCGCCAGTCACCGGCCTGGCCGGCGCAGGCGCGCACGGCCCGGACCACGTCGCGCAGGGTGCGGCAGTCGGACAGGGCGGGAACGGTGGGCGGGGCGGCGGTCGCCGTGTGACTCAGCGGCAGGCGGCCGCGGCGGCTCACGGCGACGACCGTGCGGCCGGCGCCCTCGGCGGTGAGGGTCAGGGCGATGTCGACAGCGGTCAGCCCGGTGCCGACCAGCAGGACCGGCGCGCCGTCCGGGAGCCCCGCCAGCGCGCCGGGACGCCACGGATCGGCCACGTACGCCGGGTGGGCCGCGAGGCGCGCGGGGATGCCGGGCGGCCGGGCCCCGGCGGGATTGCCGACGGCGAGGACGACGTGGTCGGCGAAGACGATCGTGCCGTCGGCGAGGGACACCGCCACGCCGGTGCGGCCGGGATACAGCGACCGTACGGGGGCGCGGCGCACGGTACATCGGCCCGGATGCGTGGCGAGGGCCTCGTCGAGGGCGTCGCGCAGGTACCGGCCGTAGTCGCGGCGACTCTGGAACGCGTCGGGGTCGCTACCGAGGCCACGGGCGCGCGCCCAGCGGACGAAGTGGCCCGGGTCGTCGGGGTCGGCGCTCATCGCCCCGGCCCGCGAGTTCAGCAGGTGCCACGGTTGCGCGGCACCGTACGCGATCCCGCCGCCCAGCTCCCCCGGCTCGATCAGCACCACATCGTCGTCATCGGCGCGCAGCAGCTCGCGTGCCGCCAGCACTCCGGCGCATCCGCCTCCGACCACGACCACGGTTCGCCGCCCCATTGCGCCTCCCATGTCAGCCCATCCGACCATTCCCTATTAGTACGATAGGGAATGTGCGTTGGTGACGCCAGAGGCGCGCGGGTCACTCGGCCGCGATCACCTGCACCCGGGCCTCGTCGGCCAGCCGGTATCCGACGCCGTAGACCGTGGTGATCAGATCGGCGTCGCCCAGCTTGGTGCGCAGACGGCTGACGTGCACGTCCACCGTGCGGGCCGTCGTGTGGGTGTGCCCCCACACCTGCGCCAGCAACTGGCTCCGGCTGAACACCTGCTGCGGGTTGCGGGCGAAGAAGAGCAGCAGGTCGTACTCGAGGCGGCTGAGATCCAGCGGCGCTCCGTCGCGGCTCACCGCGCGCGGGCGCGGGTCGAGCCGCAGCATGCCGGGCCGGGGACGGGCCGCGAGACCGACCGGCGCCGCGGCGCGGGACCCGCCGGCCGGGGAGTCGGCAAGGGATTCGGCGGCGGACTCGGGGGCGTCCACGACCACGTCGGCGCGCGGTCCGGCTGCCGCGACGAGATCGTGCAGGGCGGCCAGGACCCGCTCCCCCTCGGGCGAGCCACCCACGCCGATGGTGACCGTCACGGTGACCGAGCGCGCGTTGTCCGGCAACGGACGCAGCCTCGTTGTTCGCCGTCGCCCCAACCGCCCGCGCGTGGGGGCGGGACGGGCTGACCCAAGATCGGCGACTGCAAGAACGGACATGGTCTTTTCCTCCGATGCTCTGGCCGCCGGCCGGATCTCGACGACGGCAACAATTGTTATCCCATGTGCGGGATAGATTTACGGACGCATTGCGGTGGCGTGGATGCCTGAACCGGGCGGGGTCACCGGTGGATCAGCGACCGGAGCAACACCGTGCGCTTGCGCATCGCAGCAGGTCAATGGCGAGGCGGGCCGTGAGTTGGATCTCGTGCAGCCGCATACCGTTCATCGTTGTCACGGCGGCTGGAGAGGTCAAAGATAATCCACCATGCGGGAATGCGTTACCGGGAAACACTTGCGCTGTCACCGGAATGGGTGACGGAGCACACGCCAAATGCATTTTCCCAGGCATCACAGTGGATTCCCACCGCCCCCGCGCAGGCACGGCGGCCGGTGGGACCGGAGCCGGACCAGCGAGCGACATGGCCACCACTCTGGCCGACCCGCCCGCCCGTGTCAACCATAACCCATAGGTTTACTAGGATATCGACAGGCGTACGCCCAGCCACCGGGTCCCCATTGGCTCTCCCCCGACGCCCGCCGGGCGGGCCACGATGGTCACATGCTCACGTCGCTGCTCGGGGTCGCGGCCGTCGCGCTCGGCATGGTGCTCACGCCGGGGCCCAACATGATGTATCTGGTGTCACGGAGCATCACCCGGGGCCGGCGAGCCGGAATGGTCTCGCTGGGCGGCGTCGCGATCGGCTTCCTGGTCTACCTGACCGCGGCGAACCTCGGCCTTTCGGTGATCTTCGTGCACGTCCCGGAGCTGTACGCCGCGGTCAAGCTGGCCGGCGCCGGCTACCTCGGCTGGCTGGCGGTGCAGAGCCTGCGTGGCGCCTCGGTGTTCGAGACGCGGGACCTGCCGGTCGACTCGCCGCGCCGGCTGTTCACCATGGGCCTGCTCACCAACCTGCTCAACCCCAAGGCGGCGATCCTCTACCTGTCACTCATCCCGCAGTTCGTGCGGCCGGGCAACGGACCCGTCGTCCTGCAGGGCTTTCTGCTGGGCGGCGTACAGATCGCGGTGAGCCTGACGGTCAACCTGGTCATCGTCTCGGCGGCCGGGACCATCGCAGTCTTCCTCGCCCGCCGGCCCGGCTGGTTGCGGGCACAACGCTGGTTCATGAGCACCGTGCTGGGCGGGCTCGCGATCCGTCTCGCCACCGACCGCGCCCCGGCCCACCCGTAGCGCCGCCACCGGCGGCCCGAACCCGCGCGGCTCCATCCGCCGGAAACCGCCCGCACGCACGCCCGGCGCGCGATAGCTTGTACGCAGCAAGGCCGGGAGTCCGCCGCCACGGGCTCCCGGCCTTCGTCACGAGCGGGCCGGAGTCGGCGCACCGGGTCAGGCGACGCCGCGGGCGTACAGGGCCAGGCGTACCCGGTTGGGGCTGTCCGTCTTCGTCATCAGGCTGGTGACGTGCGTCTTCACGGTCGTCACCCCGATGTGCAGCCGTTCCGCGATCTCACTGTTGGACAGTCCCTCGGCCACCAGATCCAGCACCTCGCGTTCCCGGGTGGTCAGCCCGGCCGCCGGGCGGGGCTCCTCCACCCGGGCGTCCACGGCCCGCCGCACCAGGCGCCGCAGCACCTGCTCGCTGAACGGGCTGTCCCCGGCCGCGGCCCGGCGGATGCCGTCGAGAAGCTCGGTCGGCGGCGCGTCCTTGAGCAGGAAGCCACACGCTCCGGCGGTCAGCGCCGGGTAGAGGTGATCGTCGTCGCCGAACGTGGTGAGCACGAGAATCCGCGCTCCCGGCCGCTCGGCGAGGATCCGCCCGGTCGCCGTGATGCCGTCCACTCCGGGCATGCGCAGATCCATCACGATCACGTCCGGCGCCAGGCGGCCGGCCAGCGTCACCGCGTCCCGGCCGTTGTCCGCCTCCCCGACCACGCTGAGGTCGTCCTCGGCGTCGCACAGCATCCGCAGGCCCGCCCGGATCAACGGCTGGTCGTCGACCAGCAGGACGCGGATCACGCGGGCTCCGCCGCTTCCCGGGGTCGAGCGGGATGATCGGCCACGGCGGGCAGGGTGGTGTGTACCCGCCAGCCGCCCTCGGCCGGCCCGGCCGTGAGCCGCCCGCCCAGCACCTCCACTCGTTCCCGCATCCCGGTCAGGCCGTGACCGCCGGAGGGCACCGCAACCGGTGGGGTGCCGCCGCCGTCGTCGCGGACCTCCCACTCCAGGTCACCGTCGTGCATCCCGACCCGCAGCCGGGCGTGCGCCGAGGTACCGGCGTGTTTGGCCACGTTGGTCAGCGCCTCCTGGGTGAGCCGCAGCACCGCCAGTCCGCGTACCGAGTCCAGCGTGCCCACGGCCGGGTCGATCTCTGCCTGCACCGTGAGGCCGGCGCGGGCCGCCGTGTCCACGGCCGCCCGCAGGGCCGCCGGTAACGCCGCCGGTTCGATCGCGGTCAGGCCCGCGTCGGTGCTGTCGGCGTCCGGGTCGCGCAGCACCGCGACCAGGTGGCGCAGGTCGGCCAGCGCGGCGGTCCCGGTGCGGTGCACGTCGTCGAAGACCTCTGCCACCCGCGGGTCGGCCTCGGGCAGCACGTGCCGCGCCACCCCGACCCGCAGCACCATCGACGCGACGTGGTGCGCCACCACGTCGTGCAGCTCGCGGGCGATCGCGCCGCGCTCGGCGGCCCGGGCCGCCCGTTCCTCGGACTCGTGGCGCCGCCGCTGCTCGGCGGCGCGTTCCTCGGCCTGCCCGGCCAGTTCCCGGCTGGTCCGGATCACCAGGCCGACGAGCACCGGCATGCCCACGACGGCGACCAGCCGGAGCACCCACTGCGGCAATGCCGACAGCGGCATCCCGATGAGGTCGACCGCCTGCGCGGCGACCACCACGCCGGCCGCCGCCCAGATCATCCAGACCCGGCCGGCGGCCATCGTGACCTCGAGCAGCGCCCAGCTGGTGCCGACCGAGTTGATCGTCGGATCGTCGATCAGGACGAACGCGGCCACCAGCAGTGCGGCCTGCACCAGCAGGTTCACCACCTGACGGCGGTGCAGGACCAGCGCCGCCGTGAACGCGATGACCGCCAGGATCCACTGCAGGAGCGTCGGCGGGCGCCCGGCGTGCGGGCCGAAGACCAGATACGCGACGCCGCTGAGGTCGAGCAGCAGCATCCGTACGCGCGTGTCGCGCGCGTCGAACAACCGGCTCACCCATCCCACGCGATCAGCCTAGGCGCTGCGCGGCGGCCGCCGGGACCGCCGCCGGCCGCGGCCACCGGGACCGCAACGACAGGTACGCCGCGAGCCCGAGCGGCCCGAGCAGGATCGTGAGGACGAGCACCGGCGAGATCACCAGCGCCGGGATGCCCCGCTCACGGGAGTCCAGCCACGCCCACCGGCCGACGAACAGGTCGAAGGCGATCATGTGGGCCCAGGCCGCCGCCGCGCCCCGGTCGGTACCGAGCAGGTCGCGCACGCTGTCCAGGGTGGGCGAGGCGACCGCGGGCAGCACCGTGCCGAGGGCCGGGAGCACCAGCGCCGCGTAGATCATCAGGACCGGCAGCACAATCAACGGCGAACCGATCACCCGCGCGGTCCACGACCACCGCGGCAGCAGGATCATCAGCACCCAGAACGGCGCCGCGACCGCGAACGTCAGCGTGAACAACGAACCCGTCATCGCAGAGTCCCCTTCGCCATCGTCGCCATGCCCTGCCGGCCCTCGCTGCGCTCGGTCGCCCCGACGGTGGTGCGGTTGCGCCGGAGCACGGCCACCATCGCGCCCACGGTCGAGGCGGCGAGGGCGCCGATCGCGGCCAGCGTCAGTGCGTCCGGGCGCAGCAACGGCTGACCCCGCAGAGCCTGCCAGGTCAGCAGCACGGTCAGCCCGCCGTACGCGGCACCGGCCACCAGCATCAGGCGGGCCCGGACGGCCTCGTCCAGGCGGCCGGCGAACCGGCTCAGCAGCAGCGCCAGCAGCGGCATCGCCTGCAGCGCGTGCAGCCCGACGAAGTGACCGATGCGCAGGTCCCCGCCGACCGTGCTCCAGCCCACCAGCGGCAGGCCGGGACCCCCGTCGGGCACGCCGACGCTGTGGGCACCGGAGATGCCGGGGGTGCCGGGCGCCGCGGTCGGCAGCACCATCGGGACGGCGGCGGCCATGCCCAGCAGCGACAGCCCCAGTCCGAGGCGGATGCCGTACCCGGCGACGCGGTCGGCTTGCGGCTGCCGGAGCAGCACCACGGTGATCACGAACTGTGCGGCGAACAGGACCATGATCGACGTACCCATGGCCTGCCACAACGCCGCGTTGAGCGGCGTCGTCTCGTTGTAGTGACTGGTCTGGCCGCGGACCACCTGGGTGATGATGACGGCTATCTCGATCACCGACATGGCGGCGACCACGGTGGCCGCCCGCTCGGCGAGGCGGCTGCGGCGCGGCAGCAGGGACAGCATCCATGCCAGGGTGAGCGTGTACACGCCGAGCGAGACCGCGAACTTGAACGGCTTGAGCCAGATCGGCACACCGGTGAGCACCCGCGGGTCCGCGACGATCCCGATCAGGGCGACCACCGCCGCCACTGCCATGAGAGCGGTGAAGGCCACCAGCGGGCGGTGCCAGCCGGCCACCCGGCGCACTGCGAGAGATGTCATGCCATCGATGCTCGCCGCCACGCCGGGCCGTTTCGTCCCTCCCGCGGCCGCACCCGGTGGCCGCCGGTCGGAGCCCGCTCTCCTCCCGCGGTAGGAGAGCGTGGACCAGCGCGGGACCGCCCACCCAGCACACGATAGAACGCCTGAGTACCTGACCTTGGGGGGAAGCTCGGCGGCGGGCTGGCCGTGGTGAGAGGCTGGGGCCGAGAGCCCGGGGCGCATGTCGGCGCCCCGCCCGAGGTGAGGCAGGGCGTTCGGACCCGCTCGTCTCGGGGCAGGTGGCAGTGGTGGGACTTCCACCTGACCGGCGGTACTTCACCGCGCCGTCCTGCGAGGTTCCCGATGAACGATCGCGACGATCGTCTTGTTCCTACCGCGGCTGGCGGTCTGTCCCCCGATCGGGCGGGCCGGGCCGATCCCGCTCCGACTGCTGGCATTGCCGCCCCGTCCGTAGCGGGCAACGACCACCGGGGAAGCACACGGTGACCCGGCCGGAACCGGTCAACTGCGACAGCGACGACCTCGGCGATTCCCGGGCCGTGCTCGGCGCTGCGTTGGACGCCTACGTGGCCATGGACGCCGCAGGGCAGGTGGTCGGCTGGAACCCGGCCGCCGAAGCGACCTTCGGTCACACGCAAACCCACGCGTGCGGGCAGGAGGTCGCCGACCTGATCATCCCCGAGCGGTACCGGGCGGCCCACCGCGCCGCCCTCACCCGCCTGGCCGCCGGTGGGCAGGCCCGGCTGCTCGGGCAGCGTCGGCAGGTGGAGGCGCTGCACGCCGACGGCCACGAATTCCCGATCGAGATGACCCTGACGGTCACCGTCACCCGCACCGGACCGGTCTTCCACGCCTTCTGTCACGACATCACCGTCGCCCGCCGCGTCAGCCGGTTCACCGAGGTCGAGGCCACCGTCTCCCGCGGCCTGGCCGAAATCCCGTCCAGCCGCGCCGGCGCCGCCCGGGTCGTCGAAGCGCTCGGCGTCAAGCTGGGCTGGCCGGTCGCCGAACTGTGGCTGGCCGACGAGGACCAGCAGATCCTGACCTGCGCGGCCCGGTACACCGCACCCGGGCGCCGACTGGGCAGCTTCGCCCTCGATGAACTCGAACCCGGAATGGGCCTACCCGGCCGCGTCCATCAGCGTGCCTGTCCGCTGTGGATTCCCGACCTGGCCGCCGACGCCGCGTCCCTGCGCAGCCGGGCCGCCGCCCGCATCGGCCTGCACGTCGCCGTCGGCGTGCCGATCCGCTCCGGCGACAACGTCCTCGGCGCGCTGTGTGTCTACGGCGAACACACCGAAGACCCCGAGGATGCCCTGACTGCCCTGCTCACCGGCGTCGCCGCGCAGGTCGGGCAGTACCTGGAACGGCGCCGGGCCGAGGAACTGACAGTGGAACTGGCGCACACCAAGGAAGAGTTCCTCACCCTGATCACCCACGAACTGCGCAACCCGCTCGGCGTCATCACCGCCGCCGCGTCACTGCTGGAAGAGGAACTCGCCGACGACCTCGACACCGACCAACGCCAATACATGCACGCCATCACGCGCAGCGCCGACCGGCTGACCGCGATGGCCAACGACCTGCTCGACCTGGCCCGGCTGGAATCCGGGCATCTGGCCATCCACCCCGCGCCGACCGACCTGGCCGAGATCATCGCGCACACCGTGGAAGCACTCGGCACGCAGGCCGCCGGCAAGAACCTCACCGTCAGCGTGGACGCCCCCACCCACCTGGAGCTGTACGCCGACGGCAGCCGGCTGCAACAGGTCGCCGACAACCTCATCTCCAACGCCGTCAAATACACCCCCGTCGGCGGCGCCATCACCATCACCGCCCATGCCGACGACGAACCCGACGACCCCGACCCGCCCTGGATCACCTGGAGTGTCTCCGACACCGGCATCGGCGTCCCGCGCGACGAGCGGGCACACCTGTTCCGCCGCTTCTACCGCACCTCGACCGCCGTCAATCAACGCATTCCCGGCACCGGGCTCGGCTTGGTCATCACCCGCACCATCGTCGAACGCCACGGCGGCACCATCACCCTCGCCGACCACAGCGGTCCCGGCACCACCTTCCGCATCCGGCTCCCCGCCAAAACCAAGACCTGACACCGCGCCCACCCGATTCGGCTGCGTCTACCCTTGCAACACCACCGTGCGTGCCGCTGAGCCGTCTACCGCGGTAGGAGGGCGCGCTGCGGTGCGCTCGCCAGCGGTGCGATCAGGTCGACCAGGTCGTCGCGGGTCGGACCGTCCGGGATGGGCGGACGCCAGCCGCCGGCGTAGATCTCCCGGGCCCGCGGCTCCGCCTCGGCCAGCGAGGCGGGCAGCGCCCGCATGCTCAGGTACGGCCCCACGACCCGCATGAGCCGCGGATCGGCCCGGGCGGCCGCGACGATGTGCCCCGAACCGAGCGGTCCACTCAGGTCGATGTCCTCGCCCGCCCACATCCGCATCTCGTCCGCGTCCACCGCGAGGTGGTCGAGGAACCAGGGCCGGATCTCCCCGGTGCACCAGGCGTCGAAGTCACGCGTCGCGGCCTCGACGTCGTGCTGCTCGGCCAGCGACAGCACGATCCGGTGTGCCTGCATCAGACTGGTCGCCATGCCGCGCCCGGCGGTCGGGTTCGTCGTGCACACCGCGTCGCCGAGATGCACCAGGCCGGGCAGCGCCACCCGCCCGTCGGCGTCGAGCTGGCCACGGTACGTGTTGTGCAGGTGCCCGCCCGGCAGCACCGGGGTGATCGGCCGGGTGCGTTCCGGCGACGTCCACGCGTCCAGGCCCGGGATCGCCCGGACCGCCGCGTCGAACGCGGTCGTGCCGCGCAGCAGCGCCAGTGCCCGGTCCGTGCTGGGCCGCGCGATCAGCACCGAGATCGTCCGGTTGTCGTGCAGGAACACCCCGGCCAGGTAGCCACGGAACCGGATCATCAGCCCGATCGGGGCGTTGACCGGCCCGCGTTCGGCACCGGGCAGCAGCTGGTACTGGCGTGACACGTACGCCAGGCCGCAGTCGGCCGCCGTGCCCGGCGCTCGCAGGTCGTCCGCGAACCGCCCGCTGCGCCCGGTGGCGTTGACGACCAGGTCGGCGGCGAGCTCCCCGCCGTCCACCCGTACCCCGCCCGCCCGGCCCCGCACCCGCAGCACGTCGTCGGCGTGCCCGCGGACCAGCGTGACGCCGGGCTCCGCGACCGCCGCGGCGCGCAGCACCCGCTCGAACGTGGACCGGCGGCACTGCATGCCGACCACCATCGACGGGTGGCCACCCTCGGCCGGCACGACGGTCAGCTCGGCGCCGGCGGCCAGCAGCGCGTCGCGCACCTCGGGCAGCTCCGCCTCCAGCGCCTCCACGATCTGCTGCCGCAGGCCGTGCGGATGGTGGAACTGCATGACGCCGCGCCGGTCCCACGAGCCGTCCGGCGCCGGTCCGGCGTCGCGGTCCACCACCGTGGCCCGGTGCCCCCGGCGAGCGAGAGCGATCGCGGTGAACAGTCCGGTCGGCCCCGCTCCGACGATGGCTGCGTGCATGTCGCCCCCTGATGTTGCGGGCAGCCTATGATCGGGCCGCCGGGGCCGTCAGTCGGGATTCTGTCAGCGTCTGCCTGGACCGATGCGCGCAATGGACATCGTGCTCGCTACGGCGTCACCGGCGGGCCACTCGACCGGATCGGTGATGTGATGGCCGGGTGCTGCAATTGCGGATCATCGCGCCCGCCGACCGGACCGCCGCCGTCGAGGAGGTGTTGAACGGGGATCCCGGCGTCACCCACCTCGTGGTGCTGGCCGGGGCGGCCCGCGACCCGGCGGACGGTGACGTGCTCTCCTGCAACGTGGTCCGGGAGGCCGCCAGCGGAGTGCTGTCCCGCCTGCGGCAACTACGCATCGACCAGGACGGCTCGATCATGCTGGAGCGGGTGGACACGGTGCTGTCCGCCGCCGGGGACCGGGCGGCGCGCCGGGTGCCGGGCCACGGCGCGGACGCGGTCGTCTGGGAGCAGATCGAGCAGGCCACGGGCGAGGAGTGCAAGCTGTCCGGGGCGTACCTGACGTTCATGGTCGTGGCGACCGCGATCGCGGGCATCGGCGTGCTGATCGACCAGCCCATCCTCATCGTCGGGGCGATGGCGGTCGGCCCGGAGTTCGGGCCGCTGGCCGCGCTGTGCGTCGGCATCGTACGGTTCCGGCGCGGCCTGATCGGCCGCGCGCTGACGGCACTGGTGGTGGGATTCCCGGTCGGCATGCTCGGCACGGTGCTGAGCACGTGGGCGCTGGACGCGATGGGCCTGGTGAGCAAGGACATGCTGCTCGGTGAGCGCCCACTGACCGCCTTCATCTGGCAGCCGAACGCGTTGAGCTTGGTGGTCGGTCTGCTGGCCGGGGTCGCCGGGATGCTGTCGCTCACCTCGGCCAAGGCGGGCACCCTCGTCGGGGTGCTGATCTCGGTGACCACCGTACCGGCGGCGGCCAATGCGGCCGTCGCCCTCGAGTACGGGGTGATGAACGAGGCCGCCGGATCGGCGCTGCAACTGGTCATCAACCTCGCCGCGATCGCTCTCGCGGGCGTGCTCACCCTGGTCGTGCAGCGCCTGGCCTGGCGCAGCTGAGCCGGGGTCACCGGCCCGCTTGCCGCGCCCACCCGCGAGGGGGTCGCCCGCTCAGCGCAGGTGGTTCCCCAGTTCGCGCAGGGAGGTGATCCGCTGAGGCTCCCCGGCCGGTCCGGCACCGAGCCGGTCGAGTTGGACCGCATCCAGCCCGGCCGCGCGGGCGGCCAGCACGTCCAGGTCGTACCGGTCGCCGACACTGAGCACCGCGTGTGGCGGCAGACCCCAGTGGGCGCAGGCCCGGCGGAACGCGTCCGGATCCGGCTTGGCGACTCCCAGATCCGCCGGGGTGAACACCGGCCCGATCCGGCCGTCGAGCCCGATCCGCCGCAGCTTGTCGCGCTGCTGCGCGGTGTCCCCGTTGGTGAGTACGGCCGTGACCAATCCGGCGGCCGCCAGCCGCGAGCGCCGCCGGCACGTCGTCGTACGCCCGCCACGCCCGCTCGTACGCACGCAGATAGCCCTCGAACGTCGCGTCGAGCCGGTCCTCGTCGAAGGCCACCCCGACCGCGGGCAGGAAGTCGCAGCGTACCGAGGAAGGATCTTGACCTGCGGGTCAGGTGCGCCGGCCGGGCTCGGGCACCACGGTGACGCGCCCGCGCAGCCGGCGCAGCATGCGGGCGTCGGAGAAGCCGACCGTGCGAGCGGCGGCCTCCACGGTGGCGCCCCGGGAGATCAGGTGCTCTGCACGTTCCACCCGCAGCAGCTGCTGGTAGCGCAGGGGGGTCTGCCCGATGGCCGCGGTGAACAGCCGGGTCACGGTGCGCTGGCTGACCCCGGCCGTGGCAGCCAGATCGGCCAGGGTCAGGGTCTCTGTGAACTGGGCGTCGATCCGGTCCTGCACCCGGTGTACCGCGTCGCTGAGGTGGCCCCGGTGCCGCAGCATCGCGCTGGCCTGCGGGGCCTCGCCGTCGCGGCGCGCGTAGACCACCATCTGCCGGGCCACCCGCGCGGCGGCGGCCGGACCGTGGCGGACCGCGACGAGGTGCAGCGCGAGATCGATGCCGCTGACGATGCCGGCCGAGGTGACCACCCGGCCGTCCTCGACGTAGCGCACGTCCCGGATCACCTGCGCCGCCGGGTAGCGCCGGGCCAGTTCGTCCTGCACGTCGTGGTGTGTGGTGCAGCGCCGGCCGTCGAGCAGCCCGGCCCGGCCCAGCGCGTCGGCCCCCGCGCAGACGCCGGCCACCGTCCCCCCGGCCGCGTGGTGGGCGGCGATGCGGCTCAGGGTCGGGCGGCCGAACCGGCCCGAGCGGGCCAGGGTGGGCGCGCGCCAGCCCGGCACCACGACCAGGTCGTCGCGGGTGAGCGGGGGCCAGTCCAGGGTGGCCTGCAGGGTCAGTCCCTGCGCGCTGCTGACCTGCGACGTGTCGGCGACGTACGCCAGGTCGTACCGGTGGCCCTGGTCCGTGGCGGTACCGAACACCTGGGCGGGCCCGGCCAGGTCGAGCAGATGCAGCCGGGGCGCCAACACGAACACCACCCGGCTCACGATCCGGTCACCGGCCCGCGGTGGCGGCAGTGGGCTCGTCGACCACTCTGGACAGCGCGCACGTCATGGCTTTCATCCTGAGCCGGGGCCGGGCCCGCCGGAAGGCCGGATCAGGTCCGGGATGGCAACGATCCGCTCACCGGGGCAGTTCCCGCACTCCCTCCGGTACGGACGCCCCGCCCGGCTCGGGCGGCGGGCTCGGTTCGATGCCCAGTTCCTCGCGGACGGCCACCTCGAACTCGTGCATCAGCAGCGGTACGTGCCCGAGCAGCTCCAGGAACGGCCGGTCGGTCGCGGTACCGGGTGCCGGGCACCGGTTGTGCAGCTGCTCCAGCACCAGGTGGACGGCGAGGGCGGCGCTGCGGGTGGGCGCCGACGCGATCAGCCGAACCTGCATGAGCGCCGGGCCGACCTCGTCGAAGTAGCGGGCGGGATCGGGCTCGGTGATCCCCGCCGTGTACCCGGTCCGCAGCCGGTGCACCACCCGCTCGTACGCCGCCATCAGCGCGACGTACGCGTCCTTGCGTTCGGCGTACCAGCGGCGGTTCCTGCTCCCGCGGGTGTGCAGGCGGTGGTCACGTGCGGTGACGAGCAGCGTCACACCGGCCCCGACCAGGGCGAATAGGGCGGCGATGAGGGGGAGCCCCCACCACGGGATCTCAGCCACCCGACAACGGTAGCGATGGCCCCCGTGCGGGGCCGCCACCTGCGTCAGATCGTGACCACGAGTTCGGTCGGTGGTCAGACCGTCGCGGTCGGCCGGATCCAGTCGTCCAGGTCGGTGGCGAGCTTCGCGGCGCCGTAGTACCAGCCCTGCGCCAGGTCGCAGCCCTGCGCGCGCAGCCAGTCGCGCTGCACCTCGGTCTCGACACCCTCGGCGACGACCCGCAGGTTCATCGCCCCCGTCATGGCGAGCACGGCCCGCACGATGGGCTCGTTGGCGCCGCTCTCCCCGACCTCGGAGACGAACGAGCGGTCCAGCTTGACGATGCCCACCGGCAGCCGGTTCAGGTAGCTCAGCGACGAGTAGCCGGTGCCGAAGTCGTCGATGCAGAGCACGACGCCGAGTTCGCGCAGCGCGTGCAGGGTGGCCAGCGCGGTGTTCAGGTCCTCCATGACACCGGACTCGGTGATCTCCAGCCAGAGGGCCTGCGGCGGCAGACCGGTTTCGGCCAGCACGTCGCGTACGACGTCGACGAGCGCGCCGTCGCGCAGCTGGCGAACGGAGACGTTGACAGAGACGTGCAGGTCCCGGGCGTCGCTGGGTCGTTCGGCGATCCACTGGGTCAGCTGGTTTGCCGACTCGCGCAGCAGCCAGGCACCGGCCTCGACGATGAGGCCCGTCTCCTCGGCGATGGGGATGAACTGCATCGGTGACACCGCGCCGAGCACGGGGTGCCGCCACCGCATCAGCGCCTCGAACCCTTCCAGCTCGCCGGTGCCGAGGTCCACGATGGGCTGGAAGTGCACGGACAGCTCGTGCCGTTCCATCGCACCGCGCAGCGCCTGTTCGAGGTTCATCCGGTCGCGCACCTCGTCGCGCAGTGACGTGTCGAACAGGGCGACGGCGTTGCGGCCGGAGCCCTTGGCCTTGTACATGGCGGTGTCGGCGTCGCGGATGAGCTCCAGGGCGTGCGCCCCGCCGAGGGACTTGGCCACGCCGATGGAGGCGGAGATGACCACCTCGCCGACGCCGAGCCGGAACGGACGCGCGAACTCGCCGAGCACGCGTTCGGCCAGTGACTCCGCGTACCGGGAGTGTGAGGGGGTGGCCATGGCGATGACGAACTCGTCGCCGCCGATCCGGCACACCAGGTCGTGCTCGCGTACCTGGGTGCCGAGCCGTCCGGCGACCGCGCAGAGCAACTCGTCGCCGACCTGGTGTCCCCAGTGGTCGTTGACCATCTTGAAGCGGTCCAGGTCGATGAAGAGCAGGCTGATCTCCTGCTGCTCCGCGATCGCGCGGTCGCCCCAGGAGGCGATGGTCTCGGCCAGCAGTTCGCGGTTGGGCAGGTCGGTGAGCGCGTCGTGGGTGGCGCGGCGGCGGATGGACCGCTCGGCGCGCGCCTGGGAGTTGTTGGCGCGCACGACCCGGGCCAGGACGCCGATGATGAGCAGCGCGCAGAGTACAGAACGGACGACCCCGTCGAGGACACCGTGCGCGGGCTCCAGGGTGGTGATCACCGTGGGCACGACGACCACGAGCGCGATCAGAACCGTACGGACCTTGCTGAGGTCCTGGGCGATGATCTGCTGCGGCTGGGTGAGCGTCCGCATCGACGGGTGCAACGCCGACGCCCCGACCATCAGGAACACCGCGATGAAGAGCGTCTCCACGGTGTGCTGGGAGATGTTCAGGAGCTGGGTGTCACGCAGGGTGAACAGGAAGTCCCCGCCGAACATCGCGCTGGACGCGCCGATGAGCAGCCACAGCGACGGCTGGCGGGCACCACCGGCCAGGGCGAGCTGGGCGACGAGGACGAGCAGGACCACATCGATGACGGGGAAGAAGGAGTTCGCCAGTCGCAGGATGTTGACGTCGGCGTGGCCGAGCTGCGGGACGATGACGTACGTCCAGGTCATGAACGCGGACGCGAGCCCGACGAGCAGGGCGTCCACCCGTGCCGGGTCGTCCTCGGCGGCACGGCGGCGGCGCAGCATGCCCGCGAAGCCGTACCCCATGATCAGGTAGGCGGGGAGGACGAACGCGTCGGGGATCAGGACCATCGGGCCGGGCGGGGTGGCGGCCGCGCCGGGCACGATGGCACGCAGCACCATGGCCACCACGAACAGCCACGCCGACAGCTGCAGGCAGCGCCATGGGAGGCGCTGGTCGGGGGCGATGTTGCGGCGCAGTCCGTACGTGAGCGCCCAGAGGCTGCCCGCGAGAGCGAGCAGCGTGACCGGGTCGCGCAGCGCGGCCGGGCCCCAGGCGAGCAGCGCCACGACACCGACGCCGACGGCCACGAAGGCCCAGGTCAGCGTGGTGACTCGGCGCGTGGCCGCCGGTCGGAACTCGCCGGAGGGGGTACGGCTACCGGCCTGCTCGGGGCGCGCGGACAGAGGAAGCACGCCTGACCATCGGCGCGCGGGCGGCCTTTATTACGAATTGTGCGATCGCGGGGCCAAATCCCGGAAATTCTCCCCCGATCGGGAGGTGATCATGGCCACCCTGCCCACAACGTCGGACACAACCGTGTTGCTCGATTCATCCTGAATCGGTACCTGCCGACAGGAGATCCGTGAACGTGATTCGGACGATCAACCGGAGCGTCGCCGCCGTGACCACCGCCGCGGTGGCCGCCACCGGCACCGTGACAGTGACCGCGGCACGCGAACTGCCCGCCTACGCGGGACCCGCCGCGGAACCGGTGTTGCAGACGCTGGCGCTGCCCACCTCCGCACCGGCCGGGACGTTCGCCGCGCCGGGCAGTGCCCGCGCCGAGGCGACCGGACTCACCGTGGCGCCGCGGGTCACGAAGCCGTTCAGCCTGCTCGGGGCGACCTGGACCGATCCGCATGCCCGGCTCGACGGCACCGTGCAGGTCCGTACCCGTGCGGCGGCCGACGGCCGGTGGAGCGCCTGGCGCGCCCTCGAATCGGACGGGACCAGCCCGGCCACGGCGGGCAGCGCAGACGCGGGCGGGCGCGGCAGCACCGATCCCGTCTGGGTGGGCGACTCGGACGCGGTCGAGGCCCGCGTCACGACCGGCGCCGGGACACACACCCTCCCCGCAGGCCTGCGCCTGGACCTGATCAACCCCGACGCCGACCTGCCCGCTGCGGCGACCTCGGGCGCCTCCGCTGCTGGCGCCCCGGCCGCCGCCCCGGCCACCGCCGCTGGTGCCTCGGCTTCCGCCGCGCAGATCGGCGGCACCTCGTTCACCGAACCGGCCCCGGGCCGGGCGGCCGCGAACGCCGCCGTCGTCGTGCCGCCCCGGCCCGCCCCGACCGTGGTCACCCGCGCCGGCTGGGCCGCGAACGAGGCCATGGTCGTGCACCCCCCGGAGTACACGACCGACGTGCAGGTGCTGTTCGTGCACCACACCGCGACCAGCAACGACTACTCGTGCGCCGACTCGGCGCGGATCGTGCGCGGCATCCAGGCGTACCACGTGCGCAGCAACGGCTGGAACGACATCGGGTACAACTTCCTCGTCGACAAGTGCGGCACCCTGTTCGAGGGCCGCGCGGGCGGGGTGGACCGTCCCGTGCTCGGCGCGCACACGCTCGGCTTCAACTCGCACAGTGCGGCCATCGCGGTCATCGGCGACTACACCGACAGCGCCGTCGCCACGAAGGTGCGCTGGGTGATCGCGCAGGTCGCGGCGTACAAAATCGGCATGTACGGCCATCTGGCCACCGAGCGGACCGTGCTCGTGTCGTCCGGCAGCGACCGCTTCCCGGCCGGCACCCGGGTCACGCTCAACCGCGTCTCCGGGCACCGCGACACCGGCAAGACCGAGTGCCCCGGCAACACCCTGTACGGGCAGCTCGGCGCGATCCGCAGCCTGGCGGGTGCCGCCCCGGCCGACTTCAGCATGGCCCGGATGACCGGCGCCACCCGGGTCGGCGACGCGTTCTACGCGCGCGGCCCGATCCGCCCGCTGTGGACGACCGCCACTCCCACGGCGCTGCTCAACCGATTCGACGTCATCGTCGACGGCACTGTGGTCGCCTCCGCGCCCCGCGCGCACCGCACCACCCTGCTGAACCTGAACCCCGGCCGGCACGTGGTGACCGTCCGTGCGTACCACCTCTCCGGGCGCGCGGTGAGCCTGACCCGCGCCGTGGTCGTCGACCGGACGGCGCCGACGTACACGTCGGGCCCGGCGGTGTGGCTGCGCAGCGGGTCGCTGGACGGGTCGGTGCCGATCTACCTGCGCTGGACGGCGGCCGACGCGGGCGGTCTGCGCTCCGTGACCCTGACCCGGCCGCGCGCGGCCGCCCTGAGCACCACCGCGCGCGCCCTGGCGAGCACCGCGGCTCCGGGGCGGTCGACGACCTGGTCGATCCGGGCGGCGGACCGGGCGGGCAACACCCGCACGGCCACGGTCACCCGGACGCCGCTCATGCTGACCGAACGCGCCGCCGTGCGTACCAGCGGTTGGGTGAACGTCGTGGACCCTGGATATTTCGGTGGCCGGGCCCTGCGCAGCATCACCGCAGGGTCGAGCATGACCTTCACGTTCACCGGCTCCTCCGCCTCGCTGGCGGCCAGCCGGACCCCGGCCTCCGGCCGGGTGAAGATCTACGTGGACGGCCGGTACTCCGGCGTCGTCGACCTGCGCTCCGCGACGACGCAGCACCGGATGGCGGTCTGGGCCCGCTCGTGGCCGGACAGCGCTACCCACACCGTGCGGGTCGTGGTCGAGGGCACGGCCCGGCGCCCGGGCGTCGCCCTGGACGGGCTGGTCCTGCTCCGCTGACGGTTCCGGGTCGGCGCGCGCGCCGGATCAGTGGGCGCCCGGCGGGTCCGGCGCAAGCTGGCTGTCGAGTACGGCGCGTAACGCCCGCATGGCGAAGTACAGCCGGGACTTGACCGTCTCCACCGGCACGCCACGCGCGGCCGCCGCCGCCTCCAGCGAGTCGCCGCGATAGAAGAGTTCCACCAGCACGTCCCGGTGCACGGCGGACAGTTCGTCCAGCGCCCGCAGCACAGTGGTGCCGGGCGGCGCCGTGCCGGGTCGCGGGCGCACGGACCGCGCCGGCCGGTCGGCGGCGTGGCGGCCCATGCACGTACCTCGCTCTCCTGCACCATGCGGGATCACCGCCGCGGGGGCGGTGCGGTCCATGGTGCGGTGGGCACCCTCCGGAGACCACCGGGACAACTACCCGGATCACTACCCGTATTCGTACGGTCGGAACTGAACGTCACCGGAATTCGGGTACCGGGTAGGTAGTTCACCCGTGTCAGTTCCGCGTGCGGCGGCGCATGGTTGCAGGCAGGAGGGACTGACATGTGTGAGCACGCGCCGCCTTGCCCCCATGCGGCCGACACCGATCATCACGCCGCGAAGGTGATGGCCACTCACCCTGAGCAGGGTTGGAGCCTGCTCTGTAACGGAGTGGTGACGTTCGATGACACTGGCGAGATCCTGCCGGACGGCACGGTCGTCGCCCCGCACCGCCCCGCCGTACGCCGGATGGTCGCGGCCGTGGTCTGAGGCGTTGCCGCAGGCAGCGCCGAAACCGATCGCGGCGCGGCGATCCGCCCGCCGCGACCGCCCGGCGCGGCACTACGGTGCTCCTATGAGCACCGCCACGACCCCGCGCGGTTTCCTGGGCAACCTGCCCGCCGAGGTGACCAGCTTCGTGGGCCGCCGAGCGGAGGTGACGCTGGTCCGCCGCATGCTCTCGAACAGCCGGCTGGTCACGTTGACCGGCGCGGGCGGGGTCGGCAAGACCCGGCTGGCGCTGCGGGTCGGCGCGGAGATGCGGCGGGCCTTCCCCGACGGCGTGTGGCTGGTGGAGCTGGCCGAGCTGCGCGATCCCGACCTGCTGGCGGTCGCCGTGGCGGAGGCGCTCGGAATCCGCGAACAGGCGGTCGGCCCCGGCGCGCCGGGACTGCCCGAGTTCCTCGCCGACCAGCGGATCCTGCTCGTCCTGGACAACTGCGAGCAGCTCGTGGCGGCCTGCGCCGAGCTGACCGAGACGTTGCTGCGGTCCTGCCCCGAGCTGCGTGTCCTGGCGACCAGCCGGCACGCCCTGCGGCTGGCCGGCGAGGCGACCCTGAGCGTGCAACCACTGTCCGTGCCGGACTCGGAGACCGCCTGCACCGCCGCCGAGCTGGACCGGTACGAGTCGGCGAGCCTGCTGGTGGAACGCGCCACCGCCGCCGACCCCGGCTTCGCGGTCACCGACGACAACTGCGCCACCATCGCCCGGCTGTGCCAGGCGCTGGAGGGCGTACCGCTGGCGATCGAGCTGGCCGCGGCCCGGCTGCGGGTGCTCTCCCTCGACCAGCTCCTGGACCGGCTCACCGACCGGTTCCGGCTGCTCACCTCGGGGACCCGCGACGCGCCCGCGCGCCAGCAGACCCTGCGGGCGCTCATCGACTGGAGCTGGGACCTGTGCGCCCCCGCCGAGCGGGCGCTGTGGTCGCGGCTCTCCGTCTTCTCCGGCGGCCTGGAGCTGGACTCCGCGGAGCAGGTCTGCGCGGACGACGAGCTGCCCGCCGAGTCGATCCTGGATCTGATCGCGTCGCTGGTGGACAAGTCCGTCATCACCCGCAGCGGCGACGGCCAGCGGGCCCGCTACCGGATGCTCGAGGTGGTCCGCGAGTACGGCGCGTTACGCCTCGCCGAGGCGGGCGAGCAGCGGGCCGTGACGGAGCGCCACTGCCGGTGGTTCGCCGAGCTGGCCGCGTACAGCGACCGGCACTGGGTGAGCCCCGACCAGGCGGCACTCATGCTGCGGCTGCGCCAGGAGAAGGCCAACCTGCGGGTGGCCCTGGAGTACGCGGTGACCGCGGGTCCCGCCCAGCGGGCGCTGCGTTTCGCGGCCGACCTGGAGAACCACTGGTTCGTCCGGGGCTTCCTGTCCGAGGGGCGGCACTGGCTCGACCGGGCCCTCGCCATGCCCGCGCCGCGGCACTGGACCCGCGTCAAGGCGCTGCGGGTCGCCGCCTGGATCGCCACCGTGCAGGACGATCGGGAACGGGCCCGGGCGTTGCTGGCCGACGCGCGGGAGCTGGCCGGGCAGCTGCCGCGCTCGGTGGAGCTGGCGTACATCCCGCTGGTGGAGGGCAACCTCGCCCTGTTCTCCGGCGATCACGCGACCGCGCTGCCGCTGTTCGAACGAGCGCTGGGGCTGTTCCGCGAGCTGCGGGGGCGTAGCGGGCAGATGTGGACGCTGGCCGTTCTCGGATTGACCCGCGGCCTCACCGGGACGCCGGCGGACGGGTACGCCGACCTGGTCGCCTGCCGGGACATGGGCGCCGCCAGCGGCGAGGTGTGGTGGCGTTCGTTCGCGCTGTGGGCGCTGAGCGTGCTGCGCTGGCGCGAGGGCGACAATCCGGGCGCCAGCGAGGCGGCCAAGGAGAGCCTGGAGGTGCAGCGGTTCGTCGCGGGCGAGCAGTTCACGGTCGGCCTGTCGCTGGAGTCGCTGGCCTGGATCGCCGGCAGCGAGGGCCGCGACCAGCGGGCGGCGCAGCTGCTCGGCGCGTCGGACCGGATGTGGCGGGCGATGCACACCTCGCTGTCGTCGTTCCGCGGCCTGAAGGAGTTCCACGACGAATGCACCACCGCGGTACGCGGCCGCCTGGGTCGGCGCGCGTTCGACGCCGCCCTGCGGCGGGGCGCCGACTGGACCGCGGCGGAGGCGGTCGCGGCGGCGCTGGAACAGCCAGGCCGGGTGCCCGTACCACGGGCCGACGCACCGGCCGGTGCGGATTTCGGGCTCACCCGCCGTGAGCGGGAGGTCGCGGGGCTGATCGCCGAGGGCCTGACCAACCGGGAGATCGCCGCGCGGCTGGTGGTGGCCCAGCGCACCGCCGAGGGGCACGTCGAGAACATCCTCAGCAAGCTGGGCTTCACCTCCCGCGCCCAGGTGGCCGGGTGGCTGGCCGCGCAGCAGCAGCCCGGCCCGGGTTCCTGACGATCCGCACCGAACTTGTCGCACCCTCGGGGCAGGATCGGCGGGGTCGGCGACGATCGGCGTCGCCCGTCGCAGAAAGGGCCCCCGGCATGTCCGGAATCGCCACCCTGGCCATGATCAACCTTGACGCCGCAGACCCGGCGGCGCTCGCCTCCTTCTACTCCCGGCTGCTCGGCTGGGAGGTGGTGCACAGCGCCGACGACTACGCGATGGTCAGCGACGGCGCGACGAGCCTCGGCTTCGGGCGGGTGCCCGGCTATGCGGGGCCCGGCTGGCCGGAGGAGACCGCCCCGAAGCGCTACCACCTCGACTTCTACGTCGACGATCTCGACAAGGCGGAGGAGCAGGCGCTCGCGCTCGGCGCCGCCAAGCCCGCCGAGCAGCCGGAGCCGCAGCGGTGGCGGGTGCTGCTCGACCCGGGCGGCCACCCGTTCGACCTGTGCGCGCGTCCCGGGGGCTAGACCGGCCCGACCGGGTGTTTGCCCGAACGAGCCGGAAGCCGCGTCCGGCTTGTTACCGTCGCCGTGGGACCGGGGAACGTGTGCCCATCCGTGCTGCGGGGAGGCAGCCGCCGAGCAGGAAGGCCGGTCATGCCCGCGCAGACCCTGCGGCTGGTGCCGCCGCCGGTCCGGCTCTCCGACGCGCCCGCACCCAGCTGGGCGCAGATCGCCCGGCTCAGCGACGACACCGGCCTGCTCGGGCACGCCAGCACCGCCATACCGCGCCGCGAGCAGGGCTACCGGGTGGCCGACGCGGCGCGGGGGCTGCTGGTGGCCAGCCGCGACCCCCGCCCGAACCCCCAGGTCGTCGGCCTGGCCGAACGCTACGTGGCCTTCCTGCTGCACGCGCAGTCCCCGGACGGCGCGTTCCACGGTCGCCTCGGCTACGACCGGCGCTGGCTCGACGAGCCGTCGACCGGCGAACCGTGGGGTCACGCGATGTGGGGCCTGGGCACCGCCGCAGCGCGCAGCACGGTGCCGTGGATCCGCCAGGGCGCCGCGGACGCGTTCCGGCTGGGCGCACGCCTTCGCTCGGCTCGGCCGCGCGCCATGGCCCTCGCCGGGCTGGGCGCCGCCGAGGTGCTGCGCGCCGACCCGCGCGCCGACCCGGCGGCTGACCTGCTGGCCGACGCCGCGACCGTGGTGGGCCTGCCCGGCGTGGATCCGTCCTGGGCCTGGCCGGAGCCCGAGCTCACGTACGCGAATCCGGCCCTGGCCGAGGTCGTCGTCGCGGCCGGCGACCTGCTCGGCGACGAGGCGCTGTTCGCCGAGGGGCTACGGATGCTCGCCTGGCTGTGCGGCGTCCAGGAACATGATGGACACCTGTCCCCGGTGCCGGACGGCGGCCTGCGCCCCGAGACGCCAGGCACCCGGCACGCCGACAACCGCAACGGCACCGATTCGGGCCGCAGCACCAACGCCCCGGGGTGCAGCAGCAACGTCCCAGCCGACAGCCGCAACGTCCCAGCCGACAGCAGCAACGTCCCAGCTGACAGCAGCAGCGTCCTGGCTGACAGCAGCAGCGTCCTGGCTGACAGCAGCAGCGTCCTGGCTGGCAGCACCGCGTCGAGCAGCGACGCCGCGCGTGGTGTCCAGCGACCGGCCGAGGCCGCCGCCACCGCGGACGCCTGCGCCACCGCCGTGAGCGTGACCGGCGACGCCCACTGGGACGTGCCGCTGTTCCAGGCCGTCGCGTGGTTCCTGGGCGACAACGACACCGGCAAGGTCATGTACGACCCGGTGACCGGTGGCTGCTTCGACGCCCTGACCCCGGACGGCCCGGAGCACCACCAGGGCGCCGAGGCCACCCTCGCGTTGCTGTCCACCCTGCAGCACGCCCGCGCGCTGGCAGCCCGGCAACCGCGCGACGGCCGGACCGTGGCGAACTCCCGCCGACGAGGCTGACAGCCGAGCCGTCTCCGAGCCGTCCGTCTCCGAGCCGTCCGTCTCCGGGCCATCCGTCCCATCCCGCCCGGGCCGGGGAGTCCGGTCGCGCGGGCGCGGCGGTCGGGCGTCTACGATCCCGCCGGGCCGGTCAGCACCCGGGCGAACGACGTGGCCGGGCGCCCGGTGAGCCGTGGCACCGCCGGATCCACGGCGGCCAGTTCGCCCGCCGCCACCGCCGTGTACGTGCTGACCCACGCGTCGACCTGCCAGTCCGGCACCCCGTAGTGGGCCCGCGACGCGTACGCCTCGGCCAGGGTTTCCGGCTCGTAGCGCACCGGGCGGCCGGTGGCCGCACTGATCGCCGTCGCCATCTCGGCGAAGCTCAGCGCCTCGGGCCCGGTCAGGTCGTACGTCGCTCCGGCGTGCGCGGCCGGGGCGCGCAGCACGGCGACGGCCGCGTCGGCGATGTCGTCCTGCGCCACCACGGCCGCGCGCCCGTGACCGCCGGGGCCGCGGATCACCCCGTCGTCGCCCACCATCAGCGGCAGGAAGTCGGCGTACAGGTTGTCCCGCAGGATCGTGAACGCCAGTCCGCTGGCCCGGATGTGCTCCTCGGTGGCCGCGTGGTCGCGGGCCAGCGTGAACGTGGCGTCCGGCGCGGCGCCCACGAACGACGTGTACACGAGGTGCCCCACCCCGGCGGCCGCGGCCGCGTCCACGAAGGCGCGATGCCGGTCGACCCGGTCGGGCGACTCGGCCGCGGACACCATGAGGACCGTCCGCGCTCCGGCCAGGGCGGCGCGCAGGGCGCCCGGGTCGCCGTAGTCGGCGACGGCCACCTCGGCGCCGGGCAGCCGCGGCGCCCGGCCGGGATCGCGGACGAGCAGCCGCAACCCTTCTGCGGTCGTGGCGGCGAGTCGGCGTGCGACTCGTCCACCGAGGCGTCCGGTGGCGCCGGTGACGACGAGGCTCATGGCTGGTTGTCCGCCCTCATCCGCGCGGCCTGACGTCGGGGCCGACCACCCGCGCGGTGGCCAGCACGTCGGCGAACCCGTCCGGTTCGAGGCTGAGCCCACCCGGGATCCAGCACGGCTCGGCTGCCGGCTCGGCCCCGGTCGGCGCGTGGGTGCCGGTGCGAGGACGAGCCGGTGCGGCCGTCATCGCGGTCAGGACGTCGTCCGGGCTCAGTCCGGCCCGCTGCAGCGCCCGGATCTCGCGCGGGTTGATCGCGGGTGGCAGGGGGCCGTTGCCGAGATCCGTGCCGTACCGGACCGCGCCGCCGTGACTCAGGAAGGCGCGCAGGTTGCCGATCGCGGTGTCCTGAGCCGCGTCCGGCGTACCCCACCCGTGGATGTCGAGGGTGCTGATCCAGGTCATTCGCGCCGCGCAGTCGCGCGCCAGCCCGGCGTCCAGCGCCTCCGTCCACGGCGTGTGCGCCAGCAGCCGGGCCCCGGCCTCGTACGCGGCGGCGACCGTGCCGGGTCCCTCGGCGTGTGCGACGACGGGCAGGTGCAGCGCACCGGCCGCGTCGACCAGGGCGGTCAGCGTCGCCGGGTCCAGCATGGGGCCACCGGCGTGCACGGTGACCTTGATGATCGTGGCACCGGCCGCGTGCGCCTCCCCCACGGCCTCGGCCGCGTCGGCCGCTGAGCGGATCTCGCGCCAGCTGCCCGGCGGCGCCCAGGCCCTGTCGCTGGGATAGCCACCCGGTGCGGTCAGGAACGGCCCGGCGTGGCGGATCCGGGGCAGGCCGGAGCCGGGCTGCGCGGCCCGGTCCGCGAGCGCGGCCACCGCCGCCGGTACGCCGCCCAGGTCCCAGACCGCGGCGATCCCGCCCGCCCGGACCGTGCCGAGGTCGACCAGCGCCGAGTGCACGTGCGCGTCGCAGAGTCCGGGCAGCAGCGTTCCGGGCAGCCGACGGCACACCGCGTCCGACGGCATCTGCGCGGCGGGAATCGCGTCGACGGGCACGCCGCCGCGCAGCCGCACCGCCTCGGCGTGCCGCAGCCGCCCGCCCCACCACACCGAGTCGGCGACAAGCCACTCCGAGTCGGCGGCGAGCCATTCCGAGTCGGCGACAAGCGAATCCGGCCCGGTCGGGCCGTTCCCGGCGGTCACCGCTGCTTGTCGAGCTGGGCGCGCAGCACGGACAAACCCCGGTACACCTCGGCGAAGCTCGTGCTCAGCGGCGCGGGCCCGATCCGGATGCCGTCCGGGCGGCGGTAGTCCGGGATCACCCCCTGCCCCCACAGGGCGTCCAGCATCTGCTCGAATCCGGGACGGCACAGGGTGACGTGGCCGCCGCGCCGGTGCGCCTCGCGGGGGCTGACCACCTCGACGCCCAGCGGCGCGAGCCACCGGTCGGCCACCTCCAGGACGTACCCGGTGAGCTGCACCGACTTGGCCCGGACCGCGGCGATGCCCGCCTCGGCCAGCAGGTCGAGGTTGGCGTGCAGCGGCACCATGGCCAGGATGGGCGGGGTGCCGCTGAGCAGGGCGCGGGCGCCGGGCGCGGGCTCGAAGCCGGGTCCCATGTGGAAGGACGCGCGGTGGCCCATCCAGCCCCAGATGGGCTGGCGCAGCCGGTCCTGCAGGCCGCGGCGCAGGTAACCGAAGGCGGGCGCGCCGGGCCCCCCATTGAGATATTTGTACGTGCACCCCACCGCGAGATCGGCCTGCCAGGAGTCCAGCTCGACGGGCACACTGCCGACGGAGTGGCTCAGGTCCCACAGCGTCAGCGCCCCGGCGGCGTGCGCGATCCGGTTGATCTCGGCGGCCTCCGCCATCCACCCCGACCGGTACGCGACGTGGCTGAACAGCACCAGCGCCGTGTCACCGTCGACGGCGGCGGCGACCTGCTCGGGCTGGATGCCGGTGGCCGGGTCGGTCTCGATCCAGACCAGTTCCAGCCCGCGTTCGGCGGCGATGCCCTCCAGCACGTACCGGTCGGTGGGGAAGTTGTCGGTGTCCAGGACGACCCGGCGGCGGCCGGGCTGGGCGTCGACGGCGGCGCGGGCCAGCTTGTACAGCAGCACCGTGGTCGAGTCGGCGATCACCACCTGGCCCGGGCCGGCGCCGAGGGCCACCGCGCCGAGCCGGTCGCCGAGCACCTCGGGCCATTCCAGCCAGCCGTCGGTCCAGCCGCGGATGAGCCGCCCGGCCCACTGCTCGCGGACGAAGGACTCCATCAGCCGGGCGGTGGCCTCCAGCGGCCGGCCCAGCGAGTTGCCGTCCAGGTACGAGATGACGTCGTGGCCGTCGGGGGTGACGAACCGGGCGCGCAGGGGTGCCAGGGGGTCCGCCGCGTCGAGGGATTCGGCGCGGGCGAGCAGGTCGTCGGTCATGGGGCGTCGTTCCCGCCGGGCACGCCGATCTCCGTGCGCACCGCGTACAGCTCCGGGAAGAAGGTCAGGTCGAGGGCCCGCCGCAGGAAGGCGACGCCGCTGGATCCGCCGGTGCCGCGCTTGTAGCCGATGGTGCGTTCGACGGTCTTGAGGTGCCGGAACCGCCAGTACTGGAAGTTCTCCTCCAGGTCGACGAACTCCTCGCACGCCTCGTACGCCTCCCAGTGCTGCTCGGCGTGTTCGTAGATGTTCACGAACACCGGCACCAGCTCGGGGTGCATCCGATAGCCCTCGGTGACGTCGCGTTCGAGGATCGTCACGGGCACCTCGTGGCCGCGGCGGGCGAGCAGGCGCAGGAACTCGTCGTACACGCTGGGCCGCTCCAGGGCCTCGGTGAGCATCGCCTGAGCGGCCGGGTCGTGGTCGAAGACCGGCAGCATCTGCCGGTCCTTGTTGCCGAGCGTGAACTCGATCGCCCGGTACTGGTACGACTGGAAGCCCGATGAGGTGCCCAGGAAGCTGCGGAACTCGGCGTACTCGGTCGGGGTGAGGGTGGCCAGCACGGACCACTGCTCGGTGAGGCAGTGCTGGATGTGTTTGACCCGGGCCAGGCCCTTCAGGGCGGGGCGCAGCTCGTCGGCGGCCAGCCGGCGCTGCACCTCGCGCAGCTCGTGCAGGATCAGCTTGAGCCACAGCTCGGAGGTCTGGTGCTGCAGGATGAACAGCAGCTCGTCGTGGTGCACGGGGGTGCTGACGGGATGCTGCGCGGACAGGATCTGATCCAGGTGCAGATACTTGCCGTACGAGAGGTTGACCTTGAAGTCGCGGACGATCTCGTCCTCGATTGGTCGCTCGTGGCTGCGCGTCGACATTGACGGCTCCTCGTTGTGCTGATCCCGGTCGTACTGACGATCTTCGCCCCAACCTCAGCACATCACATGGTTCAGGAGTTCGCGAGGTCGCCGTCGCCGAGGATCGGCCCCCAGTAGACCCACTGCCCGTCGTGGCGTACGAAGCGGCTGCGCTCGTACAGATCGCCGGGGCGGCCGTGGTCGCGGAAGTGGGCGCGGAACTCGACCACTCCCTCGGCGTCGAACAGGCCTCCCCCACTGGTACCCAGCATCTCCAGGCGTACCCAGCTCAGGCCGGGGTCGGCGGTGATCTCGGCGGGCCGGGTGTCGGGGTGCCAGGAGCTGAGCACGTACGCGTCGTCGTCGCGGGCGTAGGCGCTGTACCGGGCGCGCATCACGGCTTCGGCGCTGGCCGGGGCGTGTCCGTGGTGGGCCGGGCCGCAGCACTGCGCGTACGGCAGGTCGAGCCCGCACGGGCACGGTCCGGCGTCGGCGGCGGGGCTGGGGCCGGCGGTCCGGCTGGGCGCGGTGCGGCGTGCGGTACGTCGTGCCATGTCCCCATCCTCGCGCATCGGCCCCGCCCGGCTCCGGGCGATCGCCCGAGGCGGCGCCCACCGCGGCAACGCCGCCAGCGGCACCGGGAAACATCACGCGGCCGCCGACCGGCCGCCGGAGCGGTCAGCCGGCCTGCTGCTCGGCGACGATGCCGCTGATGATCTGCTGGCAGCGGTCCAGTTCGGCGATGAGGTGCTGCATCTCCTCGATGGCCGAGACGGCGTTCTGGGTGTCCGCGCGGATGCCGCCGACCTGCCCGCCGATCTCGTTGGTGGCCGTGGCGGTCTCGTTGGCCAGGTCCTTGACCTCGCTGGCGACCACCGCGAACCCGCGACCCGCCTCGCCGGCGCGGGCCGCCTCGATGGTCGCGTTGAGGGCGAGCAGGTTGGTCTGCTTGGCGATCGTGGCGATCAGCTGCACGACCTTGCCGATCTCGGTGCTGCTCGCGTCGAGCCGCTGGATCACGGCGACGGCCATCTCGGCCGCCTTGACGGCCTGCCTGGTGGCGGTCGCCATCGTGTTGCTGACGTCGGCGAGCCGCTGCACCGAGTCGCCGCGGCCGTGGCCGCCGTACTCGTATGCGCCCTCGTCCTGCTGTTCGTCAGTGGCGGTGATGTCCCAGTCGGTCATGCTTCGCGCCCATCCCTTCCCCCTGGTCCCAACATCGCACCCCGGGCTGGGCAACCGCACCGTTTTGGCCTGATTGGTGCCACTCGTCGAATCCCCGGCGCCGGGCTGAGCGCGGGCCGGGCCGTCCTGCTGACGGCCCGTCGGCAGCGGCTGCAAAAGCCGACCGCCCTTGCTGCAAGACTTTCAATAATCCGACGTACGATGGCGCCCGTGACCAAGCGTCTCGCCGAGGTGGCGAAGAAGGCGGGCGTCAGCGAGGCGACCGTCAGCCGGGTGCTCAACGGCCGCAGCGGGGTGTCCGCGGCGACCCGCACGTCCGTGCTGACCGCGCTCGACGTCCTGGGCTATGAGCGGCCGACGAAGCTGCGCGGGGAACGCGGCCGCCTCGTCGGCCTGGTCCTGCCGGAGCTGCAGAACCCGATCTTCCCGGCACTGGCCGAGGTGGTGACCGCGTCGCTGGCGCAGCGCGGCTTCACCCCGGCCCTGTGCGCGCGCACGATCGGCGGCGTCCCGGAGCGCGACTACATCGAGATGCTGCTCGACCACCAGGTCTCCGGCGTGGTCTTCGCCGGCGGGGCGTACGCGCTGGCCACGGCCGAGCACGGCCACTACCGGCAGCTCCGCGAGCGGCGGATGCCGGTGGTGATGGTCAACGCGGGCGTGCCGGGGCTCGGCTTCCCGCACATCTCCACGGACGACGCGGTCGCGGTCGAGCAGGCGTACGGTCATCTGCGCTCGCTGGGCCACGAGCGGATCGGCCTGGTCACCGGCCCGGAGGATCATGTGCCGTCGCGCCGCAAGCTGGCCGCGGCGGCCGCGGTGGGCGGCTGGTCCGAGGCCGACCGCGAGGCACTGGTCGAGCGCACGACCTTCTCGATGGAGAGCGCCCGGCTGGCCGCGACCCGGCTGATGCAGCGCGGGGTGACCGGCCTGATCTGCGCCAGTGACGTGCTGGCGCTGGGGTCCATCCGGGCCGCGCGGCGGCTGGGGCTGGCCGTGCCGGACGACGTCTCTGTCGTCGGCTTCGACGACAGCGCGCTGATGACCTGCACCGATCCGCCGTTGACGACGGTGCGCCAGCCGATCGAGCTGATGGGCCAGGCGGCGGTGGACGTGCTGGTGCACCAGATCGAGGGCGCCGCGGCCGGCACGGACGAGCTGCTGTTCGAGCCGGAGCTGGTGGTACGCGGCTCCACCGGGCGGGCCCCGGCGCGCGGCGCCGCCCCGACCGGGCCTCGGTCCGCACCGGACTGACGCCGCCCCGCAGGAAGCAGGACTGACGCGGACCCGCGCCGAGCGGGACATTCATCGACGCCGAAGGGCGGGCCGATCCGGCCCGCCCTTCGCTGCTTCCTATCCCGGGATGCAGTCGAGTTTTTTCTTCTTCTGATTCATTTCTTGCGGATCTCAGTTCGACTTTGTATCGTCATCGCCACGAAACATGCGGGCTTCCCGCCCCCGTCCCCTCCGCATCCCCAGCACGCCCACACCCACCCCTGCGAAAGGGCGATGTCATATGTCCACGTTCACGCTGCGCACCGCGCTCGGGCTGCTGCTGGCGGCCGGCGTCTGCCTGTCGGCCACCGCCTGCGGCGGCGACGACGCCCCGGCCACGAAGGACGGCAGGGTCACCCTGGTGATCAACGGCCTGCCCCCGGCCACCGAGAAGGCCAACCACGACCGCTTCCTGGCCAACGTCGCGGAGTTCGAGAAGGCGAATCCGGACATCACGATCGACGCCCGCGAGGGCAAGATGGATCCGCAGACCTTCCCGGCCAAGCTGGCGGGCGGCCAGCTGGAGGACGTCTTCTACGTCTACTTCACCGACCCGGCCGGGCTGATCGCCAAGCACCAGGTCTCCGACGTCAGCAAGTACCTCACGGACTTCCCGGTCACCACCCAGATCAAGCCCGAGGTGCTGCGGGTCTTCCAGGACGGCAGGGGCGGCACGTACGGCCTGCCGTACAAGAACTACTCGATGGGTCTGCTCTACAACCGCGACCTGTTCACCAGGGCCGGGCTGGACCCGAACGCACCGCCCACCACCTGGGCCGACCTGCGCACCGCCGCCAAGAAGATCGCCGGGCTGGGCAGCGGATACGTCGGGTACGGCGACTACAGCAAGAGCAACACCGGTGGCTGGCACTTCACCACGGAGCTGTACTCACTCGGCGGCGACGTCGCGGTCAACGACGGCGGCACGTGGAAGGCCGCCTTCAACACCCCGCAGGTCCACCAGGTCCTGCAGCAGCTCAAGGACATGCGCTGGACGGACAACTCGATGGGCAGCCGCCAGCTGCTCGAATGGGCCGACCTGCTGCAGATGATGGGTGGCGGCAAGCTCGGCATGTACCTGGCCACGGCCGACAACATCCCCACGATCGTCAACCAGTACAAGGGCGACTACCAGACGTACGGCCTGGGGCCGATCCCGGACGGCCAGGGCACGCTGGGCGGCGGCGAGGGCTACATGTTCAAAGCGGGGCTGAGCCCCGAGAAGATCCGCGCGGGCCTCAAGTGGCTGACGTTCTGGTTCACCTCCCCCGACCGGATCGCCGCCGAGAACAAGTGGGCCAGTGAGACGAAGCAGCCCGTCGGCCTGCCCGAACCCGCGATCTACACCGGCGACGCCGCGGCCAAGCAGGCCGCCGCCGACAAGCAGTACGCGAACGTCCCGCAGCAGAACTACGCCCCGTTCGTCGCCGCGACGGGCCACATCCCGGTCAAGCTGGAGCCGCCGAACGCCCAGCAGATCTACGCCGTGCTCGACGTCGCGATGCAGAAGGTGCTGACCGACAAGGACGCGAACGTCGACCAGCTCCTGACCGACGCCGAGAAGCAGGTCAACTCCATCCTGGCCGGGGTCCGGTAACCCATGACGCAGTCGATGGCCCGCCTGCGCCGCAAGGCCGGGGACAACCTACTGGCGTACGCGTTCCTCGCGGCGGGCCTCGCCTGCTTCGCGCTGTTCTCCTGGTACCCGCTCGTGCGCGGGATCGTGCTGAGCTTCCAGCAGGTCAACTTCGTCAGCGACCCGTGGTGGGTGGGCCTGGACAACTACCGGGCGCTGTTCGCCGACCCGCTGTTCTGGACCGCCTGGCGCAACACGCTGGTGTTCACCGGCATGGCGCTCGTCCTCGGGTACGCGCTGCCGTTCGCGGTGGCCGTACTGATCAACGAGTTCCGTCACCTTCGGGGGCTGTTCCGGGTGCTGGTCTACCTGCCCGTCATGCTGCCGCCGATCGTCAGCGTCCTGCTGTGGCGCTACTTCTACGACCCCGGCGACGGGCTGTTCAACACCGTCCTGCGCGGAGTGGGGCTGCCGGAGTCGCAGTGGACCCAGTCGCCACGGACCGCGATGATCTCGCTGGTCCTGGTGTCCACGTGGGCGAACATGGGCGGCGCCACGCTGATGTATCTGGCCGCGCTGCAGGGCGTCCCCGGCGAACTGTACGAGGCGGCCGAGCTGGACGGCGCCAGCGTCTGGCAGCGCCTGCGTCACGTCACCGTCCCGCAGGTGCGGTTCGTCCTGCTGGTCCTGCTGCTGCTGCAGATCATCGCCACCATGCAGGTGTTCATCGAGCCGTTCCAGCTCACCGGCACGTCCAGCCCGGACACCATCACGGTGATGGTGCTGATCTACCGGTACGCGTTCACGGTCAACAACGACTTCGGCCTGGCCGCCGCGATGAGCGTGCTGCTGTTCGTGGTGCTGGGCGCGTTCTCCGCGCTGTACCTGCGCCTGACCCGCACCGCGGACTGAGCGGCCACCCATGATCCCGGAAACCTGGTCCGAGGAGCGACGCATGACCGTCACCGCCCCACCCCCGACGCCGGTGGCCCCGGCGAAGGATGCTCCGGCCCGCAAGCGACGCCCGGCCACCGGAGCACCCGCCACCCGTACCCTGATCTCCGCGGTGGACCTCGACCGGCACCGCGTCGCCTACCTCGTGGTGCTCGGCCTGACCCTGGTCGTGTTCTGCCTGGTGTTCCTGTTCCCGCTGTACTGGATGGCGTCCAGCGCGCTGAAGTCGCCGCAGGAGTTCGCGCAGAACCCGCCCACCCTGGTGCCGCACACCGTCCACCCCGGGACGTACGCGACGGCATGGGACTCCATGCGGATCGGCCGGTACTTCCTCAACACGGTCAGCTACGCCTTCGGCGGTTGGCTCGTCCAGCTCACCGTCGACGTGGCCGCCGCGTACGCACTGTCCAAGCTGCGCCCGATGTTCGGCCGGGTCGTGCTCGGGGCCATGCTGGCCAGCCTCATGCTGCCCGCGGCGGCGTTGCTGGTCCCGGCGTACCTGACCGTCACGGATGTTCCGCTGCTGCACGTGAACCTGCTGAACACCCCGTGGGCGCTGTGGCTGCCCGCCGCCGCGAACGCGTTCAGCATCTACGTACTCAAGAGGTTCTTCGACCAGATCCCCGACGACCTGCTCGACGCGGCCGCGATCGACGGTGCCGGGCGGCTGCGGGTGCTGTGGTCGGTTGTGCTGCCGTTGTCGCGGCCGGTCCTCGGCGTGGTCTCGATCTTCGCCATCATCGGCACCTGGAAGGACTTCCTGTGGCCGCTGCTGGTGCTGCAGGACCCGGACTCGCAGACGTTGAGCGTCGCGTTGAGCCGGCTGGCCGGTACCAGTCAGGTGCCGCCGACCCAGTTCCTGGCGGGGCTCGTGATCGCCAGCGTACCGATGATCCTGATCTTCCTGATCTTCCAGCGCAGCATCATCGGCGGGCTCTCCGCCGGCTCGCTCAAGGGCTGACCCCACCTTCCCGACCGGAGAAAGCAGGTGACCGTGGCTACCCAGTGGTGGCGCGATGCGGTGATCTACCAGATCTATCCGCGCAGCTTCGCGGACGGCGACGGCGACGGCATCGGCGACCTCGCCGGCATCCGCCGCCGCCTGGGGCACCTCGCGGACCTGGGCGTCGACGCGATCTGGATGAGTCCCTGGTATCCGTCCCCGATGGCCGACGCGGGCTACGACGTCGCCGACTTCCGCGACATCGACCCGGTCTTCGGCACCCTGGCCGCGGCGCGGGCCCTGATCAGCGAGGCGCACGCGGCGGGCATCCGGCTGATCGTCGACATCGTCCCGAACCACGTCTCCTCCGATCACCCGTGGTTCGCGGCCGCGATGGCCGCACCGAACGCCCCCGAACGCGACTACTTCTGGTTCCGCCCCGGCGAGGCGGCGCCGAACTCCTGGCGCAGCGAGTTCGGTGGGCCCGCCTGGACGCGGACCGCCGACGGTGACTGGTATCTGCACCTGTTCACGCCCGAGCAGCCCGATCTGAACTGGGAGCACCCGGACGTGCGGGCCGAGTTCGAGAGCATCCTGCGGTTCTGGTTCGAGGCGGGCGTCGACGGCATCCGGATCGACTCGGCGGCCCTGCTGCTCAAGGATCCGGCGCTGCCCGAGGTGCCGGAGCACGGCCCGCACCCGTACCACGACCTCGACGGGGTGCACGAGATCTACCGGTCGTGGCGGCGGCTGGCCGACGGCTATCCCGACAGGGCGCTGATCGGTGAGGTGTGGCTGCCCGACGCGGAACGGTTCGCCCGCTACCTGCGCCCTGACGAGTTGCACGCCGCCTTCAACTTCGACTTCCTCGGCTGCGCCTGGGATCCCGCCCTGCTGCGCGCGTGCATCGACCGGACGCTGCACGTCCATGCCGCCGTGGGCGCTCCCGCCACGTGGGTGCTGTCCAACCACGACGTCACCCGCCACGTCACCCGGTACGGCCGCAGCGACACCACGTTCAGCTTCGCCACCAAGCGCGAGGGCACCCCTGTCGACCTGGAGTTGGGCACCCGCCGTGCCCGGGCCGCCGCCCTGCTGTCGCTGTCGCTGCCCGGCGCCGCGTACGTGTACCAGGGCGAGGAACTGGGCCTGTGGGAACACGAGAGCATCCCGGCCGGGCTGCGGCAGGACCCGATGTGGGCGCGTTCCGGCCACGGGCGCGACGGCTGCCGGGTGCCGCTGCCGTGGAGCGGCGACGAACCGCCGTTCGGGTTCTCCCCCACCGAGGCGGCCGACCCGTGGCTGCCGCAGCCGCCGGAGTGGAAGGACCTGACCGTGGCGGCGCAGACCGGCGACCCCAGCTCGATGCTGGAGCTGTACCGCACCGCGATCCGGCTACGCCGCGCCGAACCGGGCCTGCGCAGCCCGGAGATGGCGTGGCTGGACACCGCGCCGGGTGCGCTCGCCTACACGCGCGGGCCCGGATTCGCCTGCGTCGTCAACCTGTCCGGGGCACCGATCCCGCTGCCGGACCACGAATCCCGCCTGCTGGCCAGCAGCCCCCTCGACGGTGAACTGCTCCCCCCGGACACCGCCGTGTGGCTGCGCCTTCGGACCTGAATCACCCACTTGGCCACCTGACGAAAGGGATCCCCATGGCCATCCGCCCCTCTCCATCCCGCCCCCGGCGCCTGCTGGCCGTTCTCGCCGGCATCGCCATCCTGGTCACCCCCGCACCGGCCCGTGCCGCCGACACCAACCTGGCGGCCGGAAAGGCGTTCACCGCCAGCAGCAGCACCGACGTCTACCAGCCCGGCAAAGCCGGGGACGGTGACGCGAACACGTACTGGGAGAGCGCCAACAACGCGTTCCCGCAGTGGCTGCAGGTCGACCTCGGCTCGGCCGTCACCGTCGACAAGGCCGTCCTGAAGCTCCCACCCGCGACGGCCTGGGCCACCCGCACCCAGACCCTGGCCATCGCGGGCAGCACCGACGGCTCGTCGTTCACCGACCTCAAATCGAGCGCCGGGTACACCTTCAACCCGGCGTCGGGCAACACGGTCACCGTCGACCTGCCGTCGGCCACCACCCGCTACCTGCGGCTGAGCTTCACGGCGAACACCGGGTGGCCCGCGGGCCAGCTCGGCGAGCTGGAGGTGTACGGAACCAGCACCCCGCCACCCACCGATCCCCCGCCCACCGGCATCAACCTCGCCACCGGCAAGCCGATCGAGGCGTCGTCCACTGCGTATTCGTTCGCGGCCACCAACGCGAACGACGGCAACGTGGCGACCTACTGGGAGGGCAGTGCGTACCCGGCGAACCTCACCGTGAAGCTGGGCGCCGACGCGGTCACGAAGGCCGTCGTGGTGAAGCTGAACCCGGATCCGATCTGGGCGGCGCGCACCCAGACGTTCTCGATCCTCGGTCGCGCATCGAACGCGTCCACGTTCACCACGCTGGTGGACTCCGCGCCGTACCGGTTCGACCCGGCCACCGGGAACACCGTCACCGTCGCGGTCAGCGCGACCGTCGCGGACGTGCGGCTCAGTTTCACCGCCAACACGGGCGCGCCGAGCGGCCAGGTCGCGGAGTTCCAGGTCATCGGCACCCCGGTGCCCGAACCGGAGACCTCCGACCTGGTCGGCGCCGCGAGCTGGTCGCCGGGCAACCCGGCCACGGGCGACGCGGTCACGTTCTCGGTGAGCCTGCGCAACGCCGGAAACATCGCCACCGCCTCGGGCGCGCACGACGTCACGGTCACGATCCTCAACGGCTCGACCACGGTACGCACCCTGACCGGCTCGTACACCGGCACACTCGCACCCGGCGCCTCGGCACCACCGATCGCCCTGGGCACGTGGACGGCCGCCACCGGCCGGTACACCGTGCGTACGGTGATCGCGGACGACCCCGGCGAGCTGGCCGACCGCAGGGCCAACAACACCACAGAGACGCCCCTGCTGGTGGGTCGCGGCGCGAACATGCCGTACGACTCCTACGAGGCCGAGGACGGGCAGCTCGGCGGCGGCGCCCAGGTCGTCGGCCCGAACCGCACCATCGGCGACCTCGCCGGTGAGGCGTCCTCGCGGCGGGCCGTCACCCTGAACCAGACCGGCGCGTACGTCCAGTGGACCACCAAGGCGAAGACCAACACGCTGGTCGCCCGCTTCTCCATCCCGGACGGCACGACCAGCTCGATCAACGTGTACGTCGACGGCGCCCTCAACCGCACCCTGCCCCTCACCTCGAAGTACGCGTGGCTGTACGGCGACGAGGCCAACCCGCAGAACTCGGGCACCGGCGCCCGGCACATCTACGACGAGGCGAACATCATGCTGACCGGCACGGTGAACGCCGGTAGCACGATCCGTCTCCAGAAGGACGGCGGCAACCCGGGCCCCATCGCTATCGACTTCGTCAACACCGAACAGGTCGCCCCGATCGCGAACCCCGACCCGGCGAAGTACGTCGTCCCGTCCGGCTTCGACCAGCAGGCCGTGCAGGCGGCGCTGGACACGGCCCGGATGGACACCGGCAAGGCCGGGGTCTACCTGCCCGCGGGCGACTACCGCACCACCGGCAAGTTCCAGGTGTTCGGCCGGGCGATCCAGGTCGTCGGCGCGGGCCCGTGGTACACGCGCTTCGCCACACCGGCCGACCAGACAGAGACCGACGCCGGTTTCTCGGCGGGCAGCGGCGCGGGCGGCTCGGCGTTCCGGAACTTCGCGTTCTTCGGCAACTACACGATCCGCCGGGACGGCCCCGGCAAGGTGTTCGACTTCAGCAACATCGCGGACATCACCATCGACAACATCTGGGCCGAGCACGTGGTGTGCCTCTACTGGGGCGCGAACACCGACCGGATGACCATCAGCAATTCCCGGATCCGGGACACGTTCGCCGACGGCGTCAACATGACCAACGGCAGCACCGACAACCACGTCGTCAACAACGAGGCCCGCTCCACCGGCGACGACAGCTTCGCGCTGTTCTCGGCGATCGACGCGGGCGGCGCCGACGAGACAGGCAACGTGTACGAGAACCTGAGCGCGATCCTCACCTGGCGCGCGGCCGGGGTAGCCGTGTACGGCGGATACAACAACAAGTTCCGCAACATCTACATCGCCGACACGCTGGTGTACTCCGGCATCACGATCAGCTCACTGGACTTCGGCATCCCGATGAACGGTTTCGGCGCCGACCCGCCGACCGTCTTCGACAACATCACCATCGTCCGGGCCGGTGGGCACTTCTGGGGCGCGCAGACCTTCCCCGGCATCTGGGTGTTCTCCGCGTCGAAGGTGTTCCAGGGCATCCGGGTGAGCAATGTGGACATCATCGACCCCACGTACTCGGGCATCATGTTCCAGACCAACTACGTGGGCGGCCAGCCGCAGTTCCCGATCAAGGACACCACGTTCACGAACGTCACCATCACCGGCGCGCAGCGCAGCGGTGACGCGTACGACGCCAAGTCCGGCTTCGCGATCTGGGCCAACCCGATGCCCGAAGCGGGCCAGGGCCCGGCCGTCGGCGAGGTGACCTTCACCAACCTGAAGCTGGCGAACAACTACCGCGACATCGAGGACCCGACCACCACGTTCACGATCCACCGCAATTGAGTACGGCGGCCCGCGGCTCCCGTCCCTATCCGGCGAAACGGGAGCTGCGGGCCATCGCCTTGTAGGCGGCGAGGCTGGAGCCGCTGGTGTCGATCCGGAAGTTGTGCGGCGCGTCGTGGGTGTCGGTGTCGAACCACACGAGCCCACCGATCTGCGGCGTCGACTTCACGTACGCGGAGAGGTCGGCGATCCAGGCGGCCTTGCTGTTCCCGCCGTGGTCGATCGCCGCGGTCTCGGTGACGATGATCGGCTTCTTCCCGCCGTACGCGCTGACGACCGGCTTGAACAGCGTCCGCGGCGACTCCTGGTAGAAGTTGTAGCCCGAGACACCCACCCAGTCGACGTACGCGTCACCCGGGTAGTAGCGCTGCATCTTGTTCCACGACGTGTTCGGGCCGGAGTTCCAGTTTGGGCTCCACACCCACGCGACGTTGTCGGCGCCCTCGCGACGGAAGATGTCGTGCATCCGCCGCCACGCGCGGATGTAGCCGGCGGTGTCCTGGCCGTTGTTCGCGCCGCCCCACTCGAACCAGTCGCCGTTCATCTCCCAGCCCCAGCGCAGCAGCACGGGCCGGTTGTGCCCGCGCAGGTCCCGCGCCGCCGACGCGATGAGCTTGTCGGAGCCACCGCCGTTGATCCGCGAGTACGGCACGCCGTGCCACGACGCCAGCAGGGTGCTGTCACCGATCGACGGCCGCTGGATCCGCTCGCCGAAACCGTAGAAGGCGTGCACGATGCGCTGGTTACGGCCGAGCTGGCCGCGACGCAGCGAGATGCTCTGCGACAGCGACTTGCCGCTGAGGCTCAGGTACGCGCCGAGCTTCACCTTGCCCGGCGCGAACGGCACAGGGCCGCCGAATCCGGGGCGACCCGCGGTGGCCGGGGCACTGGCCGACGCGGACTCCGCGGGGGTGGCGGACTTCGACGGGGTGGGCCCCGCGGTCGCGGCGGCGGGCCCGAGGCTGGTACCGGGGCTGGCGCTGGTGGTCGCGGTGGCGCCGGCGGGCGTCGTGCTGGGCGCGGGCGCCGCCTCGGCGACCCGGGACACCCGGGAGCACGCGGCCGGGAGGGTCGCCAACGCGGCCAGCGTGAGCAGCCCGCGGCGCGGTAGCCGGGGACGGCCGGACGGTGCGGCGGTCATGATTCTCCTTGCCTACGGGACGTCTCCGCGGCGAAGGCTACCGGGCCGAAACGCATAAATATGTCGCGGGCAACCATTCTCCACGACGAATATCGCCTACTAGTCCGCATTCTTCGCAGACGCGATAGATCGGGTTTGCGGCAAATCTGCACTTACTCTGGAATGCCGTGCTTCATAGTCCGTGTCCGATTGATGCACCCCGGAGAGCCTCAGCGCCGCCCCGGCCGCCGCCCCGGGTCGCCGGGATGGCGGGCACGGCATCTCCGATCGACCCATCCCGGTGCGTGTTCCGGCCGACCGCGCGTGGCCGGATGTCTCCACCTGGTGCCGGACACGGCAAACCCCGGGACGTGTGCCCGGTTCACGTGTTTCGTGAAGTATCGGCGCCGGTCAGATCTGCGCCACGTCCACACCCATCGCCTGGCGCACGGCGCCCAGCACCTCCTCCGCGGTGAACGGCTTGTGGATCAGGGGCACTCCGTCATTCACCAGGTGCTGCACCTTGGCGGTCTCTTCGCTGTATCCGGAGACCAGCAGGATGTTGATCCGGGGGTACTGGATCCGCACCGTCTCGGCCAGCCGTGACCCGGACATCTCCGGCATGATGATGTCGGTCATCAGCAGGTCGAACGGCCGGCGGTGGATCCGGTCGAGCGCCGCCCGGCCGTGTTCGGCCTGGCTGACCTGATAGCCCTCGCCTTCCAGGATCCGTACGGTGATCCGGCGGACCTCCGGGTCGTCCTCCACGACGAGAATGCGCCGTCCCGCGCTGCCCGACACCTTCGTCGCGGCCTCGCCCTGCGGTGCCGTGCCGGCGGTGACGACAGGCAACAGGATCCGGAAGGTGGTGCCGACGTTCGGTTCCGACGACACGGAGATGTCGCCACCCGACTCGGTCACGATGGAGTACACGGTCGCCAGCCCCAGTCCCGTGCCGTTCTGCTTGGCCTTGGTGGTGAAGAACGGCTCGAAGATGCGGGCGACGACCTCCGGCGGCATGCCGGTACCCGTATCGCTGACCTGGAGTTGTGCGTACGGACCAGCGGGCAGCGGCGGCAGCCGGTCGGGATCGTCGTCGAGCTGGACGGGGGTGGCCTCGATGATGACCGTGCCGCCGTCCGGCATCGCGTCGCGGGCGTTGATCACCAGGTTGAGCAGGATCTGCTCCAAGCGCCCCCAGTCGGCGCGGACGGCCAGGGGCTCCGGGGACGGGCGCGTGATCAGCTCGATGTGACCGCCGATGGTACGGCCGAGCAGAGCGCCCGCATCCTCGATCACCGAATCGAGGTCGATGATCTCGCCGTCGGCCGGTTCCTGCCGGGCGAACAGCAGCAGCTGCCTGGTGAGTTCGCGGGCACGCTCGGAGCTGGCCCGGGCGCGGGTGAGGTCCTGACGGGCCTCGGGGTCGGAGGTCTGCTCGAGAACGAAGTCGAGGTAGTTGAGATTGATCGCGAGCAGGTTGTTGAAGTCGTGGGCGATGCCCCCGGCGAGCTGGCCGAGCGACTCCAGCCGTTCGGAGAGCGCCGAACGCTCCAGGATCTGGCGGCGCTGCTCCTCGGCCCGTTTCAGGACGGTGACGTCCCGTTCGATGCATGCGACGGCGACCACGTGACCGCGGCGGTCGCGGATCGGAGACATGCTGACCGACACGTCCACGACCGCGCCGTCCTTGCGGATCCGCTGCGTCTCCAGCACGCCGATGCTGGTGCCCTCGCGCAGCGTCGACATGGCCTCGGGCAGCCCGGCGAGCTGGTCCTGCGGGTACACGAGGTCGATGCTGCGCCCGATCGCCTCCGCGGGGATCCAGCCGTACTGGCGCGTCGCGCCCTCGTTCCACGTGTTGATGGTGCCGTCGAGGTCGGTGGTGATGACCGCGTCCTGGGTCGAGCGCACGATCGCGGCGAGCGTCGACTCCTTCTCGGCTCCCCGGTGCGCACGACTCTCCAGGACCCCGAGTCGGTGGGCGAATGCGGCGCTGAGCACGGTCATCCCGAGCATCACGCCCAGGCGCAGGAACTGGGCCACGTTCCCGGTATATCCGTGCCGCGTCATCGTGATCCAGATGATCAGCAGCGCGATGAGTCCGACCACTGTCACCGCCCACGGGCGCAGCAGCGTCGCCGCCAGCACCGGGGCCAGCATGACCAGCCAGAAGAGCACCACATCCGGCGGAGTCAGGAAGTCGGCGACGGCCGCCACGACGGCGAGCAGCACCGCGGTCACGAGCAGCGCGGTCCGCCAGCCGCTGTGCAACGCCCCCGTCCGTTCCTGCCGCAGTATCCCGAAGTCCATGTCCAGCCCCCCGTCGCGTCTCAGAATGACACGCCGGTGACGGCCATCCGGGGACTTCCGCCACCGTGGGCCGCCCGCCCTGCCGGGGCCTGCGGGGCCCTCGGCAAGGCGGCGGGCCCGGCCCGTCAGGCCGCGTGCTGATACGTGGGGTAGGTGAGGTAACCCTGGTCGCCGCCCGCGTACCAGGTCGCCTGGTCGTCCTCGGCGATCGGCAGGTCCAGCCGCAGCCGCTCGACGAGGTCCGGGTTGGCGATGAAGGCGCGCCCGAAGCTGATCAGGTCGGCGCCCAGCGACAGCCAGCGGTCCGCGCCCGTCCGGTCCGCCTTCTTCGGCCCCATCGGGAACGCCGGGTTGACGATGAGGGTGCCGGGCCAGGCCCTGCGCAGCCCGACCAGCACCTCCTCGGCCGTGGTCAGCTCCAGGTGCACGTACGCCAGCCCGAGCGGCGCCAGCTGGGCCAGCAGCGCGGCGTACATCTCCGGTACGTCCGTCTCCGTCGCGCCCCAGATCCCGGCGCCCGGCGAGAGCCGGATGCCCGTACGGTGCGCGCCGACGGCCTCGGCGGTCGCGACCACCGCCTCCACGGCGAACCGGATCCGGTTCGTGATCGAGCCGCCGTACTGGTCGGTGCGCAGGTTGGCCGAGCTGGAGAGGAACTGCGAGATCAGGTATCCGTTCGCGCCGTGCAGTTCCACCCCGTCGAAGCCCGCGTCGATCGCGCGCCGGGCGGCGCCGGCGTAGGAGTGCGCGTGCTCGGGCACCTCCGCGGTCTCCAGGGCGCGCGGCACCGGCGCGGGCCTGCGCCCCGTCGGCGTGAAGATCTCCCCGTCGAACGGCACCGCCGAGGGGCCGACGGGCTGGAGCCCTGTCGTCTCCTCGTGTGACACCCGGCCGCCGTGCATGAGCTGGGCGAAGATGCGCCCGCCGTTGGTGTGCACCGCGTCGGTGACCTGCAACCACGACTTGACCTGCTCGTCTGTGTGCAGGCCCGGGGTGCCGGGGTTGGACTGGCCGACGACGCTGGGCTGCACCCCTTCGGTCACGATGAGCCCCGCGGTGGCGCGCTGGGCGTAGTAGGTCGCCATCGACGGCGTCGCCAGACCACCCGCCGCGGCGCGGACCCGGGTCAGCGGGGCCATCACCACGCGGTTGGGCAGGACCAACTCGCCGAGCTGGAAGCGGTCGAACAGGGTCGTCATGGGGTAAGTGCCTTCCGGGAGCCGCTCGGTGGGCCACCGGCCCGGTGAGCGGCCAGCGGTCGCGCCCGTCCATCGGGCGTGCCGCTACGCTAGGACCTGACACTGACGTCAGATGCAAGCATTGCGCGGTGAATCACATCCGGGAGGGCACCATGCGGATCGGCGAGTTGGCGGAGCACGCCAAGGTCAGTGTGCGTTCGCTGCGCTACTACGAGGAGCAGGGGCTGCTCAGCAGCACCCGCAGCCCCGGCGGCCAGCGGCACTACACCGACAAGGAGATCGCCCGCGTCCGCTTCATCCAGCGCCTGTACACAGCCGGGCTCTCCAGCCGGACGATCGCCGAGCTGTTGCCGTGCGTCGACTCCCCCAGCGCGGACAACGCCGACACCGCCTGGAACCGGCTGGTGGAGGAGCGGGACCGCATCACGGAGAACATCAAGGAACTCACCCGCGCGCGGGACGCCCTCGACCTGCTGATGGAGATGAACCGCCAGCACCGGGACCGGCTCGCCGCCGGGTGACGGTCACGGATTTGTCGTGTAGCCCTCGATCTCGTCCAGGAACTTCCAGTCGCCGGATTTCGTACCGATCTGCACGCGGTGATCCGCCTGGGTCCGGATGCCCGTCGCGAGTTCCGCGTGACTGTCCCCTTTGGCTATCAGCCGCACCTTGCCGGGGAACGAGGACAGCGCGAACAGAATGTCGTTCTGATGCACCTGATTCATCATCGGGGTGGTCGCCGTCGCCCGCAGAAATGCCGAGGCGACCTCGGCACGGCCCGCATGACGGGCGGCGGTCGCCTCACCACGCGCCCTCAGGTCGCCGCTGATGAGAAGCGCACAGGCAATCGCCACACCGCTGCCCAACAGTGCCGCACTGCCGATCAGGGCCACCACGACCGCCTGGCCGACATGACCCACGAGGGGCACCACGACCGCGGCGCCCGCGGACAGGGCCGCAGCGACACCGCCCGCGCCGCCGACCCACTTCGTCATCGCCCGGGTGATGGCCGTCGCGCCCGACTTGATGGCCTGCACCGACGCTGGGGTGTCCGCGGTCCACGACGCGCCGACCGCACCCGCCCGGTCCTTGTCGTCGGCCAGCAGCTGGAGCGACATCAGCAGGGACGCGAGCCCGAGGTCGTCGGCCTCCTGGGGCGAGTGCCCCCACTTGAGTTCGTCCAGCCGTGCGGACGGTTCCGGACCCGTCCCCGCGTGATCAGCACCAGCCATGTCTTCCACCCCCGGTCATCGTGAGACTCACGTCCAGTGGATCGCAGCGCCACGGGCCGGATGCCGGATATTCGCATTTGCCCTGATCACGGACGGGTCGTACCCAGAATGCATCGTGCATTTCAGCGGTCCTGCCCAACACGGTGAACCTTGGTCCGTTCAGCCGTGCGGCCGACCATTCTGCTCGTCGCGCCAGGCGAGCCAGCGGCGCAGCTCATCGAGGTCGAAGTCCGGCGCACGGGTCATCAGGGTGACCATGCCGACGCCGCGCTCGCGAAGCCGCGGCCCGACCGTCCACGGGTCCCCTTCGGTGAAGACCGACCGTACGATCGTGGCCGGGTCACGACCCACCTCGTGGCAGAGGCTGTCCAGCTGACGGGACTTCGCGCTGAAGACGTCGTCCTCGGCGAAGGTCTGCCAGATGTCGGCGTGCCGGGCCACCAGCCGCAGCGCCTTGGGCCCGTCGGCGGCCACCAGGATCGGCACCTTCCGGGTGGGGCGCGGGTTCAGCTGGGCGAACCGGCGTTCGATGCGTTGCAAAGCCTCGCCCAGCTCCCGCACCCGCTGAGCCGGTGAACCGAACTCGTAGCCGTACTCGGTGGCCTCCCACTCCCGGAAGCCCGCGCCCAGGCCGAGGATCAGTCGGCCGCCGCTGATGTGATCGACCGTGCGTGCCATGTCGGCGAGAAGGTCGGCGTTGCGGTACGAGACGCAGCTGACCAGAGCGCCGATCTCCGCCCGGCTGGTGGACTCGGCCCACGCCCCCAGTACGGTCCAGCACTCGAAATGCTTGCCGTCCGGATTCCTGCCGAGCGGGAAGAAGTGGTCCCAGTTGAAAACCGCATCGGCACCGAGCGCGTCCGCCTCGGCGGCGACCCGCCGGATCGCCGCGTAGTCGGCGCGCGAGGGTGGGATCTGAATCGCGACGCGAATCGTGCCGGCCGTCGTCGTCATGATCGAGAATCCTAAACGTGTGCTGCTGCTGATGGTCTGCGAGCCGCCCGCTGACTGCGGTCGGCGGATGTCGCAGGTTGCACCTATGCCGGTCACAGTCCGTACACAGATCCGGAGCCGACTCTTCTGACATGCGGGCCGACGTCGGCCCGCCCCGAACAGAGGAGTTGCTCGTGTCCTTGAAGAAGATCGGCCTCGTCGCCGCCGGTGCCGTCGTCGTCGGTGGCCTGACCTTCGGTGGTGCCGCCATTGCCAGCGCCGCGACCTCGGCTCCCACCCCGGGCGCGTCCGCCGGCGCCGGCCATGCGCACACCCCGGTCACCGGGGACGAGGCCGCGAAGGTCACCGCCGCCGTCACGGCAAAGGACTCGGCGGTCACCGTCACGGCCGTGCAGAAGGACCCGGACGGCTCGTACGACGTGCTCGGCACCAGGAACGGCACCCCGGTCCGCTACGACGCCAGCGCCGACCTCACGACGATCACCGAGGGCCGCGGCGGTCCGGGCGGGCACGGCGGCGGCCGTGCCGGCAACGACACCCCGGTCACCGGCGACGAAGCCGCGAAGGTCACCGCCGCCGTCACGGCGAAGGACGCCGCGGTCACCGTGGACGGCGTCCGCAAGGACCCCGACGGCTCCTACGACGTCGTCGGCACCAAGGCCGGCAACCGGATCATGTTCGACGTCAGCGCCGACCTCAAGACCATCACCGAGAACGCGGGCCGCCCCCAGCGCAACGGCACGCCGCCCGCCGGTGCCCCCCGCAGCAGCTGAGCCGATCGCCGGGCCCTGCCGGTCATCCCGGCAGGGCCTCGGCCCGCCGACGTCCGTGGCGTCCGGGTCGTTCAGTTCAACGACGTCGAGCCGTGTCGGCTCGTGATCCGCGTCCAGCCGTTCGACGTGTAGATGAGTTCCGGGCCGTCGGATCCCACGGTGTCCAACTGGCGGGCACGCCGCAGACCGACGCGGGTGACGACCTTCAGGGACGCCGCGTTCTCGGGCCGGATCCGGGCGACGACCGTGCGGGAAGGCACGTGCGTGGTCGCCCAGCGCACCACGGCGCGTGCCGCTTCGGTGGCCACGCCGTTTCCCCAGATCGCCGGGTCGAGGCGATAGAAGAGATTGAGAACGATGCGGCCGTGCAGGCGCATCAGCTTGATCCCGCAGAAACCGAGCGGACGATCGCGGGGCAGGTCGGCACGTCCGTGGACGGTCCAGTAGCCGAATCCGTGCTGCTGCCAGTGATCCGTCCAGCGCCCGAAACGCTGCTCGGCCTCTGCATGGTCGGCCACCATGTCGGTGGGGTTGTGGGCACATGCCCGTGCGTCGGTGTGGATCCGGTAGATGGCGTCGATATCCGCACGGGTCGGGCGTCGCAGCGAAAGCCGCGCGGTCGACAACGCCTCACTGCTGGCGACATCGCGTTCCGGCATGTACGAGACCTCCGTCCTCGACAAGGCGGATGGGATTGCCCGGGTCCAGTGTGCGGGATCCGGCAGCAGGATTGCGGCGCGTATCCCGCCACAATGATGGCGGGGATACATGCATGCATTCGTTTCTACTTTGCTACGTTCTCCAGCAACCTCTTCGCGGACCCACTCGGCCCAGCGGCCGCCGACCTGAGCCATGAGCGGCGTAGGGTCAGCTGCAGACATTCATGCATGCATGAGAGGAGCCGGCGTGCCGACGGACGCATCCGTACAGCGGCTCCGGATCGGCGCCGAGCTGCGCCGCCTTCGCGAGATGGCGCAGCTCTCGGGCGAGCAGGCAGCACGCACGCTGGGATGGTCGCAACCCAAGGTGTCCCGAATCGAAGCAGGGCGAACGGCCTTCACGGTCAAGGACGTAGCCAGCCTGCTCGCCCTCTACGGGGTCCCCGATGACGTCCGCGCAGAGCTGCTGGGGGCGACCGCCGAGGACACCGGCGAGGGCGCATGGATCGTGCGTGCCGGTGGCTTCCCCCGCCGCCAGGACTCGATCGCGTCGCTCGAAACAGTTACCAAACGCATCCGGCATCACCAACCGGTGGTCCTGCCCGGGCTGCTGCAGACGTACGACTATGCCCGTGCGGTGGCCGCTGCCGCCGGAGCGACAGAACCCGACGCTATTGCGGCCGCACGAATGCACCGGCAGGAAATGCTGACCGCGAAGTCCGGCCCGAGGTATGACGTCGTGCTTGATGCCCGCGCGCTGCTTCTGGGAGTCGGCGACGTCGAGCTGATCACCGGCCAACTCCGTGCCCTCGCCGAGCGGGCCGAATCGCTGCGTCGTCTGGATCTACGCGTCATCCCTCTGGGCGCGATCGTCCCGGCGTTCTCCACCGTCGGGTTCACGATCTATGACTTCCGCGCTGGGGAGAGCCCTTCGGTCGCATGGATCGAGGCACCGACCGGCGACGTCTACTTCTCCGCGACCGAGGACGTCGACCGCTACGCCTCGCTGTTCAAGACGCTACGGGGCGTTGCGCTCACGCCGGATGGTTCGATTGGATATCTTCGATCGCTTGCGACTGAGGTGCGGCGATTCATGGCAGTTCCATAGATGGGGAGGCGGCTGGGAATGAACCGTCCGGACCTCAGCGCCGCTCGGTGGCGCAAGAGCAATGTGAGTGGCGACGGCGGCTGTGTCGAGGTCGCGTACGTCAACGGTGTGATCTCCGTCCGCGACACCAAGGACCAGGGCAACGGCCCAGTGCTGACATTCAGTGAACGCGAGTGGGCAGCCTTCCTCGCTGGTGCGCGCGCCGGAGAGTTCGACCTCGGGCAGCTCGCGGGCTGAGCTGGATGGCGGCCGAGGCAGCGGAGCAGCGCGCGCGGGGATTCCGGCGCGCCGCTCCCCTGCTGGCCGCGACCGCAATTTCCGTCACCGGTGACGGCGCGCTTCTGGCTGCTGCTCCGCTACTCGCCGCCGCTCTCACCCACGACCCGATGGCGGTCTCCTCCGTGACAGCCGCCGTCTATGTGCCGTGGCTGGTGTTCGGCCTTCCAGCGGGTGCGCTGGTCGATCGTTCGCACCGTCGCCGGGTCATGGTCACGGCCGACCTCTTCCGCGCCACGGTGCTCGCTGCGCTGGTCGGGCTGCTGCTGAGCGGCATCCTGACGGTGCCCGTGCTTGTCGCGGCGGTGCTTCTGGTGGGCGTGGCGCAGTGCTTCTTCGACTCTGCCGCCCAGGCGGTCATCCCGACGATCGTCGGGCGGGACAAGGACGCCCTCGCGAAGATCAACGGCCGATACTGGGCACTGGACACAGTGGGCCGAGCCCTGCTCGGACCACCGCTGGGTTCGGTGACCTTCGCCCTCGGGCGCGCCCTGCCCTTCGCTGCCGACTCCCTTTCCTTCGTCGCATCTGCTGCATTGGTTCGCCTGCTGCCCGATGCTCCTGTCCCGACCGGGCCACACGAGAGGGTTACGGCCGCCATCCGATCAGGCGTGCGGCATCTCGTCGGCACGCGCGACCTGCGAATTCTCGCGCTCAGCATGGGGGCGTACAACGGCGCCTTCAACATGGCCATGGCACCCTTCGTCCTGTTCGCCATCGACGTGCTCCACGTACCGAATGCCTTGTACGGCATCCTGCTGGCGACGAGCGCGCTCGGCGGAGTGCTGGCCGGGTGGAAGGCCGGTCCGCTCACCCACAGGCTCTCGTATCGGCAGACGATGGCCGCCGCTCATCTGATCCAGGCCCTGGCTTGGGTCGGCATAGCCTGGTCGGGCGACGCCCGGGTCGCGACTATCCTGCTGGCCCTGATCGGCGCCGGGTCGTCGCTGTCGAGCGTCGCCGTCGGATCGGCACGTCAGGCGCTGACACCGGACAACATGCTGGGCCGTGTGGTTGCGGCGTTTCGCCTGTTCGGGCTGGGCGCGGCCGGACTCGGTGCGCTTATCGGTGGGGCGATCGCAGATCATTTCGGGTTGCCCGCGCCGCTGGTTGCGGCCTCCGGTGTTCTCCTGCTGGGCAGCCTTCTGACCTGGCCACTCAATCACCAATCCTGAGCCTCCTCAACGCGCTCGACGACAACCGCTGGCATGCTTCATGCACGCGAGCATAGTATGCATGCGTGCATAGCCGAGGGGCGGATTCATGACGTCTGCAGTCGTTGTCCTGGCCGCATTGATGATCGGGTTTCTTGTTGGGCTGCTCACCTTCAAGGTGAAGCAGCGATGGTGTCCGGTGTGCGGGGAGTCGCTGGATTGTCCGCGGCATCGGACGGGCGTACCGGCTCGCCGGGCGCCGCAATGACCCCCACCGGGAAGCACATCCCCAACCGGCCCACATGGTCCTGCCGGGCATGTGGCGAGCCATGGCCCTGCGCGACCGCGCGAACCGAACTGCTGGCGGAGTTCCAGGCCGCACCCTCGGCCCTGACCGTCTATCTGGCGGCGCAGATGTACGACGCACTCACCGACCTCTACGGACACGATCAGCGACGACCGCCGGGCTGGCACGACCGCTTCCTCGCCTGGGCGCGCCGACGCCGGTGAGTGCCAATACCAAACTCCGGCACCCGCCTCCGCCTCGACACACTCGGCTCGCCGTGACGATCACGATGCTTGGTTCACGTCGGAAATGGGCACGTCACATGTTCGGCATACGGGGTGGCCAGGCTCCCGATTAGGGCGGCTTCGCCGGACAGCACGACAAAGGCGGGTTATCGCATGACGGAGTCACTGAGCGTCACTGAGAACGGTGCCCCAGCGCCGGACCGCGCGGATCTCACCCTCGGCGTCGAGGAGGAGCTGCACGTCGTTGACCTGCGCACCCGCGAGCTGGTGCCGCGGGCGCCGGAGGTGCTGGCCCGCCTCGACCCGGACCACTACTCCGCGGAGCTGCACCGTTCGGTGGTGGAGACCAACACCCCGATCGCGGCCACCCTGGACGATCTGCGAGAGGGCATCGTGGCGTTGCGCCGCCGGGCCATCGGCGTCGCGGAGACACAGGGGCTGGGGCTGGTAGCCGCGGGCACGGTACCGCTGGTGAACATGGACAGCCCCCCGGTGACGCCGACCTCCCGCTTCCGCCAGATGCTGGACGACTATCAGTTGCTCGTCCGCGAGCAGCTGATCTGCGGCGCGCAGGTGCACGTCGGCGTGCCGGACCGCGACGAGGCGGTCGCGGTGGCGCAGCGGGTGACCCCGTACCTGCCGGTGCTGCTGGCGCTGTCGGCCAGCTCGCCGTACTGGATGCTGGAGGATTCCGGATACGCCAGCACCCGGTCGCTGATCTGGATGCGCTGGCCGACCGCCGGGGACAGCGGCACCGTGACCTCGGCGGCGGACCACGACGCGCTGGTCGCGGACCTGATCGCGTCCGGCACGATCACCGACCCCAAAATGATCTACTTCGATGTACGCCCGTCCGCACACGTCCCGACTGTCGAACTGCGGGTCACCGACTCCAGCCCCGACGTCGACACCGTGGTGCTGCTGGCCGGGCTGTTCCGGGCGCTGGTCCTGCGGGCGCGCCACGAGCACCGGGCCGGGGGACCTCCGGCACGGGTCCGTGCGCCGCTGCACCGGGCGGCGATGTGGCGGGCCGCCCGCTCCGGTCTGGAAGGCGCCCTGCTGGACCTGCCCCGCTCCCCCGCACCGGTGTTCGCGGCGGTCGCCGTGGAACGGCTCGTCGCCGACCTGCGCCCCTGGCTGGAGGAGCTGGGCGATTGGGAGCAGGTGTTCGACCTGTCCGTGTCGGCGCTCAGCCGGGGCAGTTCGGCAGCGCGGCAGCGGCGGGCCATGGCCCGGCGCGGACGGCTGTCCGACGTGGTGGATCTGCTGCTGGCGGACACGCGCGGCGGCGCGACAGGGATCGGCCCGCAGGGACAGACCGTGCCCGCGGGCCTCACGCCGTATGCGGCGATCGGGGACGAGGCGTTTCCCGGCGGCGACGTGGCGCCGGGCTACCACGGAATCCTCGACGTGCTGAGCAGCCTCGGCCCGGCCGGGCTGCGGCGCCGGGAGGACGCCAAGGACGACGAGCAGCGGGCCCGCGGGGTCACGTTCAGCGTGGCGGGCGAGGCCGCCACCCGGCTGTTCCCGTTCGACCTGGTGCCGCGCGTCGTCGCGGCCGACGACTGGACCCGGCTGCGCGCCGGGCTGGTGCAGCGGGTCCGGGCCCTGGACGCGTTCATCAACGACGTGTACGGCGAGCGCGCCGCGATCGCCGACGGCGTGATCCCGGGCTGGGTGGTCACGGGCTCTCCGGAACTGCGGCCCAGCGGTGCCCTGCTGCACCGGCCCGCGGTACGTGCCCAGGTGGCGGGCGTCGACCTGGTCCGCGACGCCAACGGCACGTGGTGCGTGCTGGAGGACAACCTGCGCGTGCCGTCGGGGATCGCGTACGCGATGCAGAACCGGCGGCTCACCGACGCGGTCCTGCCGGAACTGCCCCGCCCGGACGGCCTGGCCGCGCCGGACGGCGTACCGACGATGCTGTTGAAGGCCCTGCGTGATGCGGCCGGAGCGGCCGCGGGTGACGACCCGGCCGTGGTGGTGCTCAGCCAGGGGCCGGACGACTCGGCGTGGTTCGAGCACCGGATGCTGGCCGAGGAGATGGGCGTGCCGGTGGTGCGCGGCACGGACCTGCTCGTCGACGACGGGATCGTCTACCGGCTGGCCGACGGCCACCGGCACCGGGTCGACGTGATCTACCTGCGGATGGGCGAGGACAGCCTGGTGCACTCCCCCGGCGCGGACGGCATGCCGCTGGGCCCGAGCCTGGTGGCCGCGCTGCACGCCGACACGGTGGTGCTGGCCAACGCGCTGGGCAACGGCATCGGCGACGACAAGGCCGTGTACGCGTACGTGCCGAAGCTGATCACCTACTACCTCGGCGAACGGCCGCTGCTGGCGGACGTGCCGACCTACCTGTGCGGCATCGAGGAGCAGCGGGCCGAGGTGCTGGCGCGCCTGCCGGAGCTGGTCTGCAAGCCGGTCGACGGGTACGGCGGCGACCGCATCGTCATCGGCCCGCACGCCACGCCGGAGGATCTGGCCGCGGTGCGCCGGCAGATCCTCGCCACCCCGCACCGCTGGGTGGCGCAGGAGGTCGTGCAGCTCTCCACCCACCCGGTGTTCGACGGGCACGAACTCGCGCCGCGCCACGTCGACCTGCGGGCGTTCGTGTTCACCGGCACGGAGTCGGTGGTGGCGCCCGCCGCCCTGACGCGGGTCGCCCCGGCCAACAGCATGATCGTCAACTCGTCGCGCGGCGGCGGATCCAAGGACACCTGGCTGCTGGGCAGCGCGTGATACCCCGAGGAGGAACGAATGTGTGGCATCGCCGGCGAACTGCGCTTCGATGGCCGGGCGGCGGACGGTGACGCGGTCGGGCGGATGCTGCCGCACCTGGCGTCGCGCGGCCCCGACGGCGAAGGTACGTGGCAGCGGGGGCCGGTCGCGTTCGGGCACCGCCGGCTGAAGATCATCGACCTGTCGGAGACCGGCGCACAGCCGATGACCGACGAGACGCTCGGGCTCACCCTGGTCTTCAACGGCTGCATCTACAACTACCGGGAACTGCGGGCACGGCTGCGCGGCGAGGGGTACCGCTTCTTCTCCACCTCGGACACCGAGGTGATCCTCAAGGCGTACCACCGGTGGGGGGCCGACTGCGTGCAGCACCTGCTCGGCATGTTCGCGTTCGCGATCGCCGAGCATGAGACCGGCACGGTGACGCTGGCCCGCGACCGGCTCGGCATCAAACCGATGTATCTCGCCGAGACCCACGGGCGGCTGCGGTTCGCCTCCACGCTGCCCGCGCTGCTGGCCGCCGGTGACGTCGACACCTCGCTGGACAGGGTGGCGCTGCACCACTACATGACGTTCCACTCCGTCGTCCCGGCGCCACGCACGATCCTCGCCGGGGTCCGCAAACTGCCGCCCGCCACGGTCCGTGTCATCCGGGCCGACGGCAGCAGCGAGGAGCGGGTGTACTGGCAGCCGACGTTCGAGCGGACCCGGGCGTGGAACCGCGAGCAGTGGGCGGAGCGGGTGCACGACGCGCTGCGTACGGCGGTGCAGCGGCGGATGGTCGCGGACGTGCCGGTCGGGGTGCTGCTGTCCGGCGGACTCGACTCCAGCTACATCGTGGCGTTGCTGGCCGAGCAGGGGCAGCGCGGGCTGACCACGTTCAGCATCGGATTCGAGGCGGCGGCCGGGGAGAGCGGGGACGAGTTCGCGTACTCCGATCTCGTGGCCCGCAAGTTCGGCACGGACCACCACCAGATCCGGATCGGACGGGACCGTTTCCTGCCCGCCGTGGCACGGACGGTCGCGGCGATGAGCGAGCCGATGGTCAGCCACGACTGTGTCGCGTTCAACCTGCTCAGCGAGGACGTGTCCCAGCAGGTCACGGTGGTGCAGTCGGGTCAGGGCGCGGACGAGATCCTCGCCGGGTACAGCTGGTACCCGCCGCTGCTGGGGGTGCCGCGGTCCGCCGCGGTCGACGCGTACGCGCGGGAGTTCTTCGACCGGCCGCACGCGACGCTGGCCCGGCAGCTGTCCCCCGACTGGCTGGTCGACAGCGACGTGAGCCGGGAGTTCGTCGCTGCCCACTTCGCCCGCCCCGGCGCGGTCACCGCGGTGGACGCGGCGCTGCGGCTGGACTCGCAGGTGATGCTCGTGGACGACCCCGTCAAGCGGGTCGACAACATGACGATGGCGTGGGGGCTGGAGGCGCGCGTACCGTTCCTCGATCACGAGCTGGTGGAGCTGGCCGCGGCCTGCCCACCGGAGCTCAAGCTGGCCCGGGACGGCAAGGGTGTCCTCAAGGACGCCGCGCGTGGCCTGGTGCCCGACGAGGTGATCGACCGGCCGAAGGGCTACTTCCCGGTTCCCGCCATCCGCCACCTCGACGGACCCATCCTGGAACGGGTACGCGACGCGCTGCACGCGCCCGCGGCCCGCGCCCGGGGACTGTTCCGGGCGGAGTACGTCGACGCCCTGCTGGCCGACCCGAACACCGCACGCACCACGCTCGGGGCGAACCAGTTGTGGCAGCTGGCCGTTCTGGAGCTGTGGTTGCAGGACAAGGGGATCTGACAGATGGGGAGTCCCGGGTGACCGATCAGCTCGACGGGGTGGTGCTTCCCACGATCCCTCCGATCTCGGAGGTCGCCGGTTGCTGGTCACCCGCCCTGTCCCCGGACGGACGGCACGCAGCGTACGTCTCCGACGTCGGCGGCACCCCCGAGGTCTGGGTGCGGCCCGTCGGCAGCGATGTGGCGTTCCGCGTCGACACCGGCGGCGAACCGGTCGCCGCGGTGCTCTGGTCCGCCGACGGCAACTGGCTGGCCTGCCAGATCAGCCCCGGCGGGGCGCCCCGGCACGAGGTGTGGCTGGTGCGGCCCGACGGCTCGGCGCTGCACCAGGTGGCGGGCTTCGGCGCGGACACCGCGGACAACCTCCGCTGGCTGCCCGACCGCCCGCTGCTGGCGGTCACCGAGAACCTGAGCCGGGCGTTGCTCGTCGACCCCACCGGCCAGCGGCACGTCGTCGCGGAGGGCGAGCTGATCGCGCTGCTCGACGTCAGCGCCGACCACGGCCGGGCGCTGCTGCGCCGCGGCCCGCGCGGGGCACGCCAGCTCGTCGTGCGAGACCTGACCAGCGGACTGGAACGGTACGTGACCGCGGGCCAGCAGGGCTGCTTCGGCCCGGACGGGCACACCGTGTACGCCGTCAGCGAGGCCGGAGAGTTCCCCGTGCTGATCCGGTCGGCGGCCGGCGGCGTGGAGGTGGTGGCCGACGCCGGGCGCGGGGAGGTGGAATCGTTCGCGTTGACCCTGGACGGCCGTACCGTCGCGGTGTTGTGGAATGTGCGCGGCGGGGAGTCGGCGCTCGCGCTGATCGACCTCGCCCGCGATGGACGCCGCGTGCACCGCCCGACCTTCGTCGAGGCATGCCGTGTCGTGGAGCCGCTGCCCGGCAGCGTCGCCGGCGGCCTGGCGTGGAGCGCCGACGGCCGCACGCTGGCGTTCACGGCCGAAGGGCCGGGGCAGCCGCACGGCGTCTGGACCTGCGCGGTGGACGACCCCCGGCCACGGCCCGTCGCGGTCGAACCGGCCGCCCCCGGCCTGGCCGGGGTCGGCGACTCGGTGGCGCTGGCGGCGGGCGCGGCGCGGCCGGTGCTGCACGGCTTCCGGTCCCACGACGGGCTGGAGATCACCGGATGGCTGCTGCGGCCGCCGGGCGACGGTCCGCAGCCCGTCGTGCTGTGGTTTCACGGCGGACCCGAGGCGCAGGAACGACCCGGCCACAACCCGTTGTTCCAGTCGCTGGTGGCTCGCGGCATCGCCGTCTTCGCGCCGAACGTGCGCGGCTCGTCCGGCTTCGGGCGCAGCTTCGTCGCCGCCGACAACGGCCCCCTGCGGTACGCCGCCATCGCCGACGTGGCCGCCTGCGTGGGCTACCTGACGGCGGCGGGCATCGCCGACCCCGCGCGGGTGGGCTGCGCGGGCCGCTCGTACGGCGGCTACCTGACGCTGGCCGCGCTGACCACGTACCCGGAGCTGTTCGCGGTCGGGGTCGACGTGTGCGGCATGTCGAACTTCGCCACCTTCTACGCGCACACCGAGCCGTGGATCGCCGCCGCCGCGACCACCAAGTACGGCGACCCGGTCGCCGACGCGGAACTGTTGCGCGACCTGTCCCCGATCACCCGGATCGACCGGCTGCGAGCGCCGCTGCTGGTGGTGCACGGCGCCAACGACAGCAACGTGCCGGTGATCGAGTCGGAGCAGGTCGTCGCGGCCCTGGCCGAGCGCGGGGTGCCGCACCACTACCTGCTGTTCCCCGGGGAGGGGCACGAGCTGTTGCACCGCGGCACCCGAGCCGAATACCTGCGGGTGACCACCGACTGGCTGGCAGGGCATCTGCTGACCCCCGCCCTGGCCTCCTGAGCGCCGGGCGCCGCCGGTCGGTGGCGCCCGTCACGGTCTCCGGGTCGGAGCGTGGTCCTTTCGTGGCGACCGTCACCACGGGCGAGGGCCGGTGGTGCGCAATACCGCGGTCCGCCCGCCGATGGAATTGCGTGATCCATCGGTTTCTGCGCTGGGCCCGCCCCGTCGGGGCGGGCCTGCTCGTGTTGACTGCCGTCTTCCTCGCCCTGCGCGCGGTCGCCACCGGCCCGTTCGAGGAACTGGAGGCCAACCAGCTGGCCCACGACGCCCAGCGGTTGCGCATCGCCCTCGATGGCCAGGTGGCCCTGCTCAGCACGTTCGGCGCGACGAACTCGGAGTGGGACGACCCGGCCGAACAGGTCGCCGCCAGCGACCGCACAGGTTTCCTGGACAGCTTCGAGCCGGACTACCTGCGCGGCACCGGTGTGGTCGACGGTGTCCTCGGCGTCGGGCTCGACGGCACGCCGCGCGTCGGCGGGCTGGTGGCGGACGGTAAGAACGACGCGTTCGCCGCGGCCCCCGCCGAGCTGAGCGACCCCGCCCTGTTGCGCCGCATGTTCAACCCCCAGTCCAAGGCCGGCGACGGCATCTGCGGCATCGTCGGCGCGGCCGGGGGCGCCTATCTGTACTGCGGGTTCGCCGCCTACCCGAGCAGCGGAGACCCGCCCGCCAAGGGCGGTCTGATCTATCTGAAGGCGCTGGATCCAGCCGCGCTGACCAAGCTGGGTGCCGAGGTGGACCTGCCGCTGACCCGCGTGCCGCAGCGACACGCCAACGCCGCCGAACGGTCCGTACTGGCCAGCCGGCTCGGAAGGATCGCCGTCAGCACCGCCACCCTGAACGACACCCAGGTCGCCGTCGACGCGGTCGTACCGACCGTCAACGGTGGTCAGGTGGTGCTGCGTTCGGTGCGGGACCGGCAGCTCCACCAGGTCGCCGGGCGGATGGCCAACCAGATCTTCGGAGTGACAGCGCTGGGCACGCTGCTGCTGATCGGCGCCGTGCAGATCCTGTCGCGCCGGGCCGTGCGTCAGCGGGTGCGTCCGCTGCGGCGTACCACCGAGGCCGTGGTCGCCTCCGGCGACCGCTCGCTGCGTATCGGGCACTCCGGCCACGGCGAGATCGGCGCCCTGGCCGCGACGATCGACACCATGCTGGAGACGCTGGCCGCCCAGGACGCCGCGCTGCGCACCGAACAGCAACAGCGGGAGGAGCAACTGCGCGAGACGTACGCCGAGCAGGAGCGCATCCAGCAGGAGTCGCGCCGGCAGGCCCGAGAGACGGTCGAGCAGACCTCCAGCGCGGTCGTCGAGCGGCTCGGCGGGGTGGTCGACCACGTCGCCGACGTACGCACCGCGACCCGCGACATCGACGACCGGATCGACGCCGCGCACCTGGCCAGCCGGGACCTGGTCGAACACGCCGGGCACGCCGAGCAGGCGGTCGAGGCGCTGGGGCGCAGCCTGCGCCGGGTCGCCGGGATCGCTGAGATGATCACCGGGGTCGCGGCGCAGACGAACCTGCTGGCGCTCAATGCCACCATCGAGGCCGCCAGGGCTGGGGAGGCCGGGCGCGGGTTCGGCGTCGTCGCCGGAGAGGTCAAGAACCTGGCCACCTCGACCGCACAGTCCACCGACGAGATCACGACGATCGTGGGTGAACTCGAGCACGAGATGCGGGCGATGTCCGCGACGGTCCGCACGATGGCTGGTTCCGTCACCGACATCACCGGGACGACCAGCCAGGTGCACGGCCTGGCCGAGCGTCAACGGGTCCAGGTGGAGCAGCTCAGCCGCGACGTCGACGACGCCATCCGCCAGATCGAGAGCCTCTCCACCGAAGGTCACCACCCGGGGGCGTGACGACTCACCTCTCATGTGGATCTTGATGACTTGCGGCGAGGAAACAACCGGAAGTCATCAACATCCGCTTCGCCGTGACCACCACCACGGCCGCCAACCAGCCAACCGCCGAACGCGGCGGTCGCGATGACCACCATCTGCTTCACAGCGGTCGCGACGACGCCTGATCGCGCCAGCCGGCCGCCGTCAGGGCGGCTCGAATCTGCGCGGCGACCTCGTCGGGACGGGCCCGCAGGAGCCAGGACGGAAAGCGTAGGATCCGGTCCCCGGAGATCCACACCTCGTTCTGGCGCAGCATGTCGGCGGCCCAGTGCCGCACGTCCATGTGGTGAGCGCCGTCGACCTCCACGTGCAGCCGCCACTCCCGCCAATACGCGTCCAGGTAGCGGCGGCGCCCCCGAGTGTCCGTGCGGGGTTCCTGGAGGTCGGGCAACGGCAGCGAGTACCTCCGGCAGAGCGCCCGGAAGTCCAGTTCGGAAAGGGCCTGGGCGCCACCGTCGAGGTCCGAGATCGTGGCACGCATGAGTGCCCGCCGCGGCGACCGCGGCAACGCGGCGATCATGTCGCGCAGCTGCGACGGCAGGACGCGACGCTGCTGGCAGGCGGTGGCCAGCACCACCCTGGCCTCGTCGTCCGTACGGGCCCACGACGCGGCGTCCACCACCGCGCGGGCCACGGTCGTCCGCGGCGGCCGACCGAGTCGTGTGCCTGCCGTCAGCAACGTGCTTCGGTGCACTCGGACGCCCGGCATGTCGAGCGGTAGGCCGGTCAGCCGCCGGGACACGACGCGTTGTGCCGGGATCAGCACATCCACCGGCCCGGCCCGCAGCCCACGAACGCCACCGAGCGTCGCGGCCGTCACGCCGGCCAGGACGGCACCCGGACCGGCCGCCAGAACCGCGACCCACAGCTGCTGGTCCCCGTCGAGCCGGCCGTTCTCGGTCAGCAGGACGCCGCGGCAGATCCGGCGCCAGCGCCCGAGCCGGAGGTGACCGCGCACGACACCCCGCCCGACCGCCGCCACCGCCTGCCCGACCGTCAGGACGCCGCGTTGCTCGAACCCGATCCAGTCCAGGAGATCCGCATCCGGCCGGGGCACCCCACGACCGTCATACCCCCGCACACAACCACCCAGTTCTCTCCTGACACGCCGCCCCGGCACGGCAGGCGAATCGCCGCCAAAGATCCAGATGTGCCGACATCCCGTGCGAGGCGTCGTCCGCGATGGCCGGTGATCTGTTCGGTCCGGCCGTGGTCGGTGCCAGCCTTCCACTTTTGCTGTCGCCGCCGACGACGGCTGTGGACAACCGCGGATCTTGATGATTTCTGGTCAGGACCTGACCCGAACTCATCAAGATCTCTGCACCCCCAACACGCGGAAGAACACGAGCGGGAAGGGAGAGGGTCGCGGGGGCGTGACGGGGGCCACGCGGGGTTTGTGAGGTAACTCGTTGTGAGCGGCACGGATCGCCAGCAGGGTTGAGGCCGGACTCTGCCCGCACCGTGGGAAGGCGTGACATGGCCCTGCGACCCGAGGCTCGCGCCTGGGCGGTGTGGGGTGTCGGCCTGTCCGCGTACGTCGTGGCGGTGCTGCACCGGACCTCACTCGGCGTCGCCGGGCTCGACGCGCAGGCCCGGTTCCAGGTCGGGGCGGGCGCGCTCGCCTCGTTCGCCGTACTCCAGTTGCTCGTGTACGCCGCCCTGCAGGTGCCCGTCGGCGTGCTGCTGGACCGCTTCGGCTCGATGCGGCTCGTGGTGAGCGGGGCGCTGCTCATGGCGTCCGGTCAGGCGCTGATGGCGGTCACCCACGACATGACCGGGGCGGTCGTCGCCCGCGTTCTGGTCGGCGCGGGCGACGCGATGACGTTCATCAGCGTGCTGCGCCTGGTGCCGCAGTGGTTCCCGGCCCGCCGGGTGCCGGTGCTGACCCAGCTCACCGGGCTCATGGGGCAGGCCGGGCAGGTGCTCAGCGCCGTACCGCTGGCGGCCCTGCTGGCGGGGCGCGGCTGGAGCACGGCGTTCGGGGCGGCGGCCGGGGCCGGGGTGTTCGTGGGGCTGCTGGCGCTGGCCGCGTTGCACGACTCCCCGCAGCGGCGGGTCAGCTCCGGCGCGGCGATGACCCCCCGGCAGCTCGGCGCCGACCTGGCGACGGCGTGGCGGCACCCCGGCACCCGGCTCGGGCTGTGGACCCATTTCAGCACCCAGTTCACGGGTACGGTCTTCGCCCTCATGTGGGGCTACCCGTTCCTCGTGGCGGGCGAGGGGCTGTCCCGGGGTCAGGCCAGCGCGCTGCTCACCGTGTTCGTGTTGACCGGCATGGCGGCCGGGCCGGTGATCGGGGTGCTGGTGCAACGGCATCCGATGCGCCGTTCCTGGCTGGTGCTCGGGGTGATCGGCGCGAACGCGCTCGCCTGGGCGCTCGTGCTGGCCTGGCCTGGCCGGGCACCGCTGCCGCTGCTCGTGCTGCTGGTGCTCGCACTGGGGCTGGGCGGCCCCGGCTCGATGATCGGCTTCGAGTTCGCCCGTACGTTCAATCCGCCGAACCGCCTCGGCACCGCGACCGGCATCGTCAACGTCGGCGGCTTCGTGGCGTCGCTGGTCACGATCCTGCTGGTCGGCCTGGTCCTGGACGCCCGCACGGGCGGCCGGGCCGGGTACGGCATCGACGACTTCAAGCTCGCCATGTCGGTGCAGTACGTGATCGGCGGGCTCGGGGTGATCGGGATCCTGCGGACCCGGCGCCTCGCCCGCCAGCGGCTGGCCACCGAGCAGGGACTCATCGTGCGGCCGATGCGCGAGGTGCTGGCCGACCGGGGATGGTTCGGCCGCGCCCGCGCCGGGAAACGCTGACGCCGGGGGACAATCCTGTGGGTACACAGCCCGAAGGAGCGTGCACGGTGAACGTGAGCGACGTACTGAACGAGGCGCTGGGCCGGCTGCCCGACCTGGTCCGGGGTGCCGTCGAGGGCCTGACGCCCGAGCAGTTGCACTGGGCCCCGGCGGCGGGCGCCAACTCGGTCGGCTGGCTGGTGTGGCACCTGACCCGCGTGCAGGACGCCCACGTGGCGGAGCTGCTCGGCGCGGAACAGGTCTACCTGACCGGCGACTGGGCGGCCCGGTTCGGGCGCAAACCCGACCCCGACGATTCCGGGTACGGACACACCGCGGCCGAGGTCGCGGCGGTGCGGCCGGACAGCTGGCAGGCGCTGGTCGACTACTTCACGGCGGTGCACGAGCGGACCCGCGACTACGTCGCCGGCCTCGGCCCGGACGACCTGGACCGCGTCGTCGACGAACGCTGGGACCCGCCGGTCACCCTCGGCGTGCGCCTGGTCAGCGTGATCGACGACGACGCCCAGCACGTCGGTCAGGCCGCCTACGTCCGCGGCCTGATCTGACTCCCACGCCGAGGTGGCCGGGGCATGCCCTCCCGGCCCTCGCTGCGCTCGGTGCAGTCGGTCATGCGGAAGGCGGCTCGGTCACCGGCAGGCGTACCAGGAAGCGGGTGTCGCCGGGCTGCGACTCCAGCCGGATGTCGCCGCCGTGGCCGTTCACCACGATCCGGTACGAGATGTCGAGGCCGAGCCCCGTGCCCTGCCCGACGGGCTTGGTGGTGAAGAACGGCTCGAACACGCGCTTGCGCAGATTCTCCGGGACGCCGGGGCCGGTGTCGCCCACGGAGACGACCACGTGGTCGTCGTCGGCGTACGTCGCGATGGTGAGGGTCCCGGCGCCGTTCATCGCCTGGACGGCGTTGTCGATGAGGTTCGTCCACACCTGGTTCAGCTCGGCGGGGTGCGCCGGGACCTGCGGCAGGCCACGGTCGTAGTGCCGGACGACGGTGATCCCGTCGCCGATCTTGTGGTTGAGCATCACCAGCGTGCTGTCGATCCCGGCGTGCACGTCGATCCACTGGTGTGCGGCCCGGTCCAGTTGCGAGTACTGCTTGGCGGCGGAGACCAGTGAGGACACCCGGCCGGTGGCGTCCTCGATGTCGCTCATCAGCTGCTCGGTCTCCATCGCGTACCCGATCCAGTGCACCGCCTGGTCCAGCAGGCCCGGGTCGATCTTGCCCTCGATCTCGGTGAGGCAGTCGGTGTCGATACCGCCCTGGGCGAAGACCGGCGCGAGATCCCAGGCGCCGGTGATGTGGCGTTCGTCCATCCAGTCGCCCAGCTCGTCCTCGCGGTCGGCGGCCTGCATCGCGGTCAGCGTCGGCGCCTTGGCGGCCCGCTCGATGACCTCCTCCTGCAACTCGACCAGCGCGTCGAGCTGCGCGGGGGCGACCTTGCCCGCGGCCAGCATGCCCAGCTTGTGCCGCATCCCGGCGACCCGCTGGCGCAGCGCGCTGGTGGCCCGCGACGCGGCGGCGGCCGGGTTGTTGAGTTCGTGCATGAGGCCCGCCGACAGCGCGCCGAGGGCGGCCAGCCGCTGGCGTTCGCTGACCACGGCCTGGCGTTCCCGCATGCCCAGCGCGAGGCCCTCCAGCAGGTGGATCGCCATGGGGAACCAGTCGCGCATCATGTGGCCGAAGTCGGCGGCGGGCATCACGAAGAACTCGGCGTCGTCGAGCGCGCGCATCGACGCCTGGTACGTGCGCGGAACCCCGTCGTCGCGCAGGTACGCCTGGGTGGCGCCCATGTAGACCCCGCGCTGCTCGGTGCGCACGGTCTGGACGTCGTCCTCGCCGACCCGGCGGGTCAGCGAGATCGTGCCGCTGAGCAGGACGAAGAACTGCTCCGCCGGATCACCCTCGCGCACCACGAGCCCGCCCGCCGGGACACGCATGGTGCAGCCGTGCGCCGCGATCCAGGTCAGCTGATCGTCCGTGAGCTGCTCGAACAGGAACAGCGTCCGCAGATCGTCGGGGGTGAGCAGGCCGGGCGCACAGGGTTCGAGCCGCACCGCCTCAGTCATGGCTGAGCCTCCTTTGCCATGCCCTCATGGCCCTCGCTGCGCTCGGTGCAATCGGTCATGGCTGAGCCTCCTTTGCCATGCCCTCATGGCCCTCGCTGCGCTCGGTGCAATCGGTCATGGCTGAGCCTCCTTTGCCATGCCCTCATGGCCCTCGCTGCGCTCGGTGCAATCGGTCATGGCTATCGCGCCTCCAGATACCGATGAACCAGCGTCACGGCCATCGCGCCCTCGCCGACGGCGGAGGCCACCCGCTTGACCGAGTTGGCTCGCACGTCGCCCGCGGCGAAGATGCCGGGCACGCTGCACTCCAGGTAGAACGGGTCCCGGTCGCGGTCCCAGCCGGGCGGGCGCTGCCCGTTCGTCAGCAGGTCCGGGCCGGTGTAGACGAAGCCGCGCTCGTCGCGGGCCACGATGTCGCCGAGCCAGTCGGTACGCGGCTCGGCGCCGATGAAGATGAACAGCGAACCGCACTCGACCGTGGTGCGCAGGCCGTTCTTGCCGTCGCAGATGGTGATGGCCTGCAGGTGACCGGCGCCCTCGGCGGCGACCACCTCGCAGCGCGTGCGCACCGTGATGTTGTCGATCCGGTCGAGCTGCTGGATCAGGTAGTACGACATCGAGGACTCCAGGGAGTCGCCGCGTACCACCAGGGTGACCGTGCGGGCGTAGCGGGAGAAGAACAGGGCGGCCTGGCCGGCCGAGTTGGCCCCGCCGACGATGTAGACGTCGGAACCGGAGCAGGACGGGCCCTCGGTGGCCGCCGAGCCGTAGTACACCCCGGCGCCGGTGAGCTCGGCGACGCCGTCGGCGACCAGCGGGCGGTAGGCCACCCCGGTGGCCAGCACGACCGCGTGCGCGGACACCTCACCGCCGTCGGCGAACGTGAGGGTGCGCGCCGAGCCGTCCGTGCGCATCCCCACCACCTCGCGGGTGTTGAGCACCTCGGCCGCGAACTTGCCCGCCTGGCGCCGGGCCCGGTCGGTGAGCTGCGCGCCCGAGATCCCGTCGGGGAAGCCCAGGTAGTTCTCGATGCGGGAGCTCTGCCCGGCCTGCCCGCCGACCGCTCGCCGCTCCACCAGCAGGGTCTTGAGGCCCTCGGAGGCCCCGTACACCGCGGCGCCCAGCCCGGCCGGGCCGCCGCCCACGATGATCAGGTCGTAGAAGTCGCGGTTCGGTGCGGTGGACAGCCCGGCGACCTCGGCGACCTCGGCGGTGCCGGGCCGGGCCAGGGCCCGGCCGTCGGCCGTGACGACCAGCGGGATGGCCTCCGGGCCGACCCCGGCCGCCTCCAGCAGGCGGCGGCCCTCCGGCTCGTCCGCTCCCAGCCACCGGTACGGCACGAGGTTGCGCGCGAGGAAGTCGCGGATCTGGTACGACGGCTCGCTCCACCGGTGCCCGACCACCCGGATGTCGGCCACCTCCCGGTCGCCCGTGGCCAGCCACGCCTCCAGCAGCGAGTCGATCACCGGGTACAGCTTCTCCTCCGGCGGGTCCCACGGCTTGAGCAGGTAGTGGTCGACGTCCACCACGTTGATCGCCTGGATCGCCGCGTCCGTGTCCGCGTACGCGGTGAGCAGTGCCCGGCGCGCGTTCGGGAACAGGTCCATGGCGTGTTCGAGGAACTCGATGCCGTTGGTCTCGGGCATCCGGTAGTCGGCCAGGATCACCGCCACCCGGCCGCCGCGCAGCTTGAGGTCCTTGAGCGCATCGAGCGCGTCGGCGGCGGTGGAGGCGCGCAGGATGCGGTACTGCTCGCCGTACCGGCGGCGCAGGTCGCGGGCGATGGCACGGGAGACCGACGGGTCGTCGTCGACCGTGAGGATGGCGGGCTGTCCCATCGTCGGTCCGTCCTAACGGTTGGGGAGGCGGGCTGCCTCCCCGGCATCGAGCACGTCGCGGAACTCGGGGTGCCGTTGCAGGTATCCCGCGACGAACGGGCAGGTGGGGATGACGGTGGTGGCGCGGGTCCGGGCGTCGGTGAGCGCGGCCGCGGCCAGCCGCCCGGCCAGCCCGCGCCCCTCGTACGCCTGGTCGACCTCTGTGTGCATCAACTCGACCCGGCCGTCGCCGCGCCGGTAGGTGAGCACCCCGGCGATCTCGCCGCCGAGCAGGATCTCGTACCGGGACTGTTCGAAGCTGTCCACGACCGTGGCGTCCGCGGCCGTGCCCGCCGCGACCTGGGCACTGCCCTCGACGCGCAGCTTGCGCCGGGCCCGCTCGTAGAACGTGGTGCGGCCGAACCGGATGACCTGTGCGGCGCCCGGCGCCTGGGTGATCTCCAGCCGGTCGCCGCCGGTGGCGTGCCCGGCGACGATCCCGTCCACCTCGATCGCGACCCGGCCGCTGGTGGGCAGCACGTCGAGTGCCAGGTGCTCCCCCTCGGCCAGCATGAGTGAGCGGTTGAACGAGGAATGCGCGGCGGCGGCGCTGACCAGGAGTCCCTCCACATTGGGCGAGACGATCGGGCCACCGGCCGAGAAACTGTACGCGGTGGAGCCGGTGGGCGTGGCCACGATGACCGCGTCCGCCGCGTAGTTGACGAAGGTGCTGCCCTCGACCGTGATGCCGATCGCGGCGAGCCCGCTGCCGGGCACCCGGACCAGGGCGATGTCGTTGAACGCCGACACCTCGGTGCCGTCGGGCAGTACGGTGCGCACCGCGGCGCGCGGCTCGACGGTGTAGCGGTGCTCGTCGATGGCGGACAGCGCGGACGGCAGGTCGGGCAGGTCGACCTCGGCGAGGAAGCCGAGCCGCCCCACGTTGACCCCGAGCACCGGAGTCTTGCGCCCCTCGACCAGCCGCATCGAGCGCAGCATCGTGCCGTCGCCGCCGAGGCTGACCAGCAGCCCGGCCCGTTCGACGAGTTCCTCGGCGGAGACCGGCTCGGCCCGGCAGTCGATCCGGGTGATCTCCTCGGGCAGCCCCAGCACGGTGACGTCGCGGCTGGCGGCCCAGTCCACGATCGCGTCGATCGCGGCGCCGCAGTCCCGCCGCGGGTGCAACACCAGCCCGACGACCTCGACCATGCCCATCGCAGCCCCCTGTCGCGCGCACCGGCCTTCAGCCTTGCACGCCGGACCGACATCGGCGAGCACCCGTGGCGTCCCCGGTGATGCCGCGGTGACGGAAATCGACGGTCGTTCCGAATGCGAAGACGAGAAAAGGAGCGCCACGAAAAAGTGTTATCGCGGGCCGATCGCGCTAACCGCCATCGACAGGCAACCGTACGTGACGTCCGCATTTAAAAGAACTTTATTGATCGAAAGAAAGAACCGCGTGGCGTCCCGGCGTCCCGATAATCGACGGGAACTCGTTTCCCCTACATGCTCGGAGGCTCTCCAGCGATGCGCCGCAAGCGAACATTGATTCTGTCCGTCGCCGCCGCCGTCGCGGCGGCCGGCACCGCCTGGATCGCGCTGCCGGCGTCCGCCGCCGCCCCCACCGCCACGCTGCGCACGGTCGCCGACTGGGGCACCGGATGGCAGGCCGAGGTGACGGTGTCGAACACCGGCGCGTCCGCGATGACATCGTGGACGGTCGAGTTCGACCTGCCGAAGGGCAGCACGGTCGGCAGCTTCTGGGAGTCCGACATGAAGACCTCGGGCAGCCACCGTACGTTCAGCAGCCGCCCCTGGAACGGCCAGGTCAAGGTCGACGGAAAGACCTCGTTCGGCTTCATCGGCTCCGGCCCGCTGCCCACAAACTGCAAGCTCAACGGCCTGCCCTGCGGTGGCGGCGGCGGCACAACGCCCGCCACCACGGCGGCGACCACGGCGCCCACCACCACCCCGGTGACGACCAAGGCGACCCCCACCGCCACGACCGAGGCGCCCCGCACGGAGGCCCCGTCGACTCCCGCGACCACGCCCGCCGGCGGCGGCGACAACACTCCGCCTCCCCCGGCCGGGGACGTGCTGCCGCTGAAGGTCAACAACAAGACCGGGCGCGGTGACGACACCTTCCTGTACGTCCTCGGCACCGACCTGAAGAGCGGCAAGCTCGGCTACGTCAACGCCGGTGGCACGTTCACGGCGTGGCCCGGTGCGGGCGCGGAGCCCGTACCCGCGCCGGACGTGTCGATTCCCGGGCCGAAGGACGGCGCCAGCACCACGATCAAGGTGCCGAAGGGTTTGTCCGGCCGGGTGTACTTCTCGTTCGGCAAGAAGCTGGACTTCAAGCTCACCTCGGGTGGCCTGGTGCAGCCCGCGCCGTGGGCCGGTGGCGACCCCAACCGCAACATCCTGTTCGACTGGAGTGAGTTCACTCTGGACAACGGCGGCCTGTTCCTGAACAGCTCGCAGGTCGACATGTTCGCGGTGCCGCACATCGTCAGCGTGCAGGGCGGCAACGGCGCGGTGACCAAGACCGGTGAGCTGAAGGCCGACGGCCGTGACAAGGTCATCGACGCGGTCAAGTCCGATCCGGACTTCGCCAAGAGCGTCGTCAAGGGCTCCGACGGTACGGTGCTGCGGGTGCTGGCGCCGGGCAAGGCCGCCGACGCGGGCCTGATGGACCCGACGTACCTGAACGAGGCGATCGACGAGGCGTGGAAGGCGTACACGACCCGGACCCTGACGGTGACGCCGTTCGGCGACCGGCCGGACACGAAGTTCTTCGGGCGCACCTCGGGCGACGTCCTGAACTTCACCGACGGCAGCGGCAAGGTGGTGGCGTCGTTCCCGAAGCCGAGCACCGCGAACGTGTGGGGCTGTGACGGCGCGCTGGGTGCGCCGAACGACCAGGTCGTCGGCCCGATCGCCCGGACGCTGTGCGCCGCGCTGATCCGCGGCACGCTGGGCACGCTCGACAACCAGCCGAGCGGCGGCGCGAAGGACTTCTACCGCGGCGAGGACCCCAACACGTACGCGAAGGTGATCCACCAGAACATGATCGACGGCAAGGCGTACGCGTTCGCCTTCGACGACGTGCAGAACCAGGAGTCGCTGGTGCACGACGGTGACCCGCGTACCGCCTCCATCACGATGACCCCGTTCTGATCCGGGTCCGGTAACGCCGGAGCCGCCGCGGTGCGCTTGCGCCGCGGCGGCTCCTGCCATTCTCAATCGGCCACCGATATCCGGCCGATGTCCTATTGTTCCCTTAGGTGCGATTGTTGCTGCGGCCAGCCGGGCTGTCCCGGATGGCGCCCCACAGAGGCTGACCTCGGCCGCACGGTGGGTTCGACCCGGTGATCGCTACGACCACCGTGGTGGCGCAGCGAAGGGACGAGCGTTGAGGCGGAGACGGCGACCACGTACACGCCGTCGGGGCGCCGCATCCGGCACGCCGGCACCGCGCGCATCACGCCTGCGGCTGAGCGCCGCGACGCTGGCCACGATGCTCGGGTTCGCCGTACCGGGCTCCGCGGCGGCGTGCGACGCCGGCAAGCGCCCCATCTCCGCCGACCAGTTGTCCGGCACGGTGACCGTGCTGGCGGCGGCGTCGCTGAGGGGTGCGTTCGACCAGATCGGCGCCGGGTTCGAGGCGGCGCATCCGCGCACCAAGGTGGCGTTGACGTACGCCGGCAGCGACGAGCTCGCCCGGCGGATCGTCTCCGGTACGCCCGCCGACGTCTTCGCCGCCGCCAGCCCCGCCACGATGCGCACGGTCACGGACGCGGAGGACACCACGGACACCCCGGAGACGTTCGCGCGCAACCAGCTCGTCATCGCCGTGCCCAAGGGCAACCCCAAGGGGCTGCACACGCTGGCCGACCTCGCGCAGCCCGGAGTCAGGGTCGCGGTGTGCGCGGTCGACGTGCCGTGCGGGACGGCCACGGCGAAGGTGCTCGGCGCGGCCGGGGTGGCGCTCACCCCGGTCGCCCGGGAGCCGGACGTGAAGGCGACGCTGGCGCAGGTGCAGCACGGCACCGCGGACGCGGCGCTCGTCTACCGCACGGATGCCCGCGCTGCCGCATCGGACGTCGAGGGCGTGGAGTTCCCCGAATCGGCCCAGGCGGTGACCGCGTACCCGATCGCGGCGCTCAAGGATGCGGCCAACCCTTCCGGCGCCGCCGCCTTCATGGCGTACGTGCTGGGTCACCGGGGCCAGCAGGTACTGATGGACGCCGGGTTCCTCCGGCCGTGACCCGGCCAGCGCGGCAGCGCGGACCCGGCCGGTCCGGGCGCACCGACGTCCACCGGGGAGGCGAGGACGTAGGCGCACCCGGACCGCGCCGGCGCCCGAGCGGGGAAGCGGGGGCGCGCGGCGCGGCCGGCCCGTCCGGAGACGGGTGGGTTCCCCGCGGTCAGGCCACGGACCACCAGACCGTGGTGTCCGCGGGGATGAGCACCTGCGCCGCGTCGTCGTCGACCGGGCCGCTGGCCAGCAGCGCCTGTCCCGGCTTGGCGACGGCGATCGGCGCGTCGGTGAGGTTGACCGTGCACCGGAAGACGGAACCGTCCGCCGCGGCCCGCTCGAAGACGAGCAGGCCCTCCGGCGCCTCGCACCAGATGAGGTTGTCCGGCGCGCCGAGGGCCGGCAGGGCGCGGCGCATGAGCAGCGCGGAACGGTACATCTCCAGCGTGGACTCCGGCACCCCGTCCTGCGCGGCGACGCTGAGCTGCGCCCAGCTGTCCGGCTGCGGAAGCCAGCTCGGGCCGCCCTCGGGGCCGAAGCCGTACGGGGCCGTGTCGCCGGACCACGGCAGCGGCACCCGGCAGCCGTCGCGGTAGCCGTCCTGGCCGGTGGCGCGGTGGAACGCCGGGTCCTGGCGTACCTCCGGCGGCAGGTCGATGACCTCGGGCAGACCCAGCTCCTCACCCTGGTACAGGTACGCGGAGCCGGGCAGCGCCAGCATCAGCAGGGTGGCCGCCCGGGCCCGGCGCAGCCCGGCGACCGGGTCGGCGGCGGTGGGACGGCGGCCCGCGGCGTCACCGGAGATGGAGCCCATGAGCCGGGTGGTGTGCCGCACGACGTCGTGGTTGGACAGCGTCCAGGTCGGCGGGGCGCCGACCGAGCGCATGGCGACCAGCGACTCGTCGATGATCTTCCGCTGCGCCTCGACGGTCCAGGCCGCACCGAGGTAGCTGAAGTTGAACGACTGGTGCAGCTCGTCGGGGCGCACGTACTTGGAGAGCCGTTCCAGGGTGGGCGCCCAGGCCTCGGCGACCGCGATGCGCTCGCCGGGGTACTCGTCGAGGATCTGCCGCCAGCTGCGGTAGATCTCGTGTACGCCGTCCTGGTCGAAGCAGGGGCTGGCGGCGACGTCGAGCAGGTGCAGCTCGCTGGCGTCGCCCGCGTCCGGCAGGCCCTCGGCCTTGCACAGGCCGTGCGCCACGTCGATGCGGAAGCCGTCGGCGCCCAGGTCGAGCCAGAACCGCAGGATGGTGCGGAACTCGTCGGCGACCGCGGGGTGCTCCCAGTTGAAGTCGGGCTGCTCCGGGGCGAACAGGTGCAGGTACCAGTCGCCGGGGGTGCCGTCCGGGTTGGTGGTGCGGGTCCAGGCGGGACCGCCGAACAGCGACTGCCAGTCGTTCGGCGGCTCGGCGCCGTCCGCGCCCTTGCCGGGGCGGAAGTGGTAGCGGTCGCGGGCGGGCGAGCCGGGGCCCTCGGCGATGGCGCGGCGGAACCACTCGTGCTGGTCGGAGGAGTGGTTCGGCACCAGGTCGACGATGACGCGCATGCCGAGGGCGTGCGCGTCCGTGATCAGCTCGCGGGCGTCGTCGAGGGTGCCGAACATCGGGTCGACGGTCCGGTAGTCGGACACGTCGTAGCCCGCGTCGGCCTGCGGCGAGGCGTAGAACGGCGAGAGCCACACCGCGTCGATGCCCAGCTCCTGCAGGTACGGCAGGCGGCTGCGGATGCCGGGCAGGTCGCCGATGCCGTCGCCGTTGGAGTCGGCGAAGCTGCGCGGGTAGATCTGGTAGATGACGGCGTCGCGCCACCAGGGCGCGGGGGCGGCCGCACCGGCGGCGCTGTCGTCCGCGGTGGCGACGGTCAGTTGATCGGTCATGGGTCCTCACTGCGAGGTCAGGCACCGGAGAAGGGACGGTTCCGAGTACGTGAGACGGGCCACGGTAGCACGTGACTAACTCGTTTTACTTCACGAGTTAGTCACGGCGGAATCCCTGCAGCGGGGGAATTACGCCCGGGCGACCGGCGGAGCGGTCGAGTCGCGTACCACCAGTGACGTGCCGAGCACCTGGTGTGGGTGCTGGTCCTCGCCGCGGATCGCGGAGATGAGGAAGTCGGCGGCCGTCCGGCCCTTGGTCACGATCGGCTGCCGCACCGTGGTCAACCGCGGACGGAACCAGGCAGACTCCGCGAGGTCGTCGAAACCGGTCACGGACACCTCACTCGGCACGTCCACGCCCAATTCGTGCAGCGCGTCCACCGCGCCGTACGCCAGCACGTCCGACAGCGCCAGGATCGCGGTCGGGCGGTGCTCGGCCATCAGCGCCCGGGTCACCTGATACCCGTCCGTACGGGTCACCGGCACCTCGGCCATCGGCACGTCCGCCCAGGTCATGCCCACCTCGGCCAGCGCCTCGGCGATGCCGTCCAGGCGGCGCGCCAGCGGCCCCCAGTGCTCGCCCGGCTCCGGCCCGCCCGCGCCGATCGACACCACCGCGATCCGGCGGTGCCCCAGCTCCAGCAGGTGCCGGGTGACGTCCCGCGCGCCGCCCTGGTCGTCCACGTCCACGCTGGGTGCCCCGGACTGCCCGTCGCTGTCGATCAGGACGAACGGGATGTTGCGCCGTTGCAGCTCGGCGACCTCACCCCGGTCGGTCTCCAGCCCGCAGACGATGAACCCGTCCACCGCCGCGTACGGAATCGCCTTGAGCACCGAATCCTGCAGCGGCGGGGTGAGCAGCAGCGTGTAGCCCTCCTGGTCGCACACCTGCCCGGCGCCCATCAGGAAACGCGCGTAGTACGGGTTCTCCAGGATCCGGGCCAGCCGCTGCGGCAGCAGCACCCCGAGCGACTGGGTGGCCCCGGACTGCAGCATGCGGGCCAGCGTGTTCGGCGTGTACCCGATCTCCTGGGCGACCGCCATGATCCGGTCCCGCGTCGCGGCGGAGATGCGCTGCGGGTTGTTGAACGCGAACGACACCGCCGAGCGGGACACCCCGGCCGCCGCGGCCACGTCACCCGACGTCGGCTTGCGGCCTCTGCCCGGCTCGACACCGGCCCTCTTCGACGCCATGGCCCCGATTCCGCAGATGTTGATGGGGCGATCACGATATCGCGGACGGTGCCCGGCGCGCCGCTCGGGACGGGCGCGGCGCGCCGGGACGCCGATGTTCCGGTCGGCGCACAGCGGACGGTCCGGTCCGCGGACCGTGGGTCAGTGCGACTCGCCCTGCGGGCCGAAGGTGGTCAGGAAGCGGTCCCGGAACGCGTCCATCGGCCACACCGGAGCCTGCGGTCCGGGCTTCAGCCCGTCCTGCCAGCCCCAGGACGCGATCCGGTCCAGCACCTTGGGGTCCTTGGCCACGATCGTGACCGGTACGTCGTGGCTGGCCTTGTCGCCCACCACGATCGGGGCGGGCTGGTGGTCACCGAGGAAGATCAGCACGAGGTTGTCGTCGCCGTACTTCTGCGCCCAGGAGGTCAGCGCCGAGACGGAGTAGGCGATGGACTTGGCGTACTCGGCGCGCACCCGCTTCGGGTCCTTCCACACCTCGTCCGGGGACTGGCCCGCCGCGGCCTGCGCGGTGAAGACCGAGCCGTCGCCGACCGCGTCCCAGTCGACCATCTGCGGCAGCGGCGCCCACGGGGTGTGGCTGGAGGTCAGCGTGACCTCGGCGAACATCGGCGAACGGCCCTTCTTGCCGTACTCGTTGCGCTGGAACGCGGCCAGCGTGTACTGGTCCGGCATCCGCGACCAGCTGAAGTTCGGACCCTTGTAGCCCAGGGTCCGCGAGTCCCAGACCCGCCGGTAGCCGTAGAAGTCGCCCTCGGGCCACGCGTACGTGTTGTCCGGCTCGACGCCGACCGTGTCCCAGCCCGCCCGCTTGAACGCCCCGGTCAGGGTGAACCGCTCCGAGGAGACGAGGCTGAGGTAGCGCATCTGGTTGTCGATGGACAGCCCGGACTGGAACGTCGAGTGGGCCAGCCAGCTGTACCCGCCGAAGGTGGGCGAGGTCAGCCACGCACTGCGGGTGGCGAAACCGGCCGCGGCGAGCTGCTTGGTGCCATCGGCCAGCACGGGCGTCACGTACGGCGAGAGCGCCGGGTCCTCGATCGCGGACCGGCCGTAGCTCTCGATGAACGACACCACGACGTCCTTGCCGGCCAGGCCCGTCAGCAGCTGGTTGCCCGGTGTGTCGCGGTACCCGTCGACCTGGACGGCGCGCTCGAACGCCCGCTGCTCGCGCAGCCCCGTGCGGATCAGCCCGATCCGGTCCTGGACGAAGGTGGTCTCGCTGCGCGAGGCGACCGGCAGTCCGGGGACCATCTGGGCGCCGAGCGTCGCGAGGGCCACCCAGGCGGCGGTGAGCGCGAGCCCGGAGCGGACGGTGGCGGTGCGGTGCCGGGCGACAACCCGGGACAGCCGCAGCGCGGCCAGCGCCAGCAGCGCGACCAGGGCCAGCGCGAGCACGATCACCCCGGCCGCCGCGGCGCGCGCACCGGCCTTGCCGATCGAGTCCTCCAGCACCCCGAGGCCGTCGTCCAGCAGGCCCCAGTCGGCCACCAGGTCGAACTGCCGGTTCAGGAACGACCAGAAGCCCAGGTCGAGCGCCTTGACCAGGGTCAGCAGGCCGAGCGCGGCGCCACCGGCCACGGCCACCGCGCCGCGCACCCGGCCGGGCAGCACCAGCACGATCGCGACCGCGACCAGCGCCTCCACCGGCACCCGCAGGAAGGCGCCGGGGGTGACCTGGCCGAGCGTGTTCGGCAACAGCAGGGCCGCGAAAATCAGGGCCACGGACAGGACAGTCAGCGTACGGCTCAGCACGATCCGCCAGGTCCGCCGTGGGGCGGCCTCGGCGTCGGGGGTGTCCGTGCGGGCGGGCGGCGACGGACGCAAGCGGGTGAGAAGCGACACCGGGGTTTCCTTCGATACTTGGCGGAGCAGCGATAGCACTTAGTGACACGTCCGTGCCGCCGGGCCGGTTCACCGGCCCCGGGGTCGGCGACCCTACACCGGCGAACTCGATCATTCTCGGCCCATCCCCGGCCACCTGAAGAAGGAGGTCACCCCGGTCCGATCGGGTGACCCGGGGCGACACCCGTGACAAATATCAGTGGCTGAGTGAGTGCTCGCTCATTAGCATCGGCCGGGTGACATCCCAGGAACGCCGCCGCCGGGTCCCCGCCCTGGCGCCCGCGGAACGCCGCGCCGCGCTGGTCGCCGCGACGGTGCCGCTGCTGCACCGGTGCGGGCTGGAGGTGAGCACCCGGCAGATCGCCCAGGCGGCGGGCGTCGCCGAGGGCACCATCTTCGGCGTCTTCCCCGACAAGCAGTCGCTGGTCGTGGCCGCGCTGACGGAGGCTCTCGACCCCCAGCCGACCCTGGACGCGCTGGCCGCCATCGACCCGCGCGCCGGGCTGCGCGAACGCATGACCGAGGCCGCGGACCTGATCCACCGGCGATTCGCGGGCAACGCGCACCTGATGGCCGAGGCGCGCCGGCTCACCGGGACCAGCGGCGCCGATCCGCAGGCCCGGCACGCCATGGCCGCCTCCCGCGAGCGGCTGCTCACCACGCTCACCGCGGTCATCGCGCCCGACGCCGACCGGCTGCGCCGCTCCCCCGCCGCGGTCGCCCGGCTGCTGCTGCTGTTCTGCGGCGCCAACACGTACGGGCCGTTCGGCGACCCCGATCGGGTCGACGGCGCCGACACGGTGTCGCTGCTGCTCGACGGACTCCTGACCCACCCGGAACCAGACCACCGTCCCATTCCGACTCCCGACCCGAAGGTGCCATGAGGTGCTGATCAAACTCATGCGGGCCTATCTGCGCCCGTACCGTGGAGACATCGCGCTCATCGTCGTGTTCCAGTTCCTGCAGACACTGGCGACGCTCTACCTGCCCACCCTCAACGCCGACATCATCGACAAGGGTGTGGTCACCGGCGACACCGGCCACGTGATCCGGGTCGGCGCGACGATGCTCGGCATCACCCTGATCCAGATCGCCGCGCAGATCGTCGCGGTCTACTACGGCGCGCGCACCGCCATGGCGGTGGGCCGCGACGTACGGGCCGCGATCTTCGGCCGGGTGCAGCACTTCTCGGCCCGCGAGGTCGGCCAGTTCGGCGCGCCGTCGCTGATCACCCGGAGCACCAACGACGTCCAGCAGGTACAGATGCTGGTGCTGATGACGTTCACGATGCTGGTCTCGGCACCCATCATGTGCGTCGGCGGCGTCCTGCTGGCGCTGCACCAGGACGTACCGTTGTCCGCCCTGATCCTGGTCATCGTGCCGGTCCTGATCATCCTGGTCGGATTGATCATCTCTCGGATGCGGCCGTTGTTCCGCTCCATGCAGGTGCGCATCGACCGGATCAACCGGGTCATGCGCGAGCAGATCGCGGGCATCCGCGTCATCCGCGCCTTCGTCCGCGACGAGCACGAGCAGGACCGGTACGACGACGCCAGCCGCGACCTGATGGACGTGTCGCTGCGCGCCGGCCGGCTGATGGCCCTGATGTTCCCGACCGTGATGCTCGTGGTGAACGTGTCCAGCGTGGCCGTGCTCTGGTTCGGCGCGCACCGGATCGAATCCGGCGAGATGCCGATCGGCGCGCTCACCGCGTTCCTCAGCTACCTCATGCAGATCCTCATGTCGATCATGATGGCCACGTTCATGTTCATCATGATCCCGCGGGCCGAGGTGTGCGCCGACCGGATCGTGGAGGTCCTGGGCACCGAGTCCAGCGTCCGCCCGCCCGCCGATCCGGTACGGGCGCTGCGCGGCCACGGCCACCTGGAGTTGCGCGACGTCGACTTCCGGTACCCCGGCGCCGAGGCCTCGGTGCTGTGCGGGATCAACCTGGTGGCCCGCCCCGGCGAGGTCACCGCGATCATCGGCAGTACCGGCAGCGGCAAGACCACACTGCTCGACCTGGTGCCACGGCTGTTCGACGTCACCGGCGGGCAGGTGCTGGTCGGCGGCGTCGACGTACGGGAACTGGACGAGAAGCTGCTGTCACGCACGGTCGGCCTGGTGCCGCAGAAGCCGTACCTGTTCACCGGCACGGTCGCGTCGAACCTGCGCTACGGCAATCCCGACGCCACCGACGAGGAGCTGTGGCAGGCCCTCGACGTGGCGCAGGCCCGCGAGTTCGTGGAACGGATGGACGGCGGGCTGGACGCGCGCATCGCCCAGGGCGGCACGAACGTCTCCGGCGGCCAGCGGCAGCGCCTGGCCATCGCGCGGGTGCTCGTGCACCGGCCCGAGATCTACCTGTTCGACGACTCGTTCTCGGCCCTCGACTACGCCACGGACGCCGCGCTGCGGGCCGCGCTCGCGGAACGCACCGCCGAGGCCACCGTGGTCATCGTGGCGCAGCGGGTCAGCACGATCCGCGACGCCGACCGCATCGTCGTCCTCGACGACGGCGTCGTGGTCGGCACCGGCACCCACGCCGAGCTGATGGACACCAACCCGACGTACCGGGAGATCGTGCTCTCCCAGCTCACGGAGCAGGAGGCTGCCGCATGACCGCGCCGACGAGGCGGCCACCCGCCGGGCCCATGGGTGGGCCCGCCGCGCGCATGATGGCCGGGGGGATGCCGCCGGAGAAGCTGGAAGACTTCCGGGGCTCCACGAAGCGGCTGCTCGGGCTGATGCGCCCGCACCGGTGGCTGGTCGCGATGGTGCTGCTGCTCGGGGGCGGGAGCGTGTTCCTGTCCGTACTCGGGCCGCGGTTGCTCGGGCACGGCACCGACCTGATCTTCTCCGGGGTGGTCGGCCAGGCGTTGCCCGCCGGGGTGAGCAAGGCCCAGGCCGTGGCCGCGCTGCGGGCCCAGGGCCAGAACAACCGGGCCGACATGCTGGCCTCGATGGACGTCGTCCCCGGCCAGGGCATCGACTTCAACCGGCTGGCGCACCTGCTGGCCTGGGTGTTCGTCGTCTACGCATGCGCCTGGATCTTCGGCGTGCTGCAGGGGCGCCTGACCGCCCGGGTCGTGCAGGCAACGGTCTTCCAGCTCCGCGCGGACGTCGAGGCGAAGCTGTCGCGGCTGCCCCTGTCCTACTTCGACAAGCAGCCGCGCGGCGAGGTGCTCAGCCGGGCCACCAACGACACGGACAACATCGCCCAGACCCTGCAGCAGACGTTCGCTCAGCTCGTCACGGCACTGCTGATGATCATCGGGGTGCTGGGGATGATGCTCTGGATCTCCCCGCTGCTGGCGTTGATCGCGGTGCTGACCGTCCCGGTGTCCGTACTGATCACCACCAAGATTGGCAAGCGGGCGCAGCCGCAGTTCGTGGCGCAGTGGGGCACCACCGGCCGGCTCAACGGCCACATCGAGGAGATGTTCACCGGGCATTCGCTGGTGCGGGTCTTCGGCCGCCAGGCCGAGGCCGACGCCACGTTCCGGCAGCACAACGACAAACTGTACGCATCCAGCTTCCGCGCCCAGTTCATCTCCGGACTCATCCAGCCGGCGATGATGTTCATCGGCAACCTGAACTACGTGCTGGTCGCCGTGGTCGGCGGCCTGCGGGTGGCCTCGGGTTCGCTGTCGCTGGGCGACGTGCAGGCGTTCATCCAGTACTCACGGCAGTTCAGCCAGCCGCTGACCCAGGTGGCCAGCATGGCCAACCTCGTACAGTCCGGGGTGGCCTCCGCGGAACGGGTGTTCCAACTGCTCGACGCCGACGAGCAGAGCCCCGACCCGGCGGACCCGGTGCTGCCCGGCGCGGTACGCGGCCGGATCGCGTTCGAGGACGTGTCGTTCCGGTACCTGCCCGACAAGCCGCTGATCGACCACCTGTCGCTGACCGTCGAACCCGGCCAGACGGTCGCGATCGTCGGCCCCACCGGCGCGGGCAAGACCACCCTGGTCAACCTGCTCATGCGCTTCTACGAGGTGACCGGCGGGCGGATCACCCTGGACGGGGTGGACATCGCCACCATGCCCCGCCCGGAGCTGCGCGAGCACATGGGCATGGTGCTGCAGGACACCTGGCTGTTCGGCGGCACGATCGCGGAGAACATCGCGTACGCCGCCGACGACCCGACGCCCGAGAAGATCGCGGCGGCGGCCGAGGCGGCGCACGTGGACGGGTTCGTGCGGATGCTGCCGGACGGCTACGACACCGTCATCGACGAGGAGGGCTCGAACGTCAGCGCCGGGCAGAAGCAGCTCATCACGATCGCCCGGGCGTTCCTGGCCGAGCCGAGCATCCTGATCCTCGACGAGGCGACCAGCTCGGTCGACACCCGGACCGAGGTGCTGATCCAGCGGGCGATGAACTCGTTGCGGGCGGGGCGGACCAGTTTCGTCATCGCGCACCGGCTCTCCACCATCCGCGACGCGGACGTCATCCTGGTCATGGAGTCCGGGGCGATCGTGGAGCAGGGCACCCACGACGAGTTGATTTCGGCGGACGGCGCGTACGCCCGGTTGTACTCGGCGCAGTTCGCCGAGGCAGCGGTCGAGGTGGACTGAGGGACGGCAGACGACAGCGGGGCGGCTCTCCGGCCGCCCCGCTGTCGTTCCGGCACGGTGTCCCCGGGTCGGATCCGCGCTGCACCCCGGAGGCGGAACCACGTCCCGGCCCGCTATCCTCGCCCGCGACCGGCGATCCCGGTCCATCCGCCGCTCCCGGAGGTTGACCACTCCCCATGCCCCGTACGGCCCGCCGTGCCGGTTTGTCGGCGCGTCCCTCCACCCGGTCCGGCCGGGTGCTCGCGGCGGTCGTGCTCGGCGTGACGATGCTGGCGATCCGGGGCGACACGGCCGCCGCCCCACCGTCCAGCGGCACGCCCGGCGCCGCGCGACCGAGCGGCTGGCGTCTGGTCTGGTCCGACGAGTTCGACGAGCCCGCCCTGGATCGGAGCCGGTGGAACCTGCGCAAGCGGGAGGGCCGCGACGTCGACTCGGGGTGCAATGTGGACAGTCCGCGGAATGCGTTCGTCGCCGACGGCGCTCTCACCCTGCGGGCACTGCGCGCGGATGTGCCCTGCGGCCGGGCGACCCGCCGGTACACCCAGGCGTATCTCGACACCATCGGCAGGGCGTCGTGGACGTACGGCCGGTTCGAGATCCGCGCCAAGTCGCCCAACCAGCCGGACACCTCCACCGGCGTATGGCCCGCGTTCTGGCTGCGCCCGGACGACGGCGGCCACGGCGAGATCGACGTGACCGAGCTGCCCGGCGGTGCCGCCTGGTACGACCGGGCCACCGCGGCGATCTTCCACGACTACACGCCGGTGAAGCAGGACAACAGGATCGCGCTGCCCTCGGGCGGCCACCCCGGCGACGGCTTCCACACGTACGCCACGGAGTGGGACGCCACCGCCCTGCGCTGGTACGTCGACGACACCCTGGTCTGGAGCCGGGACCGCGACACGACCCCATGGTTCGACGAGGTGTTCCACAAGCCGTACAACATCCGGCTCAACCTGCAGGTCGGAGGGTGGCTCGGGGAACCCGACGCGCGGACCGCGTTCCCCGCCGACTTCGTCGTCGACTACGTCCGGGTCTATCAGCGCTGAGACCGCCGGGGCTGGCAGAGGCCCGCCGGGCCGCTATGGTGTCCGCGTGCGGCAGCATTCCATCCGCGTCGATGTCCCCGGCCAGCGCGCGCCGTCGGACCCGCTCGTCAGCGCCGACGGCCACCGTCCGGCGTTGCCGGACAGTGGCTCCGACGATCCGCGCGGGCGCACCGACGGGCTCGGCTGGGTCAGCCGGGCGGTGTTCGGCGACCCCCGGCTGCGTCTGAGCGTCGGAGCCGACGCGGGGGCCGCGGTGGCGTACGCGGTGGTCCCGTCGCTGGACCGCGCCCGGTTCCTGCTGCCGCTGGCCGGGCGCCGGGTGACGGCCGCGTCCGTGCTGGCGTACAACGCGCTGCGGCCGCCGCGGGTGCGTGCGAGCCGGACCGCCGTGGGGTTGCTGGCCCGGGTCGGGGCGCTGGCGCTGGCCGGGGCGCCGGTGCTGTCCGTACACGTGCCTGCCGGGGTCGAACCCGCCGACGTGCTGCTCTGTGCCCACCTGGCCCGCCTGCTCGGAGCGCCCGGACTGCACGCTGCGATCGGCATCCGCCCGCCCGACCCGCACCACAAGCCGACACTGCAACTGTTCGACGACGCGGGACGGCCCCGCGGGTACGCGAAGATCGGCTGGAACGACGGCACCCGGGCGATGGTCCGCGCCGAGGCGGCGACGCTGGCCGACCTGCCCCCGCCCGGCGGTGAACTGCCCGTGGTGCCGGGGCTGGTGCTGCACACCCGGTGGCGGGACCAGGAGGTCGCCGTCGTGGCGCCGATGCCCCGCCGGGTCCGCCGCCTGCGCGATTCCGGCAACCCGCGGGTGGCCGCGATGCTCGCGGTCGCACGCCGCGGCGGCCCGGCCACGGCGCCCCGGGCACTGCGCGACTCACCGCTGCTGGACGACTGGCGTCGCCGGGCGGCAGGCGCCGACGCGGTGACCGACCCGGCTGCGATGTCCATCGACGCGGCCATCGACGCGATCGAGGCCCGCGACGGCGACCTGGCGTGTGAGTTCGGGGACTGGCACGGCGACTGGGTGCCGTGGAACATGGCCCGGCACCGCGGCCGCCTGTACGTGTGGGACTGGGAGAACCGGGGAACCGGCGTGCCCGTCGGCTTCGACCTGGCGCATCAGGCGTTCCAGACGGCGCTGTCCTTGCGCGGGCGGCCCGCGCCGGACTGCGCGGATGCGGCCGATGCGGCACTGCACCGGCACGGGCCGGCGCTGGGGCTCGACGCGGCCCGGCAGCGGCTGGTCGTCGACGCGTACCTGGTGGAGTTGTGGCTGCGCACGTACGAGCTGTCGGGCGGCGGAGCGGGGTGGAATCCGCGGTTGCATCCGGCCCTGTTGCACGTACTGGCGGCACGACTCGGTCCGCGCCGGAGCTGACCACACCCCGCGCGAGGCGACTCAGCCCGGATCGGATCCTCCTGCGGGGGTCAGGGCCGGGGTTGTCGCCGGTGCGCGACGCAGGACCGCCGCACACCGCGCGATGAACAGCCGCTGCGCCACCGGAACCAGCGGTCCCGCGAGCCGGGCCGCCAGCAGGACGGGCCGGGAGCGGACCACCACGTCGAACCGCACCACCCCGTCCGCTGCGATCACTACGGTGAACCGCTCGTCGCCCTCGAAGGTGTGGCCGGGCGAGGCGCGGTAGTGCATCACGGTGTGGTCCGTCTCCCGCACCACGTCGATCACCTCGCATGGCTCCGGCAGCCGCAGCCGTCCGATCCCGACCGAGGACAGCATGTGCTGCCCGGTGGCGGCGGGCGGGGTGTCGGGCGAGATCCAGGCACCCGCACGGCGGTGCATCTGCCACTGCAGCAACGCGGCGGACGCCGCCTCGAACCGCTCCCGCCCGGTGCCGATCCGGTGCGACCAGCGGTGCGCGGTCCACGGCGCCCGACCGGCCCGGGACACCACAAGGGCGGTCAGGACGGCGGTCGCGTTCAGCACGCCGTGCGTCAGCACCATCCAGGTCAGGCTCAGGTGCGGGATGGTCACCAGCTCCCCGGTTGCGTAGAGCACGGCCAGTCCCATCGTCACCAGGCTGAGCGCCAGCAGCGTCCGGGCGGCCCGACCGGTACGGCTGGCGATCGCCAGCCACAGGCCCGCGCTGAGCAGGCCGGCGCCGAGCAGCTCGATCAGGTCGCCGACGTCCTCACCGAGCGCTGTCCGGCCGACCAGGAAGCCGACGCCGACCAGCGCCACCCCGGCCGGTGCCAGACGCCGGGCCGTCCGGTGGTCCACCAGCGAGAGCAGCAGGAGGGCGCCGAAGCCCGCCACGTGGAAGTGCGCCGCGGTCAGGCCCAGGACGTCCGTCGTGAAGCCCAGCAGGTCGATCCCGGCGCGCTCGGCCAGCAGCCCCACCGCGGCGACCGGCAGGCAGGCCGCCGCGAACGCGACGAGACGGTCGCGCCGCAGCACGACCGGCACGGCCAGGCACCCCACCAGGTAGGGCACGCACAGCAGACCCGCCAGCACGCCGCGCGACAGCAACAGCGCCGCCACCGCGGGCAGCGACGCGGCCGGCCACCATCGCACCAGTCCGCGGCCTCGGCCCAGTACGCCGAGCCCCAGCGGCACGAACAGCACCACGCAGGCGCCCACCACCAGGTGCAGCCCAACCCACCCGGACGCGGTCAGCCGGTCCATGCCATCACCCACTCTTGAACACGTTCAGTTGAACGCGTTCAAGCTAACACGGGCGTGCGAATCAGGCCCAGCCGAAGGTCATCCCCAGCCGCGCGGCCAGCGCCGCGTTGTACGGCCGGTAGTACGCGGTCAGCTCCGCCCGCACCTGCTCGTCCATGCCCCGGCTCGGCCGGTCGTTGAAGACGTCGTACGACGACAGCTCGTGGCGCGGCAGTTGGAGGAAGTCCAGCACCCCCGCGTAGGTGGCGGCGGGTTCGGAGTACAACGACTCGCTCGGCACGAACAGCAACCGGCGTCTGTCGAACCGGCGCAGCCACGGCTCCAGATGCTCCAGGTACCGGCCCCGCGCCCGGTACGAATACCAGTCGTACGCCGTACTGTGATAGCCCGGTTCGGCGATCAGCCGCTCCCGCTCCCCCGCCGTGCGTTCCGGCTCCGCCGCCAGCGCCGCCGCGAAATCCAGCGGCTCCACGCCCTCCGTGCGCCGTTCCTTCCAGTGCGAGTACGCCCGCTGCACCGGGTCGCGCAGCAGCACGATGATCCGGGCTCCGGGCATCAACGTGGCGACCCGGTCCGCCGCCAGCGGATGGAACATGTACAGCGGCGCTGCCTCGCCGACCCGGCACGGGGCGCCGTGCCGCCGTTCCAGAGCGGAGCGCTGCCGCTGGGTCGGGAAGTGCGAGCGGTACCACGCCTCGCCCCGCGACCAGTTCTCCTCGAAGAAGTGCGAGGTCTTGGTGTTCCACGCAGGGAACAGCCGCGGCACGAGCGGGTGGCGCAGCAGGTAGCGCCACAGCGACGTGGTGCCGCCCCGCTTGGTGCCGACGATCAGGAAGTCCGGCAAGGGGCGACGGTCGCTGGTCCGCTCGCCGTAGCGGGCCAGCAGGTCGCGCACCCCCTCCCTGGCATGTCGCGGTGCGACCTGCTTGATGCGGTCCTTGACGGTCACGGGACAACCTCCGGTGTTGGCGGACGATCCGGGGGATGAAGCGTCGATGCGGCGAGGGCGGGGCGCAGGGCCGCGCGGGCGCGGGTGCTGCCGAGCAGGCAGAGCCCGCCAGCCGCGAGAACGCCGAGGGCCAGCGCGAGTCCACCCGGTCCGCGGCCCGCAATCGCGACGCCCGCGGCCGCCGCCGCGCCGGTCCCGGCGACAGCCGCCAGGGCGATGGCGGCCAGGGCCCGCCCGGCCAGCGGTTCGCCCAGCACCCGCCGCACCAGCACGGCCGCGATGACGTTTTCGACGACAATGCCGATCGACCAGGCCACGGCCGCGCCCAGGGCACCGTGGCGGGGCACGAGCACGACACAGAACAGCAGGTACAGGACCAGGCCGGTCGCGGCGGCGACGAGGTGGCCGCGGCTGTTGCCGCTCATCAGCAGGACGGTCTGCACGGTGCCGACGCCGACGTTGACCAGCATCGCCACCGCCAGCACCGCCAGCGGCGCGGCCCCGGCCGCGAACGGCGCGCCGAACAGCGCCAGGAACGCGGGCGCGAACACCGCCAGCAGCAGGTACGCGGGCCAGGACAACAGCACCACGACCCCGGTGATCCGGCGGTGGATCGCGGCCGCCTCGGCCCGGCGTCCGGCACCGAGCAGCCGGGACAGCTGCGGGGCGATCGCCACCCGCAGGCCCTGCATGACCAGCAGCCCGGCCAGCGCGTACCGGCACACCGCGCCGAACACCCCGGCCTCGGCGGGCCCGGCCAGCGCGGCGGTGAGCAGCACCCCGAACCACATGCCGCCCGCGTCGATCACCGTGGACACCGCGCGGGGCAACGCGAAACCCCAGAACCAGCGCCGGTCCGCCGCCGTGGGCCGCAGCCGGGCACCCCGGGTCACCCCGAGCGGTCCCGCGACGAGCAGCACCGCCGCCACCGCGGCGGCGGCCAGCGGCAGCAACCACCCGGCGAACGCCGCCGTCACCGAACCCCCGGCCGCGACGGCCGCGCCGATCAGCAGCGGGCGGGCAGCCGGCACCGCGACCAGCTGCACTCCGACGTACGTCGCGACCGGGCGGGTGGCCCGGACCGCGGCCAGCAGCACTGTCGCGACCGCGAACACCGGCACCCCGGCGAACGCGAGCCGCACCAGCGTGGCATCGCCGGAGCCCAGCAGCGCCGCGTCGACCGTGGGCGCGAACTGCCACCCGGCCGCCGCGACGACCGTGGCCAAGGCCGCGGTGGGCACCACGGCCAGCGGCAGCAGCCGGGCCGCGTCGCCACCCGGACCGGCGGCGCGTCGCGGCAGCGCCCACATCAGGGCGGTGTCCGCGCCGAGACAGCACAACGGCCCGAGGATGCTGACCAGCCCGATGACGCTGAACATGGCACCCGCGCCGGACGCGCCCAGCACTCGTACGATCACCGCGGTCAGCACGAAACCGCAGGCACCGTTCACCGCCGCGCCGAGCAGGCCGAGCGCCCCACTGCGGGCGCTGCGCCGCACCTCGGCGCCGTGCGCGATGCCGACCGCGGTCACCGGGGCACCCCCGGCTCCCGGTTGACCGCGCCGTCCACCGCGGCCAGGCCCAGTCCCACCCCGGCGAACAGCACCGACAGGTTCGGATCGACGTATCCGTAGAACGGGGTGATGACGGCCGCGATGACCGGCAGCGCGCTGAGCCACAGCCCGGTCGCGGTCACCGCGGCGGACAGCCGCCGCGCCACCACGAACAGCAGCAGGAAGAAGCAGACAGCGGCGGGGATGCCGTAGCTGTACAGCAGTTGCCAGAGCAGTCCCTGGGTGCCCAGCGGCTCCACCGAGTGGGTGGTGTCGACCGAGGCGGGCTGACCGTAGCCGAGCAGCGGGGAGCGCAGCACCGCGGCCCGGGTCTGCACGTACAGGTCGTAGCGGTCGATGTTGGTGTCCGTGGTGGAGGTCCGGTTCCGGATCAGGTCCACCACGGGGATGATCAGGGTGACCAGCCAGCCCACCAGCAGGATCACCGCGACCGGCAACAGCAGGCGCACCCGGCCGCGGGCGATCTCGCGGCCGAGCAGATACAGTACCCCGGCGCCGAGGCCGATGAACATGCCGCGGTTCAACGTCAGGAACGCCGGCACCAGTGACAGCGGCAGAGACACCAGCAACGCCAGGCGCAGCGGCCCGTGCCGCACCGAGGTCAGATAGGCCAGCACGAACGGTACGAGGAAGGCGAACCCGGTACCCCAGTTGTTCGTGTACGGGTACGGCGCCGCCGGCCGGAAGATCGGGTGCGCGCTGGCCGGGTTGAACTCGGTGGCGTCCAGATGCGACAGGTCCTGCAGGAACGGCTGGACGGCCAGCCCGTGCGGCAGCGCCAGCTCGACCGGGCTGGGCGCACTGAACCGGGGCGCGAGCACCCCGAGCCAGCCCAGCGCCACCATGGCCACCCAGTACGCGCACACCGGCCCGGCAATCCGCGCCCAGGGCACCCCGTCGCGGGCCACGTTGTAGACGTACAGCCCGACCAGGAACGCGGTGACCAACATGCCGAGCCGCAGCCCGAACGTGCCCACCGCGGCGACCCGGTGCAGCCGTACCGCGCTGACCGCCACGATGCCGAGGAACACCAGCCACACGGTGGTGCCGGCCGGGAGCCGGATCCGCCCGCGCGTGGTCAGCAGCACGAACAGCAGCGCCCCGAAGCAGGGCCAGGCGAGCTGGAACGCGCCGAGCGCCCACCACAGCGGCATGAAACCGAACATCGCGGTCAACGGCCACACCGGCAGCCGCGCGGTGCGCACCACCCAGGCGCCACGGTCGCGTACGCCCGGCTCGACAGGTGCGACCGCGCGGGCCCGGACGGCGGCGACCGCCCGCACGGGCCACCGCAGCCGCCGGCCGCGCACGGCGGTGTCAGACACCGCGGCCCCGTCTCTGCGCCATCCGCAGCACCCGCTCCCCGGTGACCAGCCCGAGGATCACGGGCACGGTGACCAGTACCCGCTTCTCGCGCCAGTTGAGCCGCAGCACCGCGCACAGTTCGCGGATGGCTTCGAGGCGCCGGTTGCCGGAGGCCAGGGCGAACGCGATCTGGCCGCGGATGCGCGCCGTGCCGGTACGGCTGCGCGCCAGCTCCGGGTGTTTGCGCAGCAGGTAGCGCTGCGCCTCGACGATCGTGGCCCACCGTCCGAAGTAGAACGACCCGCCGTGCCAGTCGACCACGACCAGCGGCTGGCGGCAGATCGCGATCGCTGTGTGCGCGGCCAGCCGCAGCAGCCACTCGTAGTCCTCGCTGTAGCCGCCGGGGATGTCCTCGTCGACCTCCCCGGCCGCCAGCCACGCCGAGCGGCGCACCAGCATCGTGCTTGAGTGCACCTCCATCACCCGGTCGGCCAGCAGCTCGTCGAGGGTGACCCGGTCGCGGTCGAGCACACGGTCCTTGTCGATGCCGGGCCCGCGCAGGCGCAGCCCGCAGCTGACCGCGCCGACGGCCGGGTCGGCCAGCAGCGCCACCTGGCGGCTCAGCTTGGCGGGCAGCCAGATGTCGTCGTCGTCGCAGAACGCCAGCAGCTCGCCGGTGGCCGCGTCGACCCCGCTGTTGCGTCCGCCGGGCAGGCCCGCCCGGCGCCCGTTGGAGATGACCTTCAGCGTCCGGTAGGGACCGAGGGGCACGTCCAGCTCGCGGACGGGCACCTGGTCGTAGACGACGATGCATTCGACCGGACCGGGGTAGACCTGGCCGAGGATCGCGGCGACGGCCCGTTCCAGCAGGCCGGGCCGGTCGCGGGTGGCCACCACGACACTGACCGACGGGTACGGCAGGGCGGCGTCACCCACGCCGGCCCCCGGTGAGCACGAACCCGACCGCCTGGGCGCCCGCCGAACGCAGCCGGTCCACCAGCCGGGTCAGTTCGGTGTTGCGGGTGCGGTCGCGGGCGACCACGAGCAGGGCCACCCCGGACTGCGCGGCCCGTACGCCGCGCTCGTCGGTGTCGGAGGGGGGCGCGTCCACCACGACCACGCCGTGGTCGGGCAGTTCGCCGAGCGGGTGCAGGCGTACCGCGCCGCCGCCGATGAGCACGGCCAGCGGCCCCCGCCCGTCGGGCTCCTCGCCGGGGCGTGGCGCCAGCATCGGCGCCGCGGTCGGGCGCGACACCGCCGCCTCCATGACCATGGTGGCGTCGGGGTCCTTGCCGGGCTGCAGGCCGACGGCGGGCCGGGCGAAACCGGGCCGCATCGGCAGCGCACCACCCACGCCGGGGCGGGCCGCCCCGTTGAGCCGCGGCGCGCCGTACGCGTCGGCCTCGGGCAGCAGGCGCGGCCGGGGCGGGGTGCGCCGCTGGGCCGCGTACAGGATCTGCTTGAGTTCCGCCTCGCTCTCCGGCGGGGCCGCCAGGTGCACGTCCTGGCCCGCCTCGGCCAGCGCCACCGCGAGGTTGCCGGTGACCACGGTGCGGCCCTCGTCGTCGCGGCCGGAGAGCACGACCAGCGGCAGATCCGGGTGCCGGCCGAGCCATTTCAGTACGGCCAGCGACACGTACCGGGCGTCGGCGGCCGCGGCCGCGTCGCCACCGGCGCGCCCGCCCGCGCGGACCACCCCGAGCGCGGGCACCCCGACCAGGTCGGCTGCCTGCTCGACGGAGCGGACCCGGCGATCCAGCGCTTCCCTGGCGTGCGCGGCCATCATGCCGAGCAGCGCCCCGCCGACCAGCGCGCCGAGCAGGTACAGGGCGGCGTTGTCGTGGCTGGACGGTACGGGGGTGCGGGCCGCGGCCGTGACGGCGCCGGGGCTCAGGTCCGCCGAGGAGACCTTCGCGCGGGCGTTGGCCAGCTGGGCGAGCTGGTCGTTGAGCTTGCTGACCTGGTCCAGCATCGCCTGGACGCGCGGCGAGGCGGGGCCGGCGCTGGTCGTACCCTCCTCGGGCAGTTCCTTCTGCGCGGCCTTGCGCTGGCTGGTGACCTGCTTGATGGTGCTGTCGTAGGAGAGCAGCAGGGCGGCACGCTGCTGCTGGTAGATGGCCTCGCGCACCTTCAGGTACGTCTGTGCGGCGGCGTTCGCCCCGGTGATCGCCTCCGACTCGCTGTCACCGGCGTACTCGAAACGCAGCACCTGCCCGCCGGTGGGCACCTCCACCGACAGCGCGTCACGGACGTCGTCGGCGTCGCGGCCCAGGGTCTGCGCGGTGGCGTCGACGACCTCGTTGCCCAGCGCGATGCCGTTCTCGGCGGTCATGTTGATGGCCCGGTCCGCGCCGCCGGCGGGCAGCGTGAACGGGTCGGTCACCACGGGGCGCAGGACGACCACCGTGGTCGCGCGGTAGGTGGCGGGGAAGAAGCTCAGGTAGCCGACGGTGGCCAGCACGACGGCGGCCGCCGTCGCCGCCACGGTCCGCCACCGGCGCACCGGGATCCGGACGACGTCGGCGAAGCCGACGACGCGCTGCCGGCCACCGGCGACGGCATCAGTCACATCCATGGGTCTCTCCCCGGGTTCGTGCCGGGCCCCCGGGCGGGCGCCGGGCCGCGGCGGTGCGGCACCGGCGTCCGGCCGGGGGCGATGTGGTGCGGTCCCTCGCCTACGAGGTGGCGAAGAACAGGGTGGGGTTGGACCAGGTCGCCCCGGCCGACTTGGGCGCGACCACGGTCGCGGATGCGCCGTTGACCGCGGTGGACGCGGCCGGGTCGAACGCGACGGTCCGCAGCACGCCGTCCGTCGAGCCGTAGACGAGCTTGCCCGCGACCCAGGCGAGACCGCGCACGGAATGCCAGTCGATGCCCGAGGTGGGCAGCGTGAACTCGGTGCAGCCCACGATGGAACCGTCCGGCTCCAGGTAGCGGTAGTACAGCGCCCTGCCGCTGGCGGTCGTGTAGTACATGCGGCCCTGCAGGTAGAACGCGCCGGTCATGTCACCGGCCTCGTACCAGGAGTTGAAGCCGCTGCTGACCCACGGGGCGCCGACGGTGCCGCCGGTGAAGGTGGAGAGGTTCAGCACGTCGTTCTTCGCCCACCACAGCTTGTTCGACACCGAGAAGGTGGCCTTGGCCGAGGTGAGGTTCGGCTGGTTGGTCGACGTGGCCGCACCGACCCCGGACGGACCGTACGGCACCCTGGTCAGCTTGCCGTTGCCCGCGCCGAGATAGAGGTAGCCGGAGGCGGCCTGCGGCGCGTCGACCGGCGCCACAGTACGGCCGCCCGCGGTCGGGAAGTACGCCTGCCGCCCGTGGTACTCGCCGCCCACGCCGTCGGAGTCCTGCCCGATGAACAGCCCGGACGGGCCCTTCCACATCTCCCACACGATCGGGCCCCACGAGGTGCCACCCGGGGGCAGGTGGCTGCCCGGGGAACGGCCCGGGTTCCACGCCATCGGCAGGCCGTTACCGGGGTCGAGGGCGCCGAAGCCGTACCGGTCGATGCCGCCGGGGCCGGCCTTGTCGTTGCCGTTGGCGTTGTTCAGCCAGCGGAAGTGCCCGCCGAGGTAGACCACGTTGTCGGCGGCCTCCAGCGACGTGATGGAGTCGTGGCCGGTCCGGTCGACCCAGGTGGCGTCCAGGTTGCTGCCGCGCGCCGAGGTCTCCCAGCGGCTGATCGTGTCGCAGAACGCGTCCCCGCCGATGCCGCCGTCGGCGCCGATGACGAAGTAGCTGCCGTCATCGGAGAAGTCGACGTCGCGGGCGTAGAACGGGAACGTGTCGATCTGGCAGTCCGGCGCGAACCGCTGGGTGCTCCAGTCGGCCACCTTCGGCGTGCCGGACACGTCGATCATCACGACCTGCTCGCGGGCCAGGTCGTTGACCTTCCGGAAGTTGCCGGACGCCACGACGGTCCTGCCGTTCGGGGAGACCGTCAGCGCCCACACCAGTTCCGAGTCGGCGCGGGCGACGCTCGCGTCGATCTGGAACGTGGAGTCGATCGCGCCCGTGGTGGCGTTGAGCCGGGCCAGCAGCGAGTGCTTGGTCCCGTTGACGTAGTGGAACGCGCCCGCGAGGTACAGGTAGTTGCCGGACACGATCGCCCGGCGCACCACGCCGCCGTCGGCCCGCCCGGTGAAGCCGGCGACGGTCGCCCCGGTGGCCGGGTCGAGTTCGACGAGGTTCTTGCGGGCCACGCCGTTGACCGTGCCGAAGTTGCCGCCGACGATCAGCTTGCCGTCGGGGCTGACCGCCAGGGTCTGCACGGCGTTGTCGAGGCTGGGCTTGAAGCCGGTTTTGAGCGCACCGGTCGACGCGTCGTACGCGATCAGGTAGGTGACAGACGTCCAGCCGCTCGCCGTGGCGTTCTTGGCGCCGGTGAACGAGCCGCCCGCGTACACGGTGCTGCCGATCTGGGCGAACGCGCGCACGCTGCCGTTCTGCACGTGCGGGGTGGTGTCCGCGGGGTTCGCCGTGACGAGGGTGGACGTGACGTTCGGCGGGACGTACACGGCCTGGGCGGGGATGGCGCTCAGCGCGACCGTACTCAGCGCCGCGGCGGCCGCCACGACGGTGGCGGCGGCGCGGGGCCGGAGTCGACGGGGCAGGGACACGTGCCCTCCTATTCGGAGTATGAGGGGTGGTGGGACGGGGTTTGCGTGAACCGGAACGGCACCGGTGCCGGTCCGGCCCGAACCGACCAGGCGGCCGCGGACCGCAGGTCGTCGAGGTCGATCTCGTCGGCCTCGCGGGCGACGACGAGGTTGCGGGCGGCCAGCTCCGCGGCCATGTCGGCCTGGTGGTCGTCGACGTGTTCGCCGTGGGCGCGGCGGCGCGGCACGTACACGGCGCGGCGGCCCGCCTGCATCGCGGCCAGTGCGGAGCCGACCCCGGCGTGGGTGATGACCACGTCCGCCTCGCGCATGGCGTGGTGCAGCTCGGCGACCGGCACCTGGGCGCGCGCCCCGGCGGGCATCTCGTCGACCACGGTCGCGCCGACCTGCCAGAGCACCTCCAGCTCCGGCGGCAGGATCCGGACCAGCCGGTTCAGCAGCCGCGGGAAGGTGAACCGCGGGTGGGTGCCCAGGCTCACCACCACTGTGCGTACGGGCGGGGGCACGGGCAGCGGCTCGGCGACGAACGCGTCGAAGATGGACCCGCCGAACCGCCAGGCGCCGCCCGCCCAGCCCGGATACTGGGTGTACAGCCGGACGCCGGGCAGCCGGGCGGCGAGCCGGCCGGTCAGCGACGGGCCCCGGGTGCGGGTCGCGCTCTCGATGTAGGTGCACTCGATCCCGGCCGCTCGCGCGGGCACGAAGAACGACACCGCCACGCTGGCCCCGGTGCTGATCACCCGGTCGTAACGCCCGGTGCGCAGCATCCGCCGCGCCACCGCGAGATCGCGGGCGGCGCCGACCAGGTCCCGGCTGGTGGCCGGGGGCACGTGCACGACGTCCTCACCGGCCAGCAGCGACCGGCTCTGCGGGCTGTCGAAGGTGACCCACCGGTGCGCGCCCACGCCGAGGCGCGGCCGCAGATCGTGCAGTTCGGCGAGGTGGCCACCCGTCGACGCGACCAGCAGCGTGGTCACGACGCCGCCTCCGGCCCGGTGCCGGGCGCAGCCGCGGCGATCAGCCTCGACGGCGCGGTGGGGCTCGGCGCAGGCCCCGCGACGCGCTCGACGCCGGGCGTGGGCCCGGGACGCGTCATGGGGCCCACCAGGACCAGCACCGCCACCGCCCAGCCGAGGAACAGCGCCGGTCCGAACAGCAGACCGGCGACCACGTCGGTGAGCCAGTGCTTCTGCACGTACATCCGGGTGTAGCCCTCGACGACCGCCAGCACCAGCACCGCGGTGCCCAGGCCGACGCGGGCCCGGCGCCCGAGCCGGAAGGTCAGCGCCGCGAACAGGGCCAGCGCCCCGAAGGTCATCACGATCCGGGCCACCCCACCCGACGGGTACGTGCCCAGCCCGGTCGGCGGGTGCCCCCTGTGCACCATGCCGGCGAGCACGGCCTGCACGTACTGCTCCAGCGGGAACGACGCGAGGATCGCGAGGAGCGGGATCCAGAACCGGCGCCGCCACAGGGCCGCGAAGACCACGGCGCCGGCGACCGTCACCACCTTCAGCGGGGCCCGGTCCCCCAGCACCGTGTACGCCCAGTTGAGGCGCCCGAACGACGGGTCGAGCCGGGTACCGATCCAGGCGTGGACGGGCACGTCGAGGCCGGGCTCCAGCCGGTGTGCCAGCTCACCGAGCGGCCAGAACACCGCCACCACGGCGGCCACCCAGGCCAGCAGGAACGCCACCGCGGTGGCCGGGCGCCCGATCGTGGACACCAGGGCGGACAGCGCCGCGCCCACCCGGCCCGCGAGCCGGCTGCGCGTCCAGTGCCGGCCCGGCCCGTACGCCAGCGCCGGACCCGCGACCGCGGGCAGCAGCACCGCCAGCGCGGCCGCGACGTACACAATCACCGATGAACCCGTCCCATCCTGCGTCGTCACCGGCAAGCTCACCGGCAATCCCCTGCGGCGCCCGGTCGCCGCTTCCCCGCGCCGGGAGTACGCGCTGCTAGTACGCCCCCGCGCCGCGCCGGACCGCGATCGCGGTGCGCAGCAGAATCACCAGGTCGACTGTGAGCGACCAGTTCTCCACGTACCGCAGGTCGAGGCGGATCGAGTCCTCCCAGGAGAGATCGGAGCGGCCGCTCACCTGCCACAGCCCGGTCATGCCGGGCTTGACCATCAGCCGCCGGCGCATGTCCTGCGGATACCGCTCGACCTCGGCGGGCAGCGGCGGGCGCGGCCCGACCAGCGACATGTCCCCGAGCAGGACGTTGATCAGCTGGGGCAGCTCGTCGAGGGACCACCGGCGCAGCACCCGGCCGGCACGGGTCACCCGCGGGTCCCGGCGCATCTTGAACAGCACGCCCGTGGACTCGTTCTGCCCCCGTACGTCGTCGAGCCGCTGCTCGGCGTCGACGTGCATGGTCCGGAACTTGAACATCCGGAACGGCTCGCCGCCGCGACCCACCCGGGTCTGCCGGAAGAACACCGGGCCGCCGGTGTCCAGCCGCACCACCAGCGCCACCGCCAGGAACACCGGGGCCGACACCAGCAGCAGCACGGCGGCCAGCGACAGGTCGAACAGCGACTTGACCAGGCGGCGGCCGCCGCCGAGGCGGGGGTGCTCGATGTGCATCATGGGCAGCCCGTCGACCGGGCGGACCGTGACCCGGTCCCCCGACGTGTCCACCAGCGACGAGGAGACGATCAGGTCGATGTCGTCGCGTTCCAGCTCCCAGGCGAGCCGGCGCAGCATGGCGCCGTCCAGCTCGGGGCAGGACAGCACCATCACGGTGTCCGCCCCGGCCGCCGCGGCGCAGTTCGCGGCGGCGGACAGGGGGCCGAAGACCGGCACGGAGCCGGCCGCCGAGGCCAGCTGGCCGTCGGGTACGCACGCGCCCACGACCTGCAGGCCGTGGTGGTGGCGCCGGTGCAGCTGGTCGGCCAGCCGGGCCACCGCGTCGGCGTGCCCGAGAGCGAGGACCCGATGCATGCAGGTGCCGCGGCGGCGCGCCCTGTGCAACGCCCGGCGCAGCGCGAACCGGCCCAGCAGCGAGCCCACCGTGGTGAGCACGAGCACGATGAGCAGGTAGCCGCGGGCGACCCCGGCGTGCGCGACGTACGCGGCGAGGGCGGAACCGGCCGTGAGCCGGCCCGCGGAACGCAGCACCCGCTGGTACTCCTCGGTGCCGACGAACAGCAGCCGCCGCTCGTACCCGCGGGTGAGCGCGAGGATCGCGACCCAGACCAGCGGGATGAGTACGGACAGCGCGAGATACCAGTTCGCGTACCGGGCGCCCTGGAAGCGCAGCACGAAGGCGGCCAGGGTGGCGGTCACAGCGGCGCCGACGTCGACGATCAGCAGATATCTGACGTAGCGCGCCTCCCACACCCAGCGGTCGGCATGCCCGCGTCCGGCGACACCACCGAGATCCCGTTCAGTGGTGCCGAAATACGCCGCCGTCACCGGCGGCGGTGATGTTTCCGCAAAAGGCGTTGTTGCTGTAAATGATGCTGGCGCGGCGCTGTCCGCCGCGGTATCCGTCGTGGTCACGACGCCTTGCCTCCAGTGAGACCCCACGCCCACTCGGCATTTTCATGCACGGCACCAAGACGTCTCCACCCCTGTCAACCGCGGAAAACGGTTGGTCAAAGGCGGCGACGCCGGACTGTTTACAGGTGGGAACCCGACCCCTCGATCGCGCTTTCGATAAACGACAGGCGCAATGCGCGGACGCCGATCCCGGGTGACATCCGTGGCATTGCAGATGGACTCACGTCCACGCCGGACAAAATAGCAAGGGCACCGACCCCCACGGAAGGCGGAAGCGCACCCTTACCATCCGCACCGGATTATGCATTGGCGGTTACGATTTGCCCGGCGGTGTGAATCGGGCCACCGCACGGTAGCACAAATGACACCCCGCACAAGCCTTCGGGCACTGCCGATCATCAATGACCTGCATCGACAACCACGAAACTACCGGCCAGCTACGGAGAGTCACCCGATCGGGTGCACGGCGGTGGCGATCCGCCCGCTCACTCCCAGCGGAACCGGCGGGCGGCGGCCGCCAGCGCACCGGCCGCCCACAGCAGGAGGCTGACCCAGATCCAGCCGTCGACGGGGGCCCCGCCGGTGAGGGTGGCGCGCAGCGCGGCGGCGTGCGCGGCCAGCGGCAGCAGGAAGTATCCGGCCGGGCCGAGATCCGGCGCGGCGAACATGACCCCGCCCGCGGCCAGCATCACCACGTAGATCAGGGTCGCCGCCGCGGTCACCGTCTCGGGCCGCAGCAGGCTGGCCAGCAGCAGCGCCAGCCCGCAGTACGCCGCCGTGGCCAGCGCGGTCACACCCACCGCGGGCAGCAGCTGGCCGAGCTGCGGACGCCAGCCCACCGCGACACCCACGACCGCCAGCACGAGCAGCTGCACCGCGACCAGGCACCACACCGCCGCCGTCTTCGCGGCCAGCAGGCCGGGCCGGGTCAGTGGCGAGGCGCCGAGCCTTTTCAGGACGCCGTAGCTGCGCTCGTACCCGGTGGTGATGGCCTGGCCGGTGAACGCCGTCGACAACACCGTCAGGGCCAGCACGCCGGGCACGACGTAGCCCGGGCGGTCGGCACCGGGCACATTGGTCGCGCGGGTCAGGGTCGCGCCGAGCAGGACCAACAGGGGTACGCCCATCGCCAGCACGACGGCCTCGCCCCGGCGAGCGGTGAGCAGCAGCTCCGTACGGATCTGGCGGGACAGGACGGCACGCATCGGCGCGCGGCCCGGTGCCGGTGTGAAGGTTCCCGGCATCGCTGCCCTCCCGTTCACCTGCTGGCCCCGGCCGTGAGGGCCAGGTAGACGTCTTCGAGGGTGCGCCGCCGGGTGTCGACGCTGGTGACCCGGGCGCCCCGGTCCGCGAACCAGCCCAGCACCCGGGCAAGGGCGTCGGTGTGCAGCGGCCCGGCGAGCGCGTACTCGCCGGGCGAGGCCTCGGTGACCGTGACGCCGGGCAGATGGGCGGCCAGGTCGCCGACCGGCAGCTCCGGGTCGGCGCGGACCTGCAGCAGGTCGATGCCCGCGGCGGCGGTCAGCTCGGCCGGGGTGCCGGTGGCGGCGACCACCCCGGACCGCATGATCACCACGTGGTCGGCCAGCCGTTCGGCCTCGTCGAGCAGGTGCGTGGTCAGCAGGACCGTGACGCCGTCCGCGCGCAGTTCCTCCACCAGGGCCCAGGTGGTGTGCCGGGCCTCGGTGTCCATGCCCGCGGTCGGCTCGTCCAGGAAGACCAGCTCCGGGCGCCCCACCAGGGCGACCGCGAGGGCCAGGCGCTGCTGCTCGCCGCCGGAGAGGCGACGCACCGTGGTACGGGCCACCCGGCGCAGACCCAGCCGGTCCAGCAGCATCCCGGTGTCGAGCGGGTGGGCCGCGAACGAGGCGAACAGCTGGAGGATCTCGCCCGCGGTGGCCCACGGGTACATCCCGCCGGCCTGCAGCATGATGCCGAGCCGGGGCATGAGCGCGTCGTGGTCGGCGACCGGGTCCAGCCCCAGCACCCGTACGGTGCCCGCGTCCGGGCTGCGGAAGCCCTCGCACACCTGCAGCAGGCTGGTCTTGCCGGCGCCGTTGTTGCCGAGCAGCGCCAGCACCGCGCCGCGCGGAACGGCCAGCGACACCCCGTCGACCGCGGTGCGGGTGCCGTAGCGGATCACCAGATCCCGCACCACCACGGCGTCTTCGTCGCCCATCTCTGCCCTCCGTCTCGCCGCGGCAACGATACCGAGGCCCCCGGTGTGCTCCCGGTCACCGTCGGTGCAGGCGCTCCCCGTCCGGCCACCGGGTACGCGGGGCGGCGCGCGCCGCTCGGTATCGTGCGCGCGTGACCGACAACAGCGCCGTGGTGGAGATCTACACGGATGGGGCGTGCGTCCCGAATCCGGGCCCGGGCGGGTGGGGCGCCGTGCTGCGCTACGGCACCGCCGAGAAGGACCTGTGCGGCGGCGAGGCCACCACGACGACGAACAACCGGATGGAGCTGATGGCCCCGATCCGGGCGCTGGAGAGTCTGACCCGGGCGCCACTGACCGTCCTGCTGTACACCGACAGCATCTACGTCCGCGACGGCATCACGAAGTGGCTGCCGCGGTGGCGGGCCAACGGGTGGCTGACCGCCGCCCGGCAGCCGGTGAAGAACGTCGACCTGTGGCAGCGCCTGGACGAGGCTGTGCAGCGGCACGACGTGCGGTGGCACTGGGTGAAGGGCCACAACGGCCACCCGGAGAACGAGCGCGCCGACCGCCTCGCCGCCCGCGGCCTCCAGGAGGCCCTGGCCGCCGCGACACCGATGAGCCGTGGGGCGGCTACGGGCACGGCCGGCCGGCGCCGGTAACGCCGGCCTCCTCAGCGCAGGACGCGGAAGCGCAGGCTGACGCGTTGGCCGACCTCGGTCAGGCCGGTGCGTTCCAGCTTGACGCCGGCCAGTCTCGGGTCGTCGAAGAGGCGGGTGCCGGCGCCGAGGAAGACCGGCATCACGTCGACCCGTACCTCGTCGACCAGGCCCGCCACCAGCAGCTCGGTGCCGAGCCGGGCCCCGCCCACGATCTGCACCGCCCGGTCCCCCGCCGCGGCCCTGGCCTGCCGCACCGCGGACTCCGCGCCGTCGGTGACGAACGTGAACGTCAGGCGGTCGTTCTCGCGCGGGTGCCGGGCCGGTGGGTGGCTGGTCACCACGAACAACGGCACCTGGAATTCGTAGAAGTCCGCGATCGTGTCCGGGTCCTCCGGCATCTCGAACGAGTGGCGCCCCATCACGACCGCGCCCGCCTCGGCGATCATCTCGTCCATGTAATCCGTGCCGTGCAGCGCCGCCAGGTCCTGATACAGCCCGCCGGAGTCGCCGTGCTCGTCGGCGACGAAGCCGTCGAGCGAGATCGTCATGCCGCCGATCACCTTGGCCATGCGGCACCTCCTCTCACCGCAGACCGGTGTATCAGAAGGCACCGACAAAGGCGCCCCGCTCAGGACGAGCGCGGCTTCGGCACGGTGATCCGGGTCGTGGGCCGCGCCGCGACCTCCGCGTCGACGCCGCCCCCGCCGCCGTGCACCTTGGCGCGGGCGACCCGGTCGGCCGGCAGCCGGTACGTCGGGCCCTGCACCAGCTCGTCGGGCACCTGGTGGCGGCCGGAGGGCTCGACGGCCGGCAGGGGATCCGCCGAGCCCTCCACCACAGCGGTCGAGGGAACGATCACCGTGGCCGACCCGCTGATCGCGGCCCGATCGCCGCGGCGTGGCGAGATGATGCGCGCGGCCAGGCTGAACACGCTGCGGGTGGCCGTGTCGTACCCATCGCGGAACGCCTCGTCGCGGTCCAGCCCTGTCCGGTACCACTGGTGCAGGCGGCCGGCCGCGTACCCGGTGCACGCGATGAAGGCGGCCAGCAGCGACAGGAGCAGGACGGAGTTTCCCGGGGCGGTCATGCGAGAGATTCTGGCCAATGGGATAGACCGCAAGCTATGGCCCGTTTGACGTACCCCGATCGACGTACCGCTCTGCCCGGTCAGCGCGGACCTCGTCCGGGCGACGCCCGACGCCCATCAGGCGCCGCCCGGACGAGGGGTTTTCAGGCCGCGACCGCCGCGGGCACGGGGACCGGCGTCGCGGGCCGGGCACGCCGACGGCGGACGAACGGCGAGATGCGGGGGCGCCGCCGCGCGGCCAGGTCCTCCACCCAGCCGAGCGAGAGCACGCAGACCACGAGCATGGCCATGGCGATCGCGAAGTCGGCCAGGTACTGCAGCGTCTCGTTCGGAATCTCCCACAGCTTGAACGGGACGATCAGCGCGACCGCGATGGTGATGGCGACGTTGTGCCACAGGTAGATGGTGACCGCGCGGTTGTTCACCATGGACACGAAGCCGTCGACCGGGCGGGCCCGCGCCAGCCAGTTCATCCGCGGCGTCCAGCGCAGCAGCGCCAGGACGAATCCGATGGAGTAGACCGCGTACGCCACGGGCAGGTCGGGCAGGTTGACGCCGTTCTCCCCGGGATGCGTGTACGCCCAGCTCAGCGCGCCGGACACGCAGACCACGGCGATGCCGAGGACGACCGGGGCGCGCAGCCGGGCCAGGTCACCCTCGCGGTGTGCCATGCCGAGCACCCAGCAGGATCCGAACCCGAGGACGTTCAGCAGGACCCAGAACGTCGTCGCGCCGACCATGTCCGGGTACGCGGTGAGCAGCATGAGCGCGACCAGCGGCAGCAGCACGGTGGGCAGGTTCCACCGCCGGTAGAGCTTGAGCAGCACCGGTGAGAGCAGCACCAGCCACAGGTAGGTGACCAGGTACCAGAGCACGCCCGCGGCGGGGTAGCCGAACTCGCTGGACGGCGGGTCGGCGATGGGCAACGCCCACAACAGCAGGCGCGGCCAGGATGGACGGTCCGGCCAGCCATGATGGATCATGACGGGCACCGCGATCAGGCCCATCACCCACAGTGCCGGCAACAGGCGGCGCAGACGGTTACGCAGGGCGCGCGGGGTGTTGCGGTCGAGCGACTTGACCATCAGCGAGCCGCCGAGCGCGAACATCACCCCCATGGAGGGGAAGACCAATTCGAACGCGGCGACGGGAAATGCGTGAAACAGAACCACCCGAATCATGGCAACTGCACGGAGAGTGTCGAAGTATCGGTCTCGGCCGGCTTTTCTACCGTCCGCCACAACGCCTCCAGCTGCTCGTACTGTCGGTGACTGAACCGCGCGGCAGCTACAAAACGTAGTGTTCGGCACAACCTTCGCGGAGTCCCCGAACGGGCAGAACCGGGCACTGATCCGGCGGACGGGCAGGTACCTCTGCGGGCTGGGACCGCCGGATCTATCCGGTGCGCCACGACCCACGGCCGGACATCGATGCCATACTTGCGACCTCGATCGACGCACATTACGGAGCGCCATGTCCGCACCCGGGTCCGCTGACGGGCAGGCCGTACGACGGCCGACGCTGACCCAGGTGGCCGCGCTCGCGGGCGTCAGCCTGAAGACGGCGTCGCGGGCGCTCAACGGTGAACCGAACGTCGCCGAGACCACCGGGCACCGGGTACGCGCCGCCGCCGACGAGCTCGGCTACCGGCTCAACGGCATCGCCCGCGAGTTGCGCCGGGGCGCCACGTCGGCGCTCGTGGGCCTGATCAGCGGCGACCTCACCAATCCCTTCTACTCCGCGGTGGCCAGCGGCATCGAACGCGAGTTGCGCCAGCACGGCCTGCAACTCGTGACTGCCAACAACGACGAGGACGCCGAGCGGGAACGCGAGTTGGTCGACGCGTTCCTGGAACGCCGGGTGCGGGCGCTGCTCGTCGTGCCCAGCGGCACCGACCACGAGTACCTCGCGATCGAGGGCAACCGCGGGGTGCCGTTCGTCTTCCTCGACCGGCCGCCGGTCGGCATGGCCGCCGACGCCGTTGTCATCGACAACCACGGCGGCGCCCGGGCCGCCGCGCTGCACCTGGTGGGCGCCGGCCACCAGCGGGTCGCGCTGGTGACGGATCTGGCCCGGATGACACCGCAGCGGGGTCGCATCGACGGCTTCGTGCAGGCGATGACGGAGGCCGGCAACGACCAGTGGCGGCCGTATCTGCGTACGGATGTGCATGATGTGCAGCGCGCCGAGCGTACGGTCCGCGAGCTGCTGGACGCGGACCCGGCGCCGACCGCGCTGTTCACCACGAACAACCGGCTGACCATCGGCGCGTTGCGCGCGTTGCGGGATCATCCGCGACCGCCGGCGCTGATCGGCTTCGACGACTTCGACCTGGCCGACGTGGTGGGTGCGACGGTGGTCGCCCACGACGCCAGGGCGCTGGGGCGCTCGGCGGCCCGGCTGGCGCTGGAACGCATCGGCGGCCACGAGGGCCCGGCCCGCACGATCGTCATCCCGACGTCGGTGATCGCCCGCGGCTCCGGCGAGCGCGCCCCGAACTGACGCGGTCGCCCCGAACCGAACATCGACCGACCGTGGCGCACACAGCCGCAAACCGAGTCGAACAAGACCGCTCACGTTACAACACGGCTACAAGCACTGACCTGCGATTGACACCCCACAGCCGAAGGAGCAGCGTATTCGCCGTTGTCTGTGACAACGATGTCAAAGATTGGGGAGGACCATGGGCTTTACGCGACGGGCCGCGATGGCCGTAGTGGGCGTCGCCGCCCTGCTCACGGCATCCGCGTGCGGCGGCAGCGACAGCGACGGCGGCAGCGGATCCAAGAACGTCGAAGTGTTCACCTGGTGGGCGGACGGCGGTGAGAAGGCCGGGCTGGACGGCCTCGTCGGCGTCTTCGGCACCGCATGTGCGGGCCAGACATTCCAGAACGGCGCGGTGGCCGGCGGCGCCGGCGCGAACGCCAAGTCCGTGCTCGCGTCCCGACTGCAGCAGAACGACCCGCCGGACACGTTCCAGGCGCACGCGGGCGCCGAGCTGCTCGACTACATCAACGCGGGCCAGATCGAGGACATCAGCGCCGACTACGACGCCTGGGGCCTGAAGCAGGCGTTCCCGGCGGGCCTGATCGGCAACCTCACCGTCGACGGCAAGATCTACTCGGTGCCGGCGAACATCCACCGCGCCAACGTGGTGTGGTCCAACAAGAAGGTGCTCGCGGGCGCCGGCATCACCGCCGACCCCAAGGACATGACGGAGTTCCTGGCCGACCTCGACAAGCTCAAGGCCAAGGGCATCAAGGCACCGCTGGCGGTCGGCAAGGACTGGACCCAGCTGATGCTGTTCGAATCCGTGCTCATCACCGACCTCGGCCCGGAGAAGTTCACCGGACTGTGGCAGGGCAAGACGGACTGGAACGACCCCGCGGTCACCAAGGGGATCACCGACTTCCAGCACCTTCTCACGTACTCGAACAGCGACCGGGACGCCCTCGACTGGACCGACGCCGAGAAGCTGGTGATGGACGGCAAGGCCGGCTACCAGCTGATGGGTGACTGGGAGGCCGCGGACCTCGACGCCAAGGGCTTCAAGGACTACGGGTACTTCACGTTCCCCGGCAACGGCACCACCTTCCAGTGGCTGGCCGACTCGTTCGTGCTGCCCAAGGGTGCGAAGAACCCGGACGGCACCAAGTGCTGGCTGAAGACGGTCGGCAGCGCCGACGGGCAGAAGGCCTTCAACACAAAGAAGGGCTCCATCCCGGCCCGGATCGACGCCAACCCGGCGGACTACCCGAAGTACCAGCAGGCGGCCATGGCCGACTGGAAGTCCGCCACCCAGGTGCCGTCGTGCGCCCACGGCTCGGCCTGCTCGCAGGGCTGGCAGGGCGCGGCCAACTCGGCGCTCGGCGCCTTCTCCACCAACCAGGACGTCGCCGCACTGCAGAAGGCGCTCGCCGCAGCGGCGCAGCAGTACGCCGGCAAGTGAGAGACCGCGACGGCGGGGCGGTTGGCGGCCGCCCCGCCGTCGCACCATGAACCACCACGAAGGAGCCCGATGCGCCGACTCCGGCATTGGGGACCGGGCCTGCTGCTGCTCTCCCCCTCACTGATCCTGCTCGCCGTCTTCGTGTACGGGCTGATCGCTTGGACCACGAAGGTCTCCGTCTCCGACGAGCACAACGCCCGCGGCTCCAAGGGGTTCGTCGGGCTCGACAACTACGTCAACCTGTTCACCAACGACATCAACGACCGGTTCCTGCACTCGCTGAAGAACCTGCTGATCTTCACGGTCGTGTTCATGGCCGGGACGATGGTGATGGGCCTGCTCTGGGCGTTCCTGCTGGAGCGCGGGGTCCGCGGCGAGGGCTTCTTCCGTACGATCTATCTGTTCCCGATGGCGGTCTCGTTCGTCGCCTCCGGGGTGGTGTGGCGCTGGCTGATGAACCCCGGCACGGGTGACAACGCGGGCGGGCTCAACGCCGTGTTCGGCGCCGTGCACCTGGAGTTCCTGCAGAACACGTGGTGGACGAACCCGGACTGGGGCATGGCCGCGATGGCGATGCCCGCGATCTGGCAGCTGTCCGGCTACGTGATGGCGTTGTTCCTGGCCGGGTTCCGTGGCATCCCGCAGGAGCTGCGTGAGGCCGCCGCGATGGACGGGGCCAGCACGTACCGGCTGTACCGCAACGTCATCTTCCCGCAGCTCACGCCGGTGGCGTTGTCCGCGCTGATCATCGTGGGACACATGTCGATGAAGATGTTCGACCTGATCATGAGCGTGTCCGGCGCGCAGTGGCTCACCGAGGTGCCCGCGGTCTACGTCTGGCAGGCGCTGCTGACCAGCGACTACGCCAAGGCGGCCGCGATCTCGATCATCCTGCTGCTGCTCGTGGCGGTGGTTATCGTGCCGTACCTGATCTGGACCAATCGGACGGAGAAGAAGGCATGACCGACTGCACCGCGGCGGAGCAAGGGCCACGAGGGCATGCCGAAGGAGGCTCAGCATGACCGACTGCACCGCGGCGGAGCAAGGGCCAGGAGGGCATGCCGAAGGAGGCTCAGCATGACCGCCACCACGACTACCCGGTCGGCGGCCGGGCCGGTACCCGCGCCGCCGCCCGCCGCGCGGTCCACCACGTTCGGCACGGTCGCGGGCCGGGCCGTGAAGTACGCGCTCGTACTGTTCTTCCTGGTCGTCGTGCTCATGCCCGCGTACGTGCTGATCGTGACGAGCTTCAAGTCGGGCTCGGAGATCGGGGTGACCGGACAGTGGAACCTGCCCGAGCACTGGACGTTCGCGTCCTGGGCGAAGGCGTGGACGTCGCTGCGGCCGTCGTTCATCCGTACGTTCGAACTGGCCATCCCGGTCGCGGTGATCTCCTCGCTGATGGGCGCGGCGAACGGCTTCGTGCTGTCGCGCTGGCGCTTCCCCGGCGCCGACGTGGTGTTCACGCTGATCCTGTTCGGCATGTTCATCCCCTACCAGGCCGTCATGATCCCGCTGCGGGAGATCGTCACGACGCTCGGCATCCCGCCCGGCATTCCGACGCTGGTCTTCGTGCACTGCGTCTACGGCATCCCGATCTGCACGCTCATCTTCCGGAACTACTACGCCACCACGGTTCCGGAGGAGCTGATCGAGGCGGGCCGGGTGGACGGGGCGGGGCTGCTGCGCACGTTCTGGTCGCTGATCCTGCCGATCTCGATCCCCGGCTTCGTGGTGACGATCATCTGGCAGTTCACGTCGGCGTGGAACGACTACCTCTTCGCGATCTTCCTGTCGAACACCCGCAACGGCCCGATCACGATCGCGCTCAATGCGCTGGCGGGCGCCCAGTCGCCGGATTACGCGGCCTCGATGGCCGGCGCGCTGATCACCTCACTGCCCACGCTCATCGTGTACGTGCTGCTCGGGCGCTGGTTCATCGGGGGCCTCATGGCGGGCTCGGTCAAGAGCTGAACGCCCGATCCCACCGGTCCGCACGCACCGGGCGGGAACCACGCCGGGCCCTTACAGTGCGAGGGTGACCCCCGAGGCCGTGCCGTCCCCGATCCGGCGCACCGACGTCACCGCCCGGACAACGCGGGAGATCGAGCAGGACGAACGGGACGCGGTCCGGCGTACCACGGTCACGCTGCAGGTGACGCTCGTGACGCTGGTCTGGATGGTGTCGGTGTCGCTCGCGCTCGGCTGGGGTGTCACCGGCAACCCCGGCGGCCCGCCGGGCCGGGCGTTCACGCTCGCGTCCGTACTCGTGGTGCTGTTGCCGTTCGTCGCCGCGGTCATCGCGACCCGCAACGGCCGGGTCTGGCTGGGCGGGGTCTACGTCGTGCTCACCCTCGCCATGGTGGTGCCCGCGGTCATCATCGCCCGCGCAGCGAGCTGACCCCGCGCGGCGGCGCCGTCGGGCAGGATGGGCGCATGAGTACGGGCGGCGAGGAACGCGACGGCGTACCCCTGACGAACCTGGACCAGGAACTCTTCCCGGACGCCGGGGCGACCAAGCGGGACCTGGTCGACTATCTCGACGCCGTACGGGACAGCATCCTGCCGGTCCTGCGCGACCGCCCCCTGTCGGTCGTGCGCGTGCTGCGCGGCCAGGACCGCTTCTTCCAGAAGAACCTGCCCAAATACACCCCGGACTGGGTTCCGCGGGTGGCCGTGTGGGCGGAGGCCTCCCAGCGCGAGGTCCAGTACGCCCTGTGCAACGACCGCCGCACGCTGCTGTGGTTCGCCAACCAGCGGGCGGTCGAATACCACCCGACGCTCGCGCTCGCGGGCCAGCACCGCCCGACCCACCTCATCATGGATCTCGACCCCCCGGACGACGGCGGTTTCACTCTGGCGGTCCGCGCGGCGCGGCTCGTCCGGCAGGTGCTGGCGGACGCGGGCATGGCCAGCGCGGTGAAGACCAGCGGCGCCAAGGGAGTGCACGTGTTCGTGCCGCTGCCACCGGACGTGGCTGTGGAGGACGTGGCCGCGGCGACCCGGGCCGTGGGAGCCCGCGCGGAACGGCTCGACCCCGCGCTGGCCACCACCGCGTTCATCCGCGAGGACCGGCACGGCAAGGTGTTCCTCGACTCGACCCGCGCGGGCGGCGCGACCGTCGTCGCCGCGTACAGCCCACGGGTGCGGCCGGGCGTACCGGTGTCGTTCCCGGTCGGCTGGGACGAGCTGGACGACGTACGTCCCGCCGACTTCACGCTGCGCACCGCACCCGGACTGCTGGCCGGGGGCGACCCGTGGGCGCGGGCGATGCCCGCCCCGCAGCCGCTGGACCCCGGCCTGGTCGAGGAGGGACACACGATCCCGATCGCGCGGGTCGCGGCGATGCACGAGGGCAAGCGGCGCGCCCGCGCCCGCCGCGACACCGCACCCTGACGCCGACGCCGCCGCCATGGAGGAACCGCACGGTGCCGCTGACGAATGCGACGAGCGAAGGCTGTCCAACGCCTTGGCCGCATAGCCAGCCGCTCCGCTCACCTTACGAGATTGCCGAAGGAACCGTTGCGATACGGGATACATCCTGCATGGGACTTCGACGCGCTGCGTGGGTCAGAGCCCAGCCGACTTTCCAGCGTTCAAGTTGACGAATACCTGCACCGACCAACCTCGCCCCGGTTCAGGATTGACGTGCTCACGCAAGGGTCCGAGAAGAGAAAGGAAAGGATCAATCCATGCGTGGAATGCGACGAATCCTGACTATGGCGGCCGCGGTTGTCAGCGCCTTCGCGCTCACCGTCACCGCCTCGGCCGGGCCGGTGCAGGCCGCCGCAGGCCGGACCGGCTCGGTAGCCACAAGCCCGAGCACCACGGTCTTCGTTGACTCGAACATCTACAACGTCTACAGCGGACGGTGCCTGAACGTGGATCTGCGTCACGGACCGGTCCGCAACGGCACCAAGGTGCAGCTGTGGCGTTGCAATTACCGCGACAACGAACTGTGGACGTACTACTCCGACTACACCATCCGCAGCACCTATGACGGGCGCTGCCTGGAAGCGGACCGCCGGACCGCGTTCAGAAACGGCGGCAAGGTCCAGGTATGGGACTGCAACGGCCAGGACAACCAGATGTGGTCGATCAACTCCGACGGGACGATCGTCAACTGGTACTCCGGCCGCTGCCTGGACGGGGCGCGGAAGACCGCATTCAAGAACGGCGGCAAGGTTCAGGTGTGGCGGTGCAATGGCTGGGACAACCAGGAATGGGGTTGGTATTAGCCGTACCGCCGGTGGCTCACCCTGAGCCGCGCCCGGTTTGGCCTTGATGCCACCAAAAGCAGGGCTCCGACGTGGGCGGTCCGGATACGGATCGCCGTCGCTCGGAGCCCTGCGGCGGTCTGCCGCTGTCTCACGGAGGTGAACGCGAACACCGGACGTCAGGCAATCCCGTCGGCGGTATGCCAGTACAGGACCGGGCCGTCCGGGGTGCCGTCCGCCACGAGGGCGCGCAGGGCCGCCGCCGCCTTGGCGGTGTAGACCGGCTCGGTCACCAGTCCGGCCCGCTCGGTCAGCCAGCCGGCCGCGGCCGCCGACTCCGCGGTGGCCACCCCGTAGCCGGGGCCGAGCCAGTCGCGGCGCACGGTGAGCGGCGCCGGTCGCGTACCGTCCGGCAGGGACGCACCGGCGCGGCGCAGCAGCCGCGCCGCCGCAGCGGCCAGCCGGCGGACCTGCGCAGGACCCATCCGGGTACGGTCGTTGACCAGCACGCCCACCACCTCGGTGGGCAGCCCCGCCAGGGCCAGTCCGAGGGTGAGCCCGGCCGCCGTGCCGCCGGAACCGACCGGCAGCAGCACCCGCCGGGGCACCGGCAGCTCACCCCGCTCCACCTGGGCCGCGAGTTCGAACGCCGCCTCGACGTAGCCGAGGCAGCCGCGCGGGCTGGAGCCGCCGATCGGGAGCAGGGCCGGGCGCCGTCCGGTCACCGCGGCCTCGGCCAGGAAGCGGGCCGCGGCGACGTACCCGCCGGGGACCGTGCGGACGCGACGGACCCGGGCGCCGGTCGCGAGCACCGCGGCGAGCTGACGGGCGACGTGGTCGTCGTACGGCTGCTCCAGGGCGACGACGTCCACCCGCAGGGCAGCCGCGGCGGCGTACCGGGCCACGGCGACCGCGTGGTGGCTGCCGGTCCCACCGGCGGTGACCACGGTGCGCCGGCCCCGGCCGAGCAGGTCCGCGAGGGTCCACTCCAGCTTGCGGACCTTGTTGCCGCCGTAGACCGTCCCGTATCCGCTGTCGTCCTTGACCCAGACCTGCGGTTGCCCGGCGAGCGGGTGCACCGGGGTGGGGCCGGAGCCCAGCCGGCGGAACGGCAACCGGGCCGCCGCGCTCGGATACCGGACGTGCAGGTACGGCGGCGTCATCCGCTCAGGGTACGGCCAACACCCGCCGGTCGCGACGCTCAGCGATGGGACGATCTCGATGAGTTGACGCTATAAGCCGAGCGTAGACCCTATGTAGAAAATCTTGCGAGGGTCGATTACGGTGACCCGCATGGCGAACCCGTTACGAGTGACCGCCGCCGTCTCCAAGGTGCTGGCCGCGTTCCTCGAAGACCCGGAGGCCGACCGCTACGGCCTGGACCTGATGCGTGCCAGTGGGCATCCCAGCGGCACGCTCTACCCGATCCTGCTGCGCCTGCAGAACGCCGGCTGGGTCGAGGCGTACTGGGAGGAGATCGACCCCGTCGCGGCCGGGCGCCCGGCCCGCCGCTACTACCGGCTCACGCCGGACGGGCAGGTCCGCGCGCGCAGCGAGATCGCGGCCCTGCAGGCCCAGCTCAACCGGGGCCTCGGCACGGCGAAGCCGCAGACCGCATGACTTCCCCGCGCATGACGACAGCGGCATCCCTGGAGACCACCGGCGCACGGGAGGCGAGGTCGGCGTGACCACTGTGGACCGTTTCACCCGCTGGTGCCTGGCGCGCGCCGCCCGGCGCTGGCCGGCCGAGCTGCGCGCGGAGATGCACGCGGAGTGGCTGGCCGAGCTGGCCGCGATCGAGGCCGACCAGGGCACTGTGAAGCAGCGACTGGGGTACGCCGTGAGCCTGCTGACCGCGCCGCCGATCCGGGACGCGAACGGAGCCCCGCGCGGCTGGGGCGAGTCGCTGGCACCCGGCGCGCCGGTCATCGGCCTGCTGGTCGCCGCGCTGCTCACGCTGTCCGTGTCGTCGTACGCGCAGAGCCTCGCCTACCGGCTGCTCGACCTGGCCGGGGTGGCGCCGCTCTCGCCCGGCGCCGAATGGCTGACCTCCCTGGTCGCCGCCGCCATCACGCTGGCCTGGTGCCTGCCGGCCGGACGCTGGCTGGGCCGGCGCTGGCCGTTGTCGCGCACCGGCCGGTTCGGCGACGCCGGCCCGGCCGCACTCGCGCCGGTGGCGTTCGCGCCGATGGTGCTGGTGGCCGCGTTCCCCGACGGCGACCTGCCGCATCTGCTCGGCGTGCTGGCCGGGCTGCTGGTCTGGGCGACCGGCACCGCGGCGGTCGGCGTCGCCGCGGTGCGCGCCGCCGGACGGGGCCGGGCCGCGGCGCTGATGCTGCTCGGCGTGCCGCTGGTCAGCGCCCTCGCCGCTGTCGCGTCCACCGTTCCGTTCGCGCTGAGCAGCCGGGACGGTGCGGCCACGATGGTGGCGTCGCTGACCGTGGGTGAGATCCCCCCGGAATTCCAGGAGATCACGAACGGCCTCACCAGCCGCGGGTTCTACTACCAGGGCCCGTGGGCGCTGACGCTGGCCTGCTTCGCGGCGTTCACGCTGGCGTACGGCTTCGGCGCGCTGCGTCCACGCCGGGCACCGGTCCCGGCACCGGCCGCCGCGCCGGACGAGGCCCGGCAGCGCAGGCCGATGCCGGTGGCCGTGGTCCTGGCCGGTGCGGGTGCGCTCGCCGTTGCCGTGATCGGCTGGGCCTACACCCTGGCCATCCTCACTCCGGGAATGCAGGACGTCTCCGCGGCCGCGCCGATGCCCGGCGGCGACGGCGAGCTCTACATGTGGACCGCGGAGCTGCGCGCCACCACGATCCTGCTGGCCATGCTCGGCATGCTGGTCGCCACCGCGGACCGCCGGTTCGGCCCGGCCGCCACGTTGGTGGTCGGCGCCGGGCTGACGGTGGCGAACGCGGTGCTCAACCGGATGAGCCTCACCGGTGCGGGCGGGCTGCGGCTCGCGCTGCTGGTCGGGGTGGTGCCGGTGGTCATCGGCTGGGTGGTGGCCGGGCGCGCGATGCACGGCACCGCACTGCGCCGCGTCGCGGTCGGCGTCCTGGTGGCCGCGAGCGTGCTGCCGCTGATCATGTTGCAGGGCACGCCCGGCGTGAACCACCCGTTCCTGCCGGTCGGCCTGACGGTCACCACCATCGGCCTGGCGGTTACCGGCATGCTGCTGGCGGTCGTCCCGGCGCTTGCGTTCAGCCGCCGCCCGGTGCCGGTCTGGGCCGCGGTCCTGCTGGTCGTGGCGCCCGTCGCGCTGACCGTCGGGGTCGGAGTGGTCCCGCCTCCGCTGTCCGAGGACGACACCGGTCTCGGCGCACTCGGCGCGCTCGTCGCGCTGCCCCTCGCGGTGGTCTGTCTCGCGCTGCTGCGGCGGCATCGGGCGCGCCGGCCCTTCCGGACCGTCGCCGTGTGGACCGTGCTGACCGTGACGGCGCTGCCCGGCACGATCCTGATCGTCGCGGGCGGCGGGCTGCTGCTGAACTTCGTACCGAATCTGGTCTTCGACATCGACGGCGGCGGCTACTCGTTCGACGGGCTGTCGTTCGTGCCGGGTGCGGCGACCCTGGTGCTGCCGCTGGCCGCGCTGGCCGCGGCGCGCCTGGACGGCAGGGCCGGAACGCGCGAGCCCGCACCGGGCTCCGGTCCCGTGCCGTCGCCGGAATCCGCGGGGACGTCCGTGGCCGGCTGACGGCTTCGGCACCGGGGGACGCCTGACATCGATGTCAATCGAGTGTGGCCGAGGTCTTGCGCATCGATGGACGTGGACGTAAGCATGTGTCGCGGACGTTTCGTACGTTCGTGATTCGGGCACCGGCCCGCCCACCCCGCGAGCCGGCGCCCGGCGGCCGTTCGGCCGGGCTGACCCACCAGGCGAAGGAGACGGCATGCACCCGTCACGATGGGCCGCCGCGCTGTTCTCCGTCTCGCTCGTCGCCGCGGCCGCCGCCGTGGCGTGGGGCGGGGCGGCGTCCGCGGCGCCGACCGATCCCGCCGACAGCGGGACCGGGGCGTTCGCCTCCTCGTTCGAGCCGGGCGATCCGGCGCCGACGTGGACCGACACGGTCGAGACCGGCCCGGACGGCGCACCACGCAGCGGCGGCGTCGACGGCGCCGTCCAGGTCGGACTGCCGGGCAGTCTCCGCGAGCACGTCACCGGGGTCACGGTCAACGCCGAACCGAACCCGGACGAGAACGGCACCAACCTCAACGACGCCGACCCGGCCACCAAGTGGCTGGTGGACACGCCGACGAGCTGGGCCCGGTACGCCCTGGATGCCCCCGCCCGCGTCGTGCGGTACGCGCTCACCTCCGCCAACGACGCCCCGGAGCGGGACCCGCGCGACTGGACCCTGGAGGGCTCCGCGGACGGCACCACCTGGACGACCGTGGACACCCGCACCGGGCAGAGCTTCGACCAGCGGTTCCAGACCCACACGTACGAGGTGGCGAACCCGGCCAGCTTCGCGGTCTACCGGCTGAGCATCACCGGCCACCCGTCCGGCACCCTCACCCAGCTCGCCGACTGGCAGCTCGCCACCGAGGACACGACGACCCCGCCCGCGACGAACATGCAGAGCCGGGTCGGCACCGGCCCCGCCTCGTCCCCCACCGCGAAGGCGAATGTCGGCTACACCGGGCGCAACGCGTTCCAGATCGGCGGCCGCCACCTCACCGGCGGCCGGGCGTACGCGTACAACAAGGTCTTCGACGTCAACGTGACGGTGACCGACGACACCGAGCTGTCCTATCTCGTCTTCCCCGAGTTCAACCGGGACGACCTGAGCAACCCGGCCACGTACACGGCCGTGGATCTGGCCTTCACCGACGGCACGTACCTGTCTGATCTGAAGGCGACAGACCAGCACGGTGTCGTGCTCAGCCCGGCCGCACAGGGCGCCTCGAAGACCCTGTACACCCAGCAGTGGAACCAGCGCACCGCCCGGATCGGCGCGGTCGCGGCCGGCAAGATCGTCGACCGCATCCTGGTCGGCTACGACAAGCCCGCCGGGCCGACCAGCTTCCGGGCCTGGGTCGACGACATCGCGTTGCGCGTCGCGCCGCCCGCGGCGCCGCGCTCACACCTGTCCGAGTACGCGGACACCCGGCGCGGCACCCAGTCCTCGGGCGACTACTCGCGGGGCAACAACTTCCCGGCCACCGCGGTGCCGCACGGCTTCAACTTCTGGACCCCGGTCACCGACGCCGGAACGACGAACTGGCTGTACGAGTACCACCGCGACAACAACGCCGCGAACCGGCCGACCATCCAGGCGTTCTCCGCCAGCCACCAGCCCAGCCCGTGGATGGGTGACAGGCAGACGTTCCAGGTGATGCCGTCGGGTGCCACCGGCGTGCCGGATCCGGGCCGTGCCAACCGGGCCCTGGCGTTCGGGCACGAGAACGAGGTCGCCCGCCCGTACTACTACGGCGTCACGTTCGACAACGGGATGCGGACCGAGATCGCGCCGACCGACCACGCGGCGTTGATGCGGTTCACGTTCACCGGCAACCGGGGCAACCTGATCCTGGACAACGTCAACGCCAACGCGGGCCTGAGCATCGACGCCGCTAACCGGTCCGTCTCCGGCTGGTCCGACGTCAACAGCGGCGGCCTGTCCGCCGGATGGACCCGGATGTTCATGTACGCCGTCGCCGACCGCCCGGTGGCCGCCAGCGGTTCCCTGGCGAGCGGGAACCGCCCGTCGACCGGCTACCTGGCGTTCGACACCTCGACCGAGAAGACGGTCACGCTGCGGATCGCGACGTCGCTGATCAGCGTCGCGCAGGCCCGGCACAACCTGGAGCTGGAACTCGCCGCTTCCGCAACCCTGGAATCGGTACGCGACGCGGCCCAGCGGCAGTGGGACGCCCGCATGCACACCGTCGAGGTCGAGGGTGCCTCCGAAGACCAGCTCGTCACTCTCTATTCGAACCTGTACCGCCTGTTCCTCTACCCGAACTCCGGCTTCGAGAACACCGGCAGCGCCGAGGCGCCCGTGTACCGGCACGCGGTGCAGTCGTCGACCACCACCCCGGCCAGCACGCCGACTGAGACCGGCGCTCCGGTCAAGGACGGCAGGGTGTTCGTCAACAACGGCTTCTGGGACACCTACCGCACGACCTGGCCCGCGTATTCGCTGCTGACTCCCGGCGAGGCGGGCGAGATGGTGGACGGGTTCCTGCAGCAGTACCGCGACGGCGGCTGGATCTCCCGCTGGTCCGCGCCCGGCTACGCCAACCTGATGGTCGGCACGAGTTCCGACGTGGCGTTCGCTGACGCGTTCCGCAAGGGCGTCACCGTCGACGCGGAGACGGCGTACCAGGCGGCGCTGAAGAACGCGACGGTCACCCCGCCGAACGCCAACGTGGGCCGCAAGGGCCTGGCCACGTCGATCTTCAAGGGGTACACGCCGAGCGACGCCACCGGCGAGGCGATGTCCTGGGCGATGGACGGCTACATCAACGACTTCGGCATCGCCGGGATGGCCGCCGAACTCGCCAAGCGCGGCGGCCCCAAGGCATCCGAGTACGCGGAGCAGGCCGAGTACTTCCGCAACCGGGCCCAGAACTACGTGCACACGTTCGATGAGTCCGTGAAGTTCTTCCAGGGCCGCGACTCCGGCGGCACGTGGCGGCTGCCCGCCGACCGCTACGACCCGCGGGTGTGGGGCTACGACTACACGGAGACCGACGGCTGGAACATGGCGTTCCACGTGCCGCACGACGGCCAGGGCCTGGCCAACCTGTACGGCGGCCGCGACGCGCTCGCGAAGAAGCTGGACACGTTCTTCGCCACCCCGGAGACCGCGGGCTTCCCCGGCTCGTACGGCGGCACGATCCACGAGATGCTGGAGGCCCGCGACGTCCGCCTCGGACAGTACGGCCACAGCAACCAGCCCTCGCACCACATCATCTACATGTACGACTACGCCGGTCAGCCCGCGAAGGCACAGGCGCTGGTCCGCGAGGCGCTGTCCCGGCTGTACCTGGGCAGCGAGATCGGCCAGGGCTACCCCGGCGACGAGGACAACGGCGAGATGAGCGCCTGGTACGTCTTCAGCGCCCTCGGCTTCTACCCGTTGCAGATGGGCAGCCCCGCGTACGCGATCGGCTCGCCGCTGTTCACGAAGGCGACGGTGAACCTGGAGAACGGCAAGAAGATCGTCGTGAACGCGCGCAACAACAGCGCCCGCAACGTCTACGTGCAGTCGCTGACGGTCAACGGCCAGCCGTACACGTCGACGTCGTTGCCGCACGCGCTGCTGGCGGGCGGCGCGACGCTGAACTTCACGATGGGCGACCAGCCGTCGGACTGGGGCACCGGCGCCGACGCCGCGCCGCCGTCGCTGACCACCGGCAGCGCCGCGCCCGACCCGCTGCGCGACCTGGCCGCGCCGGGCAAGGGCACCGCGACCGAACCGGCCCTGGTCGACGACACGACGGCCACCCGGGTGGTGTTCCCCACGGCCACCCCGGCCTGGCAGTACCAGTTCACCAGCGCCGGGGAACGGGCCGAGTTCTACACCCTCACCTCGGGCGCGGTCGCGGGCGACCCGACCGGCTGGCGGCTGCGCGGCTCGTACGACGGCACCCGGTGGACGACGATCGACGAGCGCAGCGGGCAGAGTTTCGACTGGCGGCTGCAGACCCGGCCGTTCAAGATCGCGACGCCCGGCACGTACCGCTATTACCGCCTGGAGGTGACGGGGAACACCGGCCAGCCCAGCACCACCCTGGCCGAGGTCGAGCTGCTCGGGCATCCCGCCCCGGTGTGCTCCACCACCATCGCGGACACGGTGGTCGGTGCCCTGTCTGTGCGTTCCGGGGTGACCTGCCTGCGCGGGGCCACGGTCACCGGCCTGGTCAGCGTCCGCGACGGCGCCTCGCTGTACGCCACGGACGCGAACCTGCGCGGCGCGGTGACCGCCACGGACGCGGGCACCGTGTCGTTGCAGCACACCACCGTGACGGGGCCGGTCACCGCGACCGGCGCCGCCGCGGTGTCCATCGAGGACTCCACGGTTTCGGGACCGGTGTCGTTGCTGCGCAACCGCGGCACCGCACTGGTCTCCGGCAACACGATCGGCGGAGCGCTGACCTGTACGGGCAACCATCCCGCGCCGGTCGACAACGGCCTGGACAACACGGTGTCCGGCCCGCGCCGGGGTCAGTGCGCCACGCTCTGATCCCCCGGGAGTGCCTGCGCGCCGTGGTCCCACCGGGCCACGGCGCGTTGCATAGGGTGGGCTCCATGTCTGAGCAAGGTCTGTGGGATCTCGTCGTCGGCGCCGACCTGGGCACGCTCGCGACGATCAAACGCGACGGGCGGCCCCAGCTGTCCGATGTCAACTACACCGCCGACGCCTCCGCCCGGGTGCTGCGCATCTCCACCCGTACCGAACTGGCCAAGGCCCGGAACCTGCGCCGTGACCCCCGCGCCAGCCTCAAGGTCACCGCGCCCGGCGGAGCCGGGTACGCGGTCGTCGAGGCGACCGCCGAGCTGTCCACGCCCGCGGCCGACGAGCACGACGCCACGGTCGAGGAGCTGATCGAGGTGTACCGGCTGATCGGCGGCAAGGAACACCCCGACTGGGACGACTACCGGCGGGCGATGGTCGCCGACGGCCGCCTCGTCCTGCGCCTGCACGTCGAACGGCTGTACGGCTGGGTCATGTAGCTCCGGCCCGGCCCGCACCGCGCCAACGCGTCGCGGGGCGGGTGGCAACCCGATTGCACCCGGCGCCGGGCGGCTGCACCGCAAGTTTGTCTCAAGGTCGCCCGGCTCGGACCCGATGACTGCGGCATGGCCACCCGACCCGCAGGGCGTTCCCCTGGAGCCGGAGAGAACGATGGCTGCCGCGACTGACGCGGCGGTGCCCGCCGCCGCGCTCGAGCGCCGCGCGGCACGTCGGCGTGGCTGGACGCGGCTGAGCGCACTCGTGGCAGTGGTGGTCGCCGCCTTCGGCGGCATCCTCGGCGCGGACCCGTTCGGCGCCGCCGCATCCCGGATGATCTCCATGATCGGGCTCGGGGTGGCGGCGCTCACCACCGCTGTCGCGATCCTGATCCGTGCCCGGTCGTTCACGGGCCGCAGGCGGCTCGGCTGGATGCTCGTCGGGCTCGGTGTGCTCTCCTGGGGGCTCGGCCAGGTGTGCTGGATCTACCTGGTGCTGGTGCAGGGCGACAACCTGCCCTTTCCCTCCGTGGCCGACGTCGGCTATCTCGGCATGATCCTGCTCACCCCCGCCGGGCTGCTGGTGCTGCCCACGGCCGCGCAGACCCTCGCGAACCGTGCCCGCAGCCTCCTCGACGGAATCATGGTGGCCACCTCGCTGGCGCTGATCGCCTGGACGCTGGTGGTCGAGCCGCTCCTGCACGCGGGCGGCAACGGCGGCCTCGCGCTCGGCCTGAGCCTGGCGTATCCGCTGGCCGACGTCGTGATCATCACGATCGTCGTGTACATGCTCGCGCTGCGCCGCCGCACCGGCGGCATGTCCGCGACGCTGGCGCTGGTCGGCGCCGGGATCGCCGCGTTCGCGATCTCCGACGTCGGCTACGCGTACCTCAACCTGATCGGCGCGTACGCCTCCGGCACGGTCACCGACACCGGCTGGTTCACCGGGTTCGCGCTGCTCCTGCTGGCGGCGTGCGGGCCGGTCGGGACCGAGGACGCCGACGAGGCCGAGCGGGCGGACGCCCGGCGCCCGTTCGGGGTGCTGCTGCCGTATGTGGCCGTACTGGCCGCGCTGGCCGTCTGCATCTGGTGGTCGTCGGTCAACGGCTACAGCAGCGGGTTCATCACCTACACCCGGACCGCGCTGACCCTGCTCATCGTGGGCCGTCAACTGCTGGCCCTGGCCGAGAACCGTAACCTCACCCGGACCCTGGAGTTCCGCGTCGCGGACCAGACCGCCGAGCTGGCCGCCAGCGAGCACCGCTACCACGCCCTCGTGCAGTACGGCTCCGACGTGATCACGGTGGTCGACCCGCAGGGGCGCGTGCTGTACCAGAGTGAGTCCGTGCAGCGGGTGCTGGGCTTCCGCCCGGTGCATCTGACCGGGCGGGTGCTGACCGAGCAGCTGGACCCCGAGTCGGCGCAGCGGCTGACCGGCGCGCTGGCCGAGGCGCTGGAGCATCCCGACGCGAGCGTCGTGGTGGAACTCATGGTCCCCCACCGCAGCGGCCAGCCCCGGCAGGCCGAGATGACCGTGACCAACCTGCTCACCGATCCGAACGTGGGCGGGCTGGTGCTGAACACGCGCGACGTCAGCGATCGCAAGCAGTTGCAGGAGCAGCTGGTGCACGCCGCGTATCACGACGCCCTGACGCAGCTCGCCAACCGCACGCGGTTCCACGAGCACGTCGCCACGGCCCTGCGGCAGCGCACGCCCGACACCGACGTGACCGTGCTCTACCTGGACCTGGACGGGTTCAAGGAGGTCAACGACAGCCTCGGACACCTCGCCGGTGACCGGCTGCTCGTCGGGGTCGCGGAGCGGTTGCAGGCCTGCGTACGCCCCGGCGACCTGGTCGCCCGCTTCGGCGGGGACGAGTTCGCGGTGCTGGTGCAGGCGCCGTTGGGCGCACCGGACGCCGAGCGGGTCGCCCGCCTCATCCTCGCGGGCCTGCACGAGCCGTTCACCTTCGACGGCCGCGACCTGCACGTACGGGCCAGCATCGGGCTCGCCACCGCCGCCACCGCCGGCGAGTCGGCACCCGGTGGCGTGGGCCGGCGGCTGACCGGTGAGGCGGCCGAGGCCGAGCAGCTCATGCGCAACGCCGACCTCGCCATGTACCGGGCGAAGTCGGCGGGCAGCGGCCTGGCCAGCTACGACCCGGAGATGCTGACCGGTCTGATCCAGCGTCTGGAGCTGGAGGCGGACCTGCGGCTGGCGCTGGAACGCGACGAGCTGCTGCTGCACTACCAGCCGACGATCGACCTGGCGGACAACCGGGTGGTGGGGTTCGAGGCGCTGGTGCGCTGGCAGCACCCGACCCGGGGCCTGATCGAGCCGATGAAGTTCATCCCCATGGCCGAGGCGACCGGGCTGATCGCGCGGGTGGGCCGCTGGGTGATCGCCGAGGCATGCCGCCAGGCCGCCGCCTGGAACGCCGAGGCCGCCGAGCCGGTGACCATGTCGGTCAACGTGTCGGTCCGCCAGTTCGACCGGACCGACCTGGCCGCCGAGATCGCCGAGCAGCTCACGGTGTCCGGCCTGCCCGCGGACCGGCTCTGCCTGGAGATGACCGAGAGCGTGCTGATGACCGACACCGAGGAGAACCTGGCACAGCTGATCCGGCTGAAGGCGCTCGGCGTACGCCTCGCGATCGACGACTTCGGTACGGGCTACTCGTCGCTGGCCTACCTGCGGCGGTTCCCGGTCGACACGTTGAAGATCGACCGTTCGTTCGTGGAACGGCTGGGCGAGCAGGCCGACGACGGCGCGCTGGCCGAGACGATCGTGCAGCTCGGCGAGAGCCTGGGCATGTCCACGGTCGCCGAGGGCGTCGAGGAGTACGGCCAGCTCGCGGCGCTGCGCCAGATGGGCTGCAACGAGGCCCAGGGCTTCTACTTCTCGCACCCCGTACCCGCCGAGGCGGCCCACCGCCTGCTGCTGGAGGGTGCCGCGGCGCGCCGGGCGACCGGCGCCTCCGCCTGACCGCCCGCACCCGGCCACCGGGGAAACGCTTTCCGAGCCGCACGGCGGGGCCGGTGTTATAACCATCGCCATGAGTACGCGGTCCCCGCGCGGTGGACGGAACCCCACAATGGATCAGGTCGCCCGGGCGGCGGGGGTGTCCCGGGCCACGGTGTCGCGGGTCATCAACGGCGCGCCCACGGTCGACGCGAAGATCCGCGAGATCGTGCAGCGCGCCATCGCCGAGACCGGCTACGTCCCCAACGGCGCGGCCCGTACGCTGGTGACCCGCCGGACCGACTCGGTCGCCCTGGTCATCTCCGAGCCGGAACGCCCGAACGACTCGTCATTTCTCAACCGGGTCTTCACCGACCCCTACTTCGGCCGGGTCACCGCCGGCGCCACCGGGGCGCTGCGCCCGCACGACATCCACCTGGTGATCGTCCCGACCGACTCGGCCGGCCACCACCACGTGCTGCGCTACCTGCGCCAGGGCGCGGTCGACGGGGTCCTGCTGATCAGTAGCCACGATCGGGACCCACTCCCCCGGCTCGTGTACGACCTGGGCATCCCGGCCGTCGTGTCGGCCCGGCCCGCCCGGCCGCTGGCGGTCAGCTTCGTCGACGTGGATCAGCGTCTCGGCGCGCGGCTGGCCGCGGATCGCCTGCTGGCCCGGGGCCGCCGCCGGCTCGCCACGATCACCGGGCCGCTGGACTCGCCGGCCGGGCACGACCGCTTCGACGGTTTCCGGACGTACCTGAGGGCCCATGATCTGTCCGATGTGCCGTACCTGGAGGGCGACTTCACCCGGGCCGGGGCCGAGCAGCTCACCCGTGAGCTGCTGCGCCGCCACCCCGACGTGGACGGCCTCTTCGTGGCCAGTGACCTGATGGGCGAGGGCGCGCTGCGCGCGGTGCAGGACCTCGGCCGCCGGGTGCCCGAGGACATCGCCGTGGTCGGCTTCGACGACAGCAGCGCGGCCCTGGACTGCCGGCCACAGCTGACCACGGTCCGCCAGCCCGTGGAGGAGATGGCGGCCGAGATGGCCGCGCTGCTGCTGGCCCACATCGCCACGCCCGGCCTGCTGCCCCGCTCGGTGATGTTCCAGCCCACCCTCGTGACCCGGGGTACCGCGTGAGCGAGTGCACCGAGCGCAGCGAGGGCCGCGAGCGCACGCCCGGCCAGCCCCGCGTGAGCGAGTGCACCGAGCGCAGCGAGGGCCGCGAGCGCAGCCGGACGGGGTCCCTCGGAAGGGGTGGGATGTTCACCCGCACGGGCGGGGCGCCGATCGCAAACCCGACAGGCCGACCGCCCCGACGCGCCGTGCCGGTACAAACGGCTGCATGTCCGCCGATTTCCTGACCATCGACAACCCTGCCGACGTCGCCCTCGCGGCGCGGGCGTTGCACGACGGGCGGGTGGTCGCCACCGCGTTCGGCAACATCTACGCCATCGTCGCCGAGCCGTCGGCGACGGCCCTGCGCCGGGTCAACCTCGCCAAGGGCCGCCCGGCCGGTCAGATCGGCAGCGTCACGGCCGCCGCCGACGGCATCCCGGCCCTGTTCGACTGGAGCGAGGTCGCCCGGCGCCTCGACGTCCCTCGCCTGGCCGCGCTGCTGGTGGCACTGGCCCGCACGGGCCCGATCGGCTTCCGCGGGCCCGCGGCGTCCCACCTGCCGGAGCACCTGACCCGGGTGGACGCCGGCGTCCGCACCACCCAGGTGATCACGCCCGGCACCGCCTGCCCGTCCAACGCGTTGTTCGCGCAGGCGACCGCGGCACTGGGCCGCGACCACCTGTACGTCACCTCCGCGAACCGCTCCCGGCACACCACAGGGGCGGTGGAGGAGCCCGCGCACTGGCGCGCCACCGAGCTGGAGGCGGACCTCGGGCACATGCCGGACCTCACCGTCATCGCGCACCGCGACGAGGACGCGGCCCGTGCCGCGTACCCGCGCCATCTGCCGATGTCCGTGACGCTCGTGTCGTTCCACGACCCCGGCACCGGCCCGTCGCCGATGCTCACGGTCGAGCGGCACGGATCCCTGCACATCTCCGACGTACGGCGGATCGCCGCGCCGCTGGGGTTCACCGTGGAGCCGAGCCGGGCGGCGCTGCAACGCCTGCCGGTGCGCGCGTACGCCCGGGTGCAGGCCCCGGCCTGAGTCCTTCTCGTCCGCTCAGCGCAGGTGTTCGGCGAAGAACGACTCGATGCGCTGCCACGCGTCAGCGGCGGACCGGGGCTCCGGGCCGATCTTCATCATCCGCATGAGCGGCCACAGGATCCTGGGGCCGGTCGCCGCCTCGTTGAGGAACGAGTGCCCGGCCGCGGGGTACTCCTTGACGTCGTGCGGCACCCCGGCCCGGGTCAGCGCGGCGGTCAGTTTCGGCGCGGAGCCGCGCAGCCAGTCACGACCGGCGTAGCTGGCCACCATCGGGCAGGCGCCCGTCATGGTGCCGTCGAGGTCGCGGGGCAGTTCGCCGTAGTTCGGTGCCGCGGCGTCGTAACGCCCGGTGCCGGCGAGCGTCAGGGCGAAGCTGCCGCCGAGGCAGAAGCCGACCACTCCGACCCTGCCCGTGCACTGCGGTGACGCGGTCAGCCAGGCACGGCCCGTCTCCAGGTCGGTGAACGCCCGGCCCTCGCCGCGCCGGGCGGCCTGCACCGTCGAGACCAGGCAGCGTCGCATGCCGCCCGCGCTGTACAGGTCGATCGCGAGGGTCAGGTATCCGGCCGCGGCGAGCCGGTCGGCGTGTTGCATCACGACATCGGTGAGCCCGAAGGATTCGTGGATCACCAGCACGCCCGGCCACGGCCCGTCGCCGGGCGGGGTGGCCACGTAGCCGCGCAGCGTCGGGGAGCCGGCGTTGGCCGCGCTCGCCTCGCTCAGATCGACGAATCCCATTGTGATCACGCTAGCCACCCGCCACGCGGCTGGACACAACCCGCGGCAAGGTCTGCCCTCGAGGGCAGCCGGCCGGGTCACCGCACGAGGCACGGGTTACGGTCACGGCATGTTGATCAGCTGCGGCTGCCCGGTCTCCGGGGTGTGGGCCGACCCGGTGTCGGTAACGGCTTTCGCGATGCGGGCGCAGGAACTGGGCTACCACGGCCTGTGGACGTTCCAGCGGTTGCTCGTCGGCCGGGACCAGGACCTCGCACCCGTCTACCGAAGCGTGCTGGATCCCCTGCTGGCGCTGACGTACGCGGCGGCCCGCACGGATCGGATCCGGCTCGGCGTGGCGGTGATCAACCTGCCGTACGTCTCCCCGGCGTACCTGGCCAAGCAGGCGGGCACGCTGGACGTGCTCTCCGGCGGGCGGTTCGATCTGGGGCTGGGCACCGGCTGGTCGGAGCCCGAGTTCGCGGCGACCGGATCGCAGCCGAACCCGCGCGGCAAGCGCACAGAGGAGTACGTCGGTGTCCTGCGCACCCTCTGGAACGACGAGGTCAGCGCGTTCGACGGCGCCTGCTACACCGTGCCGCCGAGCGTGATGGCGCCCCGGCCGGTGCAGCCGGGCGGACCACCGATCCTGCTCGGCGGCACCGCGGAGGTGGCGTTGCGGCGGGCGGGCCGGATCGCCGACGGCTGGGTCAGCAGCAGCGGCGCCACGCTGGCGGACATCACCCGCGGCGCCCGGGTGGTCCGGCAGGCGGCGCAGGAGGCGGGCCGCGACCCCGACGCGGTGCGCATCGTGGTGCGCGGCGTGGTGCGCGCCGGGCGCCGCGACGACACGGTGCCGCTGTCCGGCGACTTCGCGCAGATCCGCGCCGGGGCGGAGCAATACGCGCAGGCCGGGGTCACGGAGTTGTTCTACGACCTGAACTGGGACCCGTTGATCGGCTCGCCGGACGCGGACCCGAGGGTGGCCTCCGAACGCGCCCAGGAGATCCTTTCCGCGCTCGCCCCGGTCCGCTGAGTCGGGGCCATTTCTCCGGGCGGGAGGAAGGGCCCGGAGAATGGCGCGAAGCGCCACCAACCGAATTGACCACGGGCCCCCGAGATAGGTGCGAACCGGACTATCGGGAACTATTCCATCCGGCGCCATTCCAGTGCTGACACATTTGCTCCGGATTGTCGGGCCAAACGGCATCGAACGGCATCGACGTACCCATCTCGACCGATTCGTGAGTCCACCCGGACCGCCGTCGCGGGCCGGGCCAGGGCGGGCCGCGCGGCATCCGTCAACCCCGCTGGAGTGCCGCACGCCGGGCGCCCCGCGCTGGTCGTCCCAGCTCCCGGACGAGCGGGGTGCCGGGCGCCGGCGGGCCCGCGCGGAGCGGGCGGCGCCCGGCGACCCCCGGCGCGGAATTGACGGGAACGATTGCCGGTCGGCACCGGTCGGATACCGTTGTCCGTTTCCCCGGTTCGGCATCATGCGCACGCCGTGACACCGCAGAGCCGGGCGCCACATTGACGCTGATACCTTCGCGAGAGCGATTTCACCGCTCCCGGCGGAGAGGGTCGCTGTGGCGAACGACACCCTCAAGCCCGTCCGCGCAGCCCTCCGGGGCCACCGCAGTCACCGGTCGGGCACACCGGGTGGCCGACTCGCCGCCACGGCGGATCGCACGGTTCTGTCGATTTGCCCGGCTCGTCACCGAAGATCTTCCCGTTGATCATGCATCCTGCCGTGGCGCTTCCCGTAACGAGGCCGTCGGCACGAAACCCGCCCGAAACACTTGACCAAGGGGTTGGCAAATCCGATGAAAGTACTGTGGGCGCTATGGTCGTTACACCACGTGATGAGGAGCGACGCCTACCCGACATAACGGGCAGGCGAAAAGTCCGTCTTCCTGCTGGTCCTTGGTGTTTGATCGTTATGTGTGAGGCGTACTTGTGACGGCGATCATGGCCCATCGCACCTGAGCTGTTATTCATTCGATGCGTCAACTCATTTCCTACGGCCCACTTGCCGACTACGTTCCAAGCGCAGCGTCCGAATACCTCTCACGCACGACGCACGTGGAGGTGTCGTGTCCTATGGAGGTGACTAACGCGTGGAACCGATGATTGAGGAAGCCGATCTCACGAGGACCGGCCTGCCGTCCGGCTCGGGACCCACGTCCGCCGCGAACTCCGCGACGGAGAAGAAGACCGGCAAGACACGGGGCAAGTCCCCGACCGGCATCGCCCTGGCGCGTCTGCGCAAGGACCGGGTCGCGGTCATCTGCGCGGGCATCTTCGTGTTGTTCATCCTGATCGCGATCTTCGCTCCGCTCCTGGCCCAGATCGAGGGCCAGTCGCCGACCGAGAAGCACTTCGACCTCATCGACCAGTACGGCTTCCCGACCATCGGGCCCACCAGCGAGCACTGGTTCGGTGTGGAGCCCCGCCTGGGCCGCGACCTGTTCGCCCGGTTCGCCTACGGTGCCCGGCCGTCCCTGCTGGTCGCGGGCTCGGTCACGATCATCACCACGATCGTCGGCGTCGTCATCGGCCTGATCACCGGCTTCATGGGCGGCTGGATCGACCGGATCCTGTCCTGGGTCATCGACTTCGTCCTGAGCCTGCCGTACCTGCTGTTCGCGATCGCCGTCCCGGCCGCGCTGCTGGCGGTGTTCATCGGCGCCGACGCGGACAACGCCTCCGCGGAGGACGTGGCAACGGTGCGCTTCTACTCCCTGATCATCGTGCTGTCGTTCTTCGGCTGGGCGAGCCTTGCCCGACTGATCCGCGGCGAAGTGCTGTCGCTGCGCGAACGCGAGTTCATCTCCGCCGCGAAGGTGCTCGGCGTGCCCACCCGCAAGGTGTTGTTCAAGGAACTGCTGCCCAACCTGGTGGCGCCCATCGTCATCTCGGTCTCCATGGCCCTGCCCAGCTACATCGTCACCGAGGCCGGCCTGACCTTCCTCGGCGTCGGCCTCTCCGAGCCGACGCCGTCGTGGGGTCTGACGATCTCGGCGGCGCAGAACTTCTACCGGGCCGACCCGCTGTACCTGTGGATCCCGGTCCTGGCCATCACGATCCTGGTCCTGGCACTGAGCTTGCTCGGTGACGCTGTCCGTGACGCATTTGATCCCCGCACCCGACGGTGACGTGGTGACGCCCAGTATGAGAAGAGGAGATATGGCAAGGCGACTTAACGTGGCCGTCGCGGCGGCAGCCGCCGTGGCCCTCGGTCTGACCGGCTGCAGCAGCCCGTCGTCCAACAACGGCGACTCCGGCAACAAGGCCGACACCGGCAAGATCACGAAGCAGGAGAACGCGCTCGACCCGAACGCCAAGGGCCCGGCTCCCGAGGTCCCCGGCTCGCGCAAGGGCGGCACCCTGCAGGTGGTCGCGCAGACCACGCCGAACACGTTCGACCCGACGGACATCTACTACACCGACTCGAACGAGATCGGCAAGCTGCTGTTCCGTACGCCGACGCAGTTCGACATCCGCAACGGCAAGCCGACCCTGGTGCCGGACCTGACCGACCTCGGCACGGCCTCGGCGGACAAGCTGACGTGGACGTTCAAGATGCAGCCCGGCATCAAGTACGAGGACGGCACCCCGATCAAGGTCGAGGACCTGGCGTACGCGATCAAGCGCTCCTTCGCGCACGACATCTACGCCAACGGCCCGTCGTACCAGCAGACCTACTTCAAGGACGGCGGCAAGTACAAGGGCCCCTACAAGGACGGCGACAACTACTCCGGCGTGGAGACCCAGGGCACCGACACCCTGATCATCCACCTGGAGAAGCCGTTCTCGGACCTGCCGTTCTTCATGTCCTTCCCGATGTTCACGCCGATCCCCAAGGCGAAGGACACCAAGCAGGACTACAAGAACCACCCGCTGGCCACCGGCCCGTACATGTTCAAGAGCTACGTCCCGGGCACCTCGCTGAACCTGGTGAAGAACCCGAATTGGGACGCGAACACCGACGCGGCGCGGCACCAGTACCCCGACGCGATCGACTTCGCCTGGGGCGGTGACGCGGTCAAGATGCAGCAGGCCGTGCTGAACAGCAAGAGCCCCAAGGACGCCAGCACGATCAGCTACGACGTGCTCGACGCCACGCTGATCCCGCAGCTCAACGGCGAGAAGAAGTCGCAGCTCGTCCAGGGCGAGAGCCCCTGCACCATCGTCGTGAACCTGGACACCCGCAAGATCCCGCTGGAGGTCCGCAAGGCGATCGCCAAGGCGTACCCGAGCGACCAGATCTGGAAGGTCGCCGGCCTCAACGACTACGTCGCCGAGCCGGCCAGCACGGTCCTGCCGCCGTCCGTCCCGGGCTACGAGAAGTACGCGCCCCTGCCGGACCTGACCGGTCGTGGCAACGGTGACCCGGAGGGCGCCAAGGCGATGCTCCAGGCCGCGGGCAAGCTGGGCTTCGAGGTCAGCTGGTACTTCGACAACACCAAGCCGCAGACCCAGCAGATCAGCCAGACCCGCGCCGACGCGCTCACCAAGGCGGGCTTCAAGGTCAAGCCGATCGGTGTCGCCACCGCCGACCTGCGCGCGAAGCTGTCGAACTACGACGCGCCGGTCAACCTGGGCCAGACCCCGGCCGGCTGGTGCTCCGACTGGCCGTCCGGTGGCTCGTGGTTCCCGGTGCTGTTCCAGTCGCACAGCATCGCCGACGGCCAGAGCTGGGGCTTCATGAGCGACCCCGCCCTGGACAAGGAGATCACCGACATCGCCAACCTCCCGGCCGACCAGTCCACCCCGAAGTGGGCCGCGCTCGACCAGAAGATCATGGGGATGTACGTAGCCATCCCGCGCTACTACGACAAGATGGCCGTTCTGCAGGGCACGAACGTCGGCACGACCGTCGGCGACCCGACCATGGGTATGCCGCTGCTGACCTCGATGTACCTGAAGAGCTGACGCTCTTCTAGCAGGATCCGGGGTGGTCCGGCCCGCCGTCACAGGCGGTGCCGGACCACCTCGGACACCAACCACACCCCCCCTGCCGCGCGACGGCCGACCGGCTGACACGCGGTGTTCTCCCCGGGACACGAACCCGGCGCCGTGATCACAGAGGAGCAAGCGGTGCTGCTGTACATCCTTCGACGGATCCTGAGCGGGATCTCCGTCGTGATCGTGACGATCGTCGCCAGCTTCGCGCTGTTCTTCTTCGCACCGACGGACCCCGCCGGCGTCATCTGCGGCCCCAAGTGCACCCCCGAGCGCCTCGCGGACATCGAGAAGAGCCTCGACCTGGACAAGCCGGCCGTCGAGCAGATCACCTCCTACATGAAGGGGCTCGTGGTCGGCCGGGAGTACACCTCGGGCGGCGTCACCCAGCACTGCTCCGCTCCCTGCATGGGCTACTCGTACACCCTCGGCCAGCCGGTCACGAAGCTGCTGGCGCAGGCGCTGCCGGTCACCGTCTCCATCGTCATCGGCGGGGCGGTCGTCTACCTCACCCTCGGCATCCTCACCGGCACCATCGCCGCCCAGGTCCGTGGTACGTCGTTGGACAAGATCACGGTGGGCGCGACCCTGGTCATCGCCTCCTTCCCCTACTTCGTCTTCGCCCTGCTGGTGGCGCTGTACGCGACCTTCCTGCCGCAATCGGGCTGGACCCCGTTCACAGAGAATCCATGGGCCTGGGCATTGGGTCTGGTCTCGGCGTGGCTGTGCGTCGGCGTCACCAACGCGGCGTCGTACACCCGGTACTCCCGCGCCTCCATGATCGAGTCGCTGGGTCAGGACTTCGTCCGCACCGCCACCTCCAAGGGCATCAGCCGGCGCCGGGTCGTCTACCGCCACGGTCTGCGCGCCGCCCTCACCCCCGTCGCCACGATCTTCGGCATCGACCTGGCGTTCCAGCTGACCGGCGCGATCTTCACCGAGAGCATCTTCGGCCTGCCCGGCCTCGGCCTGCTCACGCTGCGGGCCTTCGGCCAGTACGACCTGCCCGTGCTCATGGGTGGCGTACTCGTCGGGTCGGTCGTGCTGGTGGTCATGAACCTCATCGTGGACATCACGTACACGATCCTCGACCCGCGGGTACGGCTCGGATGATCCCGACCGTGCCCTCCATCCCCGATTTCCGCAGCACGAAGGCGGCAGCATGAGCGACCAGACCATCCGCGCCCCGCACACGGTGACGCGCGTTCCCCGCACCCGGGCGGAGAACGAGGAGGCCTACCTCGAGGTCACCGACCTGCAGGTGCAGTTCCCCACCGCCGACGGGCTGGTCAAGGCCGTTCAGGGACTCAGCTACTCGCTGCCGCTGCGCCGCACGCTCGCCATCGTCGGCGAGTCCGGCTCCGGCAAGAGCGTGTCGAGCATGGCCGTCATGGGCCTGCACGACCGCAAGACCGCACGGATCACCGGCTCCATCAAGGTGGGCGGCCGGGAAGTCGTCGGTATGAGCGACAAGGACCTGGAGGCGTTCCGCGGCGGCGACGCCGCGATGATCTTCCAGGACCCGCAGTCCTCGCTGCACCCGTACTTCACCATCGGTGACCAGATAACCGAGGCGTACCGGGCGCACCACAGCGTGAGCAAGCGCAAGGCGAAGGAACGCGCGATCGAGATGCTCGGCCGTGTCGGCATCCCGAACCCGCGGCGGCGCGTCGACAACTACCCGCACGAGTTCTCCGGCGGTATGCGCCAGCGCGCGATGATCGCGATGGCGCTGGTCAACGACCCGAAGCTGCTGATCGCGGACGAGCCCACCACCGCCCTGGACGTGACCGTGCAGGCGCAGATCCTCGACCTGATCGCGGATCTGCAGCGCGACTTCGGCTCGGCGGTCGTCTTCATCACCCACGACCTCGGCGTCGTCGCCGAGATCGCGGACGACATCATGGTCATGTACGCCGGTACGGCCGTCGAGCACGGGCCGGTCGACAAGATCCTCGGTAGCCCGCTGCACCCGTACACGTGGGGTCTGCTGGAGAGCATCCCCGCGCTGACCGGTGAGCCCCAGCCGCTGCACCCGATCCCCGGCTCCCCGCCCAGCCTGCTGGCGGTGCCCAGCGGCTGCGCGTTCCACCCGCGCTGCGAGTACCGCGGTCGGGTGCCCGGCGACCTGTGCTTCACCACCCGGCCCGACCTGGTGGCACGGACCGCCGACCAGGGCCGCGCGGCGCGCTGCCACCTGAGCGCGCCCGACCAGGTGTTCGCCAACGAAGTTCTGCCCCGGCTGCCGTAAGGACTGCGACGATGACCGCTGCGACCGAATCGCGCGTCCCCAAGGTGGACGGCGCGCCCCTGCTCCAGCTCGACAACCTGGCCATGCACTTCAAGGCCAAGGGCGACGGCATGCTGTCCCGCGGCACCAAATGGGTGCAGGCCGTGGACGGCGTGAACCTCACGGTGAACGCCGGTGAGACCGTCGGCCTGGTCGGCGAGTCGGGCTGTGGCAAGTCCACGACCGCCCGGCTGATCACCCGGCTGCTGGAACCCACCCACGGCCGGATCCTCTACCAGGGCCATGACATCGCGCACCTGTCGGAGCGCAAGCTGCGGCCGTACCGCCGGGAGATCCAGCTGATCTTCCAGGACCCGTACTCGTCGCTGAACCCGCGGCACACCGTCGGCGCCATCGTCGGCACCGCGCTGCGCACCCACGGCATGGTGTCCAAGAAGGGCGAGTTGCCTCGCGTGCAGGAGTTGCTGGAGGTGGTCGGGCTCAACCCCGAGCACTACAACCGGTACCCGCACGAGTTCTCCGGTGGTCAGCGCCAGCGCATCGGTATCGCCCGGGCGCTCGCCGCCCGACCGAAGATCATCGTGGCGGACGAGCCGGTCAGCGCCCTGGACGTGTCCATCCAGGCGCAGGTCATGAACCTGCTGGAGAACCTGCGCAAGGAATTCGGCATCGCGTTCGTCTTCATCGCGCACGACCTCGGCGTGGTCCGGCACTTCTGCGACCGGATCGCGGTCATGTACCTGGGCCGCGTGGCCGAGGAGGGCACCCGCGACGCACTGTACGGGGCTCCGCAGCACCCGTACACGCAGGCGCTGCTGTCGGCGGTGCCGGACATCGGGGTGGTGCGCGGGGTACCGCCGAAGCAGCGCATCCGCCTGGTCGGTGACGTGCCCAGCCCGGTCGACCCGCCGTCGGGCTGCCGCTTCCGGACCCGCTGCTGGAAGGCCCAGGAGATCTGCGCCAAGGAGGCGCCGCCGCTGGACGAGAAGGCGCCCGGGCTGCGGGCGGCCTGCCACTTCGCGGAGCCGCCGGCCGAGTCGATCGTCGCCGAGGCGGTCTGACGCCGGCCCGGTAACCCGGCGAAGCGACGGCCGCCCGGGTCCACTGATCGTGAGATCAGATGGCTCCGGGCGGCCGTTTTCGCGCCTATCCGGATTCACGTGATCCGGGATGACCGCTGGTCGCTCAGTGCTTGATGCACCGCAGCAGAGACGTGTCCTTCGCGCCCGTCTTCCCCGGCTTGCTTCCGGTGACGGGCGTGAACTTGGTCATGAACGTGTTCATGCACCAGCTCTGCGAACCCGACCGGTTATCCGTCACGGTCTTCCTGATCCCGGAGACCCCACACTCGAACATCGCGTCGAAGCTGTCGCCCTGCAGCGGACCGCGGCAATAATGGATGCCACTGTAGGCGGTCTTGCCCTTCTCGTCGAAGTAGCCCATCTGCAGCTCGAACGCCACCAGGTTCTTGCACCGCGTGAAAGCGTTGTAGGTAATCTTGTTTCCCGACACCGTGATCCGAGTTTCCGGCTGGCAATCGGCCGCACCGCCCTCGACCGGCTGCTTCGGAGCAGCGTGCGCCGCCGCTCCTCCACCCAGCGTCACTGCGGCCACCGCGGCCACGACAGCGAACGCCTTAACCAGCCGACCCCGTGTGTTCTGATGCGTCTTCAAATCCAATTCCCCTCAGTCAGCGTGTTGTTCGCGACAGTACGGGGAACCCTAGACGACGTCCTCAAGCGAATTTCGTTGTCGATCTTGTCATGATTCGGCCCCCGATCGCCCAGGGGCAGGCAATTGAACGTACGACGACATCCACTCGCTGTGGTCGGATGAGATACAAAGACCGAACAATGAATGACAGCGTGTCGCCATTCCGACTACGTCTGACGATGAGTGTCATGCGCCACATCAGCGAATTCTATTGTGGAATTGCGCCGACGGCCATTGCCGAGGAGCACGAAACGGGCCGCACACCCGTGTGGGTATGCGGCCCGTTGCCGGCGTTTCGCATCAGGCGCTGGTCAGCTCCGGCTCCGCGGTCCCGGATTCGGGGCCACCCGAGACGATCTCGATGCGGCGGGGCTTTGCCTGCTCCTTGACCGGCACCCGCAGCGTCAGCACGCCGTCGGCGTACCGCGCCTCGAGCTGGTCGGCGTTCAGGGACTCGGCGAGGACCACCTGGCGGGTGATCACGCCGGTCGGCCGCTCGCGGACGACGAACTTGGCGCCCGTGGGGGCGGTGGGCTTGCGCTCGGCCCGCACGGTCAGCACCCGGCGGTCCACGGTCGCCTCGATGCCGGCCGGGTCGACGCCGGGCAGGTCGATCGCGATGACGAACGCGTCGCCGTCGCGGTATGCGTCCAGCTGGGCGCCGGTGCCGCGCTGGGCGGTGTCGAAGACCCGGGCGGTGAGCCGGTCGAAGTCACGGAAGGCATCAGTGCGCAGCAACATGGTCGATCCTCCAGCTAAGCAATTTCAAGGTTGAGCGTGACGCGCTCAAGTCTTGCAACTGGACCGACCCCTGACGTCTTCCACACCGCGCTGTGACCTGGGCCACGACACCGGCGTTCGAACATGTGTGCGAAGATGTCGGCGTGGCTGACGCGGCGACGATCCTGCACGCCGACCTCGACTCCTTCTACGCCTCGGTCGAGCAACGCGACGACCCCGGCCTGCGCGGCCGGCCGGTCCTCGTCGGCGCGGGCGTCGTGCTGGCGGCCAGCTACGAGGCGAAGGCGTACGGGGTGCGCACCCCCATGGGGCTCACCCGGGCCCGGGCGCTCTGCCCCGACGCGATCGTGGTGCCACCCCGCATGAAGGCCTACTCCCGCGCCAGCAAGGACGTCTTCGCGGTGTTCCGGGACACCACACCGATCGTCGAGGGCATCAGCATCGACGAAGCGTTCCTGGAGGTCGGCGGTCTGCTGCGGATCCGCGGCACCCCGGCCGAGATCGCCACCCGGCTGCGCGCCGACGTCCGGGACCGGGTCGGCCTGCCCATCACCGTCGGGGTGGCCCGCACCAAGTTCCTCGCCAAGGTCGCCAGCGGGGTCGGCAAACCCGACGGTCTGCTGGTCGTCCCGCCCGGCCGGGAGCTGGCCTTCCTGCACCCGCTGCCGGTCGAGCGGCTCTGGGGCGTCGGCCCGGTGACCGCGGCCAAGCTGCGCGAGCGGCACATCCACACCGTCGGCCACGTCGCCCGCATCGGCGAGGCCGCACTGGTCACGATGCTCGGCGCCCATGCGGGGCGCCATCTGCACGCGCTCGCGCACAACCGCGACCCGCGGCGGGTCCGCACCGGTCACCGGCGCGGCTCCATCGGCGCGCAGTGTGCACTGGGGAGCCGGCCGCGCCCGTTCACAGAGGTGGAGGCGACCCTGGCGGCCCTGGTCGACCGGGTGACCCGGCGCATGCGGGCGGCCCAACGCGCCGGGCGTACGGTCACCCTGCGCTTGCGTTTCGCCGACTTCACCCGGGCCACCCGCTCGCGCAGCCTGCTCACCGCGACCCTGCACACCCGGGTCGTGCTGCAGACCGCGCGGGCGCTGCTGACCCAGGCCAGGCCGCTCATCGACGAGCGGGGCCTGACCCTGGTCGGCGTGGCGGTCGGCAACCTCGACACCGACGGGGCGGTGCAGCTGGAGCTGCCGTTCGAGCAGCAGGACGACCACGGCCTCGACGCCGCCCTCGACGCGGTGCGCGACCGCTTCGGTGGGAGCGCGGTGACCCGGGCCACGAGCCTCGGGCGCGACCTCGGTCCCGCGGTCCCGCTGCTGCCGGACTAGGCACCACCTCGGCGGCGGCCCCGGAGAGCGGGCCGCCGCTGCGACTTACCGCGTCACCCCGACCCGGACGGCGAGCCGGACGCCGCCGGTGCTGGTGACGAGGCTGACGCGGCGCACCGAGCCCGGCACCGGCCCCTTGGCGCGCACGGTGAATGTCCCGTTGTGGGAGACGGTCACCACTCCGATCACCCGGCCGGTCAACCTGCTCCCCAGAACCACCGCCACCCGCTGGCCCGCATGCAGGCTGCTGGTGCCCGAGATCTGCCACCGCTTCGTCCGCTTGTGGTAGCGAACCGTCAGCCCGGACACCGTCTCGGCCTGCGGTCGCAGCACCACCCGGTCCGTACCGGCGCCGTGGGCGTCCCGGACCGTCAATTCGAGCACCACCGGGTCGTTGCGATAGGTGACTGGGCCGGAGGTCCGGGGCAACCTCTGCACCGGGTAGGTCACCACGGGCCGGGCGGTCGTCGCGCCGGTCAGCCGTACCGCCGGGCCGGATACCTGACGCCACGACCAGGTGGCGGCGGCCTTCGACGCCGAGCCGTCCAGGGTGACCGCGCGGCCGCGGATCACGGTCCGGTCGGCACCGGCGTTCGCCGTCGCGCCGCTGACCAGGACGGTCACGCTCACCGGAGCGGCCGCGCCGCCGGGACCCGCGACCGTGACCGTGAACGTGTACTCGCCGCCGACGGCCGGCACGAACGTCGCGACGGAACGGTTCGCATCCGTCAGCCCGACGGCCGGGCCCGCGGTCTGCGTCCAGGTGTACCCGGAGATCACGCCGGACGAGGCGGTGGCGTCGAGGCGTACCGTCTGCCCGGTATGGGCCGGGGAGGCGACCACCGCCGCGGCCACCGGCGGGTTCGGCAGGAATCCGCCACCGGACGCGGCCACCGGCACCGACGTGGATCCCCCCGCGGACGACGTGACCGTGATCAGTCCGGGTGGCGCCGTGACGTCCGTGAACGGGCTGCCGGTGAGGGGACCGAACCCGGCCACTGACAGCGTGGGCGGCGCCATCCGGTCGCTGGACCCGGCCACCACCCGCAAGGTGTGCGCGTCGGCGTCGTAGGTCGCCTGGTAGACGGTCACGACGTCGACCAGGGCGCGCTTCTTGCGGGCGGCCGGCTGGTCGGTCAGGTTGGTCACCTCGATCGGGGCGCCGGGGGTCAGCGTGCCGGTGGCCGGGAGACGTCCGTAGTAGTGGCCGCCGTTGTCGCGCAGGCGGGTGGCGCCGTAGCCCGCCGCCGGGTCCTCGGCGACCTCGATGTCCTGGCCGGGTTCGCTGGTCGCGTAGACGTCGATCATGCCGCTGCCGTCCGGGTCCCGGCTGTACGTGGCCTGGTCGAGGTCGACGCCCGCGTGGGTCGCGTACCGGCCCTGGATGCTGAACAGGTCGGTGAAGCCCACCTGGTCGAGCACCGCGCCGGTGACCGGGTCGAGGCGCTCGACCCGCACGAAGTTCGTTCCGTACGGGCTTCCCACGACCCGGTGGTCGACGGCGGGGTCGCCGGTGTACCCGGCCGGGGCGGCGGGCGCCACGGCGGGGTCCCAGACCAGGAACGGGCCGATGCGGCTGTTGAGGGCCTGCCCGAACATCCCCGGGCTCAGACCGATGTCCTCTGTCACGTTCACCCCCTTCTTGGCGTCGGCGACGACGTCGTCGACCCCGTACGGGTGGGTGATGCGGTAGCGCTCGCCCACCGGTGCGCTGAACCGGATCCGGACCCGGCCGAACGCGACCTGGTCGCCCGGGATGACCGCTCCGGTGGCGAAGGCGCCTTCGAGGTCGAGCACGACCGTGGCGCGTACCCCGCCGGCGAGCGTGAAGGTGGCACCGCCGAGCTGGTAGAAGAACTCGTTCGGGAAGTTGCCGGGAAACGACACGGGCCGGGCGGGGTCGGGCACCGATCCGGGCGGAGTCGGGCACAGCGCGTCGTCCGGCGTGAGGCAGGCCTCCAGGCGGACACCGTTGCTGTCCCGGAACCAGGTGGGGAACCCGTGATCGGCGATCGGCCCGACCTGCACGAGCTTGCCGTCGCGGGCGGTGGGCGGCGCCACCACGGTCGCGGCCGCGGGACCGGTGACCGGGGCGAGCACCGCCACCAGTACGCCCAGCGCGATCGGCAGGCGGGCCAGCGTCTTCTTCATGGGACTCCTCAGCCTCCTCAGGAGCCGCCCACCCTGGCCCACCGTCCCGTGGCGGGGCTGTCGTCCCGCTGAGGTGACGGGAGGGTCACATCTTGTTGATCTCCCCCCAGGTGCGGCGGCCCACCACGCCGTCCACTCCGATGCCGCGCATCCGCTGGTACGCGCGGACCCTCGCCTCGGTCCTCGGGCCGAACGTGCCGTCCGCCGCGGTGCCACCGATCATGCGCTGCAGGAACCGGACGTCCTTGCCCTTACTTCCCCGGCGCAGGACCGGCCGCCAGGCGCCCTTGCACCAGGTCTTTCCCGTGGGCGGTGCCGGCTTCGGCGTCTGGGCGTCGCGGATCTTGCGGGCGATGCCGGCGACCTCGGCGGCTGACCTCACGATCTCGAAGTGCATCTCGTCCTTGCGGGAGCGGTAGTCGCCGCCCCAGCGCACGACCCCCTCGCACCACGACAGGATCGTGCGGATCGCGGTGACCTGCCGGGTGGTGAACGTACCGTGGCGGCCCGTCGGGTGACGTTCGGCGTTCAGGTCGATGGCCGTACCGGAGGCGTGGTTGCTCAGCACCGCGGAGCCCTCGATGTGCTTGTAGCAGTAGCCCCAGCATTCGCCGGGCTGCAGGGGTTCGACGTTGCTGTCGAACTGTTCGGCGACGTAGCGCAGGACGGTCGCGGCGTCGCCGCGGCGCACCCCCTGCGGAAGCCGCACCGTGGTGCCGGGTACGGGGTCGGTGTTCAGGCCGCCGATCTGGGCCGGTGTACCGGCGGGCCAGCCGTTCTGGCTTGCAGCCAGCAGAAGTTCATCCATAGACAATCGTGAATGAAAAGTGAACGGCCCCGCCAAGGTCGTACAGATTGTGGGTATTTCGTGCATACGAGGCCCGTAGCGTGTGGCCGTCCGGGTGTGCGGCAGACTGGCCGGGTGCGGAAGATCTACGTCATCGGGATCGGCGCGGGCGACCCGGACCATCTGACCCTGCAGGCGGCCAAGGCGATCGGCCGGACCGACGTGTTCTTCCTGCTCGACAAGGGCGAGGCCAAGGAGAGCATGATCGAGCTGCGGCGGCAGCTGATGCGGGCGTACGGGCGGCCCGGCAAACGGGTCGCCGAGGGGCGCGACCCCGACCGCGACCGCACTCCCGCCGACTACCCGGGCACGATCGCCGACTGGCGGCACCGCCGCGCCGAGGTCACCGAGGCGCTGATCGCCGAGCACCTGCGCGACGGCGAGACCGGGGCGTTCCTGGTGTGGGGTGATCCGTCGCTCTACGACTCCACGATCGCGATCCTGCAGGAGATCCTCGCGCGGGGCGAAACCACCTTCGAGTACGAGGTGATCCCGGGCATCAGCAGCGTCTCGGCGCTGGCTGCCCGGCACCGGGTCGGGCTGAACCGGGTCGGGCGGCCGTTCCAGGTCACCACCGGGCGGCGGCTCGGCGAGGGCTGGCCGCCCGAGGTGGACGACCTGATCGTGATGCTCGACGCCCAGCACGCGTTCGACGCGTACCGGGACGCCGATGTGGACATCTACTGGGGGGCGTACGTCGGGACCCCGGACGAGCTGCTGGTCTCCGGGCCGCTGGCCGAGGTCGCCGACGAGATCATCCGGGTACGTACCGGGGCCCGCGAGAAGCACGGCTGGATCATGGACACGTACCTGCTGCGGCGGCGCGGCTAGTCGTCGCCCTCCAGGTCGCCCTCGGTCTCCAAGTACACCTGACGCAGGGCGGCCAGGGTGGCCGGATCCGGCTCCGCCCACATCTGCCGTTCGGCCGCCTCCAGCAGGCGTTCCGTGATGCCGTGCAGCGCCCACGGGTTGGACCCGGTCATGAACTTCTGGTTCTCCGGGTCCAGCACGTACGTGGCGGCCAGCTGCTCGTACATCCAGTCGGCCACGACGCCCGCGGTGGCGTCGTATCCGAAGAGGTAGTCCACGGTCGCGGCCAGCTCGAACGCGCCCTTGTAGCCGTGCCGGCGCATCGCCGAGATCCAGCGCGGGTTCACCACCCGGGCGCGGAACACCCGGGCGGTCTCCTCGGTGAGGCTGCGGGTGCGGGCCGCGTCCGGGTTGGTGGAATCACCGATGTACGCGGCGGGCGCCCTGCCGGTCAGCGCCCGCACCGTGGCGATCATCCCGCCGTGGTACTGGAAGTAGTCGTCGGAGTCGGCGATGTCGTGCTCGCGGGTGTCCACGTTCTTCGCCGCCACCTCGATGCGCCGGTACGCGTTCTCCATGTCCGGTCGGGCGGGCACGCCGTCCAGGTCCCGGCCGTACGCGAAGCCGCCCCACACCGCGTACACCTCGGCCAGGTCGGCGTCGCCGCGCCAGTTGCGGCTGTCGATCAGCGGCAGGATGCCCGCACCGTACGCGCCGGGGCGCGAACCGAAGATACGCGTGGTGGCGCGGCGCCAGTCGCCGTGTGCGGACTCGTCGGCGACCGCGTGGGCCCGTACGTAATTCTGGTCGGCGGGCTCGTCCAGGGCCGCGACCAGCCGGACCGCGTCGTCCAGCATGGCCACCACGTGCGGGAACGCGTCCCGGAAGAAGCCGGAGATGCGCACTGTCACGTCGATGCGGGGACGGCCCAGCTCAGTCAGCTCGATCGGCTCGATGCCCGTGACCCGGCGCGACGCCTGATCCCAGACCGGGCGGACGCCCATCAGCGCCAGGACCTCGGCGATGTCGTCTCCTGCCGTACGCATGGCGCTGGTGCCCCAGACGGACAGGCCGACGGAGCGCGGCCAGTCGCCGGTGTCGGCGCGGTAGCGCGCCAGCAGCGAATCGGCCATGGCCTGACCGGTCTCCCAGGCCAGCGCGCTGGGGATCGCCTTCGGGTCGACGGAGTAGAAGTTGCGGCCGGTCGGCAGCACGTTGACCAGGCCGCGCAGCGGGGAGCCGCTCGGCCCGGCGGGCACGTAGCCGCCGTCCAGGGCGTGCAGGACGTGGTCGAGCTCGTCGGTGGTGCGGGCCAGCCGGGGCACGACCTCGGTGGCGGCGAACGACAGGACCGAGTGCACCGTCTCGTCGGTCCGGCCGAGCACTCCTGCTACGGCCTCCGCCACGGCGTCGGGCGCCCAGTCGTGGGCCTCCATCGCGGTGACCAGCTCGCGGGCGGTCGCCTCGATCGCGTCCACGCTGCTGCGTCCCGACCCGGCTCCGTCCGCGCCCGCCGCCGCGTTTCCGGCCGCGCCGGCTTCGGGTGTGCCGGGTTCGGTGAGGCCGAGCGCCTCCCGAAGACCCGGCAGGGCGGCGACCTGGCCGGCCCACATCTGGCGGGCCCGCAGGATCGACAGCACCAGGTTGATCCGCGCCTCGCCGGTCGGGGCGGCACCGAGCACGTGCAGGCCGTCGCGGATCTGGGCGTCCTTGACCTCGCACAACCAGCCGTCGACGTGCAGCAGGAAGTCGTCGAACTCCTCGTCGCCGGGCCGGTGCGCCAGCCCCAGGTCGTGATCCATCCGGGCGGCCTGGATCAGGGTCCAGATCTGGGCGCGGATGGCGGGCAGCTTCGCCGGGTCCAGGGTGGCGATCGTGGCGTGCTCGTCCAGCAGCTGTTCGAGGCGGGCGATGTCGCCGTACGACTCGGCGCGGGCCATCGGCGGGATGAGGTGGTCGATCAGGGTGGCGTGGGCGCGCCGTTTCGCCTGGGTGCCCTCCCCCGGGTCGTTGACCAGGAACGGGTAGATCAGCGGCAGGTCGCCCAGGGCCGCGTCGGTGCCGTCCGAGGCGGACATGCCGACGTTCTTTCCGGGCAGCCATTCCAAGTTGCCGTGCTTGCCGACGTGCACGACCGCGTGCGCGCCGAAGTCGTCGGCCAGCCACCGGTACGCGGCCAGGTAGTGGTGGCTCGGCGGCAGATCCGGGTCGTGGTAGATCGCGACCGGGTTGGCGCCGAATCCGCGCGGCGGCTGCACCATCACCACCACGTTGGCGTCGCGCAGGGCGGCCAGCACGATGTCGCCGCCGTCGACGTACAGCTCGCCGGGGGGCGCTCCCCAGTGCCGGGTGACGGATTCGCGCAGGTCCTCGGGCAGGGTGGCGAACCAGGCGGCGTAGCGGTCGCCGCTGATCCGTACCGGGTTGCCCTGCAACTGGTCCTCGGTGAGCCAGTCCGGGTCCTGCCCGCCCGCGGCGATCAGCGCGTGGATCAGCCCGTCGCCGTCGTATTCGGTGAACTCGCCGACCCGGTATCCGCGGTCCCGCAGCGCCGCCAGCAGCCGGACCGTGGAGGCGGGGGTGTCCAGGCCCACCGCGTTGCCGATCCGGGAGTGCTTCGTCGGGTAGGCCGACAGCATCACCGCGATCCGCCGTTCGGCGGGCGGGATGTGGCGCAGCCGCGCGTGCGCCACCGCGATCCCGGCGACGCGGGCGGCGCGTTCCGGGTCGGCCACGTACACCGACAGGCCGTCGGGGTCGATCTCCTTGAACGAGAACGGCACCGTGATGATCCGCCCGTCGAACTCCGGGATCGCCACCTGCGTCGCGGCGTCCAGCGGCGACAGCCCGTCGTCGCTGTCCTCCCATGCGGCGCGGCCGCTGGTCAGACAGAGCCCTTGCAGGATCGGTACGTCCAGCTCGGCCAGCACCCCGACATCCCACGCCTCGTCGTCACCGCCCGCCGAGACGGTCGCGGGACGGGTGCCGCCCGCGGCCAGCACCGTGACGACGAGGGCGTCCGCCCGGCGCAGCACGGCCAGCAGCTCGGGCGGTGCGGTCCGGAGCGAGGCCGTGAAGATCGGCAGCGGGCGCCCACCCCTGTCCTCGATGGCCCGGCACAGCGCCTCGACGAATGCGGTGTTTCCCGCCATGTGATGGGCCCGGTAGTACAGCACCGCGATCGTCGGCCCGTCGCCGGACGCCGCCGCCGTCTCGGCCGCCGTCGTCTCGGCCGCCGTCGTCTCGGCCGCCGTCGTCTCGGCCGCCCTCGTCTCGGCCGCCGTCGTCTCGGCCGCCCTCGTCTCGACCGCCGTCGTCTCGGACGCTGTAGTCGCGGACGCCCCGGTCGCGGTCGTGGTGACCGGGTGGTCGGTGCCGGGGGTGCGGTCCAGCACGCCCCAGTCCGGGGCGGGCTCGGCCGGGCTGAAGCCACGGCCGGTGAGCAGGATCGTGTCGGACAGGAAGTCGTGCAGGGCGGCCAGGTTCGCCGGGCCGCCGTGCGCGAGGTAGGTGTGCGCCTCGGCGGCGACGCCCGCGGGCACGGTGGAGAGTCTCATCAGTTCCGCGTCGGGGGCCTGTTCCCCACCCAGCACCACCACCGGGACCTGCCCGGCGAGCAGTGCGTCCAGGCCCTGCTCCCAGGCCCGGCGGCCACCCAGAATGCGGACGATCACCAGCTCGACACCGTCGAGCAGGCCGGGCAGATCGGAGACCCCGGTGCGGGCCGGGTTGGCCGGCCGGTACGCGGCGCCGCTGGCGCGGGCGCTGAGCAGGTCGGTGTCGGACGTCGACAGCAGCAGAAACACGGCTCTCCCCTCGGGGTCCGCGCCCCGGGTCGAAGGGTCACGGCGACCGGAGTTCCTGGCTCCCGGGTGGTGCACCCGGTGACAGTGGCGGGACCGCGCCGGACTCGCACCGGCTTCCTCCGCGGCGTCGCCGCACGTGGACTCCCACTCTGCGCAAGGGGTGTCGGCCACGTCAAGGCGGCGTGCCGCGTCCGACAACAACGGCGGGTGTGGCGGAAAGGTCGGTGCCCGCCCGTAGTATCCGGGCCGTGTCCTCCCCACGTCGCGTCAGCGTCGACGCCTGCCCCGGAGCGCTGCGGCTGCATGCCGCGGCCGACGGGCCGCTGGCGCGAGTCCGCCTGCCCGGCGGGCGGCTCACCGGCGACCAGGTGCGGGTGCTGCGCGAGCTTTCCCACGAGTGGGGCGACGGCCACGTCGAGTTGACCTCCCGGGGCAACATGCAGGTGCGCGCGCTCACCGGCGTGTCGACCGAGCGGCTGGCCGGGCGTCTCGCGGATGCGGGCCTGCTGCCCGCACCCAGCCACGAGCTGGTACGCAACATCGCCGCCTCCCCGCTTCCCGGCGGTGCCCTCGACGTGGCGCCGCTGGTCGGCGAGCTGGACCGGGCACTGTGCGCGGACCCCGTGCTCGCCGGGCTGCCCGGACGGTTCCTGTTCGCGCTGGACAGCGGGCGCGGCGACGTGGCGTTCCCGGCGGACGTGGCGGCGTATCCGCTGGGCGACGGGGTCGCGATCCTGTTCGCCGGGGTCGACGCCGGGCTCCGGGTGCCCGCCTGGCGCGTGGTTCCCACGCTGCTGACCGCCGCCCACGCCTTCCTGTCCGAACGCGAGACCCCGTGCACCGCGCCCCGGACCAACCCGGCCACCAGCGAGATCTTGGAAGCTGGCGGCCCCGCTGGGGGCCGGTGGGCGCCAAGATCCGACGGCGCGACGGTGGATCGGCCGGATGTGCCGGGGGCGCGTGGGGCTTGGCGGGTGCGGGAGTTGGTGGGCGGGCCGGGACGGCTCGCGGCGCTCACCGCGGCGGCGTTGGGCGTGCCGCTGGTGGCACCGGTTGCGCTGGAGCAGCCCGCGGTGGAGGCGCCGGTCGGGCTGATCGCGGGGCCCGACGGGCTGGTGAGCGTCGGGGCGGTGGTGCCGCTCGGGCGGTGGAACGCCGTACACATGACGGTTTTGGAAAGGGCCGCGACGCTGGTGGTGACGCCGTGGCGTGGGGTGGTCGTGCCCGGGCTGGCGCCGGAGGCGGCGCTGACGTGGGGGCAGGCAATGGCCGGGGTCGGGCTCGAAATCGAGCAGGGTTCCGCGTGGGCGGGGGTGACCACGTGCGCGGGACTGCCCGGGTGCGCGAAGTCGCTGGCCGACGTGCGGGCCGATGCGTCGCGGGTGGTGCGCGCGACGGATCCGGGCGGGGGTCTGCCGGTGCACTGGGTGGGCTGCGCGCGCGGCTGCGGCAGCCCGGGCGGGCCCCATGTGCGGGTCGAGGCGACCGGGCGGGACTACGAGGTGCGCTCCCCCGCCGGGTCGGGCCGGGCGAGCGTGGACGGGGTGGCCGGTCTGGTCGCCGCCGCGAGGAGGAGCTGATGGAGTACGTACGCGACGGGGCGGAGATCTACCGCCGGTCGTTCGCCACGATCCGGGCCGAGGCCGACCTGTCCCGGCTGCCCGGGGACGTGGGCCGGGTGGCCGTCCGCATGATCCACGCATGCGGCATGGTCGATCTGGTGGACGACATCGGCCACAGCCCGGGGGTGGTCGTCGCGGCCCGCAAGGCACTGCACGACGGCGCGCCCATCCTGTGCGACGCCGAGATGGTGGCGTCCGGGGTGACCCGGCGGCGGCTGCCCGCGGACAACGAGGTGATCTGCACGTTGCGCGACCCGGCCGTGCCCGCACTGGCCGCCGCGCTCGGCAACACGCGCAGCGCGGCGGCGCTGGACCTGTGGGGCGACCGGCTCGACGGGGCCGTGGTGGCGATCGGCAACGCGCCGACCGCCCTGTTCCGGCTGCTGGAGCTGATCGCGGCGGGGGCGCCACGCCCGGCCGCGGTGCTCGGCATCCCGGTCGGCTTCATCGGCGCGGCCGAGTCGAAGGAGGCGCTGGCCGCCTCCGAATTGGAATACCTGATCGTACGCGGGCGGCGCGGCGGCAGCGCGATCACCGCGGCCGCCGTCAACGCCCTGGCATCGGAGGAAGAGTGAGCGGGCGGCTGTACGGCGTGGGTCTCGGGCCCGGCGACCCGGAGCTGGTCACGGTGAAGGCGGCACGGCTGATCGGGGCGGCCGACGTGGTGGCGTACCACGCGGCCCGGCACGGGCGCAGCAACGCCCGCGCGATCGCCGCGCAGTACCTGCGGCCCGAGCAGATCGAGGAACCGCTGATCTATCCGGTCACCACGGAGACCACGGACCACCCCGGCGGCTACCAGGGTGCCATCGACGAGTTCTACGCGGACGCGGCTCAGCGGCTGGCCGCCCACCTGGACGCGGGCCGGGACGTGGTGGTGCTGGCCGAGGGTGATCCGTTCTTCTACGGCTCGTACATGCACATGCACAAGCGGCTGGCGCACCGGTACCCCACCGAGGTGGTACCCGGGGTGACGTCGGTGAGCGCGGCCTCCGCCACCCTCGGGCGGCCCCTGGTGGAACGCGACGAGGTGCTGACGGTCCTGCCCGGCACCCTGCCACCCGACGAGCTGGCCACCCGGCTGGCGGACGCCGGCCCCGCCGCGATCATGAAGCTGGGCCGCACCTTCACGGGCGTGCGGGAGGCGCTGGAGAGGGCGGGCCGCCTGGACGACGCGTGGTACGTGGAGCGGGCCACCACGGACCGGGAGCGCACCGAACCACTGGCCGAGGTGGACCCGGCGACCGTGCCGTACTTCTCGCTGGCCCTGCTGCCCAGCCCGGCCACCACTCCCGCGGAACCGGCCGCGCAGAACGGGTCGGCGGCCCGACGCGGATCCCCCGCGCTGGACGGGGCCGGGTCGGTGACCGTCGTCGGGCTGGGGCCGGGTGGGCGGGACTGGCTCACCCCGCAGGCCCAGGCGGCGCTCGCGGCGGCCGACGATCTGATCGGATACGGGCCCTACCTGGACCGCGTCGCGCCGAACCCGCGGCAGCGCCGCCACCCCTCCGACAACCGGGTCGAGGCGGAACGGGCGGCGTTCGCGCTGGACCTGGCGAAGAGGGGGCGGCGGGTCGCGGTGGTGTCCTCGGGTGATCCGGGGGTGTTCGCGATGGCGGCTGCCGTACTGGAGGTCAGCGAGGATCCGCAGTGGAAGGACGTACCGGTGCGAGTCGTGCCGGGGCTGACCGCGGCGCAGGCGGTAGCGAGCCGGGTGGGCGCGCCGCTGGGACACGACTTCTGCATCGTGTCGCTGTCCGACCGGCTCAAGCCATGGCGGGTCATCGCCGACCGGCTGGCCGCCGCGGCCGGCGCCGACCTGGTGATCGCCCTGTACAACCCGGCGTCGAACAGCCGCCGGGAGCAGCTGGTCCGGGCCCGGGAGCTGCTGCTCGCGCACCGGAGCCCGGAAACGCCGGTCGTGGTGGGCCGCGACGTGGGTGGCCCGTCCGAGACGGTGCGGGTGACCACCCTGGCGGAGCTGGACCCGGCCACGATCGACATGCGCTGCCTGCTGATCATCGGTTCGTCGCAGACCCGCGCCTGCATCCGCGCGGACGGCACGGCCCTGGTCTTCACTCCCCGCCACTACCCGGCCCGCTCCTGACCCGGAATCCTCAAGATCGGTCGGTGGCACCGCGAGCGGTCAGCCAGGCCAGCACTGCGGGAATCGTCGCGACGATCTCCACCGGAGGGGCAGCGCCGGAGGCCGGCGCGCCGGGCTCCGCGGTGGGTGAGGGGCGGTCGATCATCACGACCGGGATGCCGCGCTCGCGGGCGGCGTCGAGCTTCGGTGCCGCTCCGCCGCTGTCCTTGGTGACCAGCACGTCGATCCGGTACCTGTCGAGCAGGGCCCGCTCGCCCTCCACCGTGAACGGTCCCCGGTCCAGCACGACCTCCAGCCGCGGTGGGACGGGCGGCTGGGGCGGCTCCACGGACCGGGACAGGAACCAGCACCCACCGACCCCCGCGAACGCGGCGATGCTCTGCCGCCCCGTGGTGAGGAACACCCGCTGCCCCAGGGCGGGCACCAGCTCCGCGGCGGCGGCCACGGTCGGCACCCGGTGCCAGTCGTCGCCGGGCCGGGCCACGAACCCCGTACGACGCAGCACGAGCAGCGGCACCCCGGCCCGCGCCGACGCGGCCACCGCGTGTGCGGACATCGTCGCCGCGAACGGGTGGGTGGCGTCGACCACCGCACCGATCCGCTCGGACCGCAGGTACGAGATCAGCCCGTCGACACCACCGAACCCGCCGACGCGCAACTCGCCGACCGGACGCAGCGGAGCACTGGTGCGCCCGGCCAGAGAGCTGGTGACGTGCAACCCGGCCACGCCCGCGCAGGCGGCGGCGAGCTCGCGTCCCTCCGAGGTCCCCCCGAGGATCAGCACCCGCAGCCCCGCGCCGAACGGCCCGCCGTCAGCGCCCGGCCGGCCCGCATCGGGCCAGGCCGGGTCCGCCTCCGGCCCGGAAACCTCGGGCCGGGTCAGGTCCGGCATCGGTCCGCGGAGTAGAGGTGGCTGTCCGGGAACTGCGACGCGGTCAGCGCCGCACCCACCACGATCACCGCGGTACGCCGGATGCCCGCCTCGGCGACCCGCGCGGCGATGTCCGCGAGTGTCCCCCGCACGATCAGCTCGTCCGGGCGGCTGGCCCTGGCCACGACCGCGACCGGGCAGTCCGCGCCGTAGCTGCCGGTCAGCTCCGCGACCACCGCGTCTATGCGCTGCACGGCCAGGTGCAGCACCATCGTGGCGCGGCTGGCGCCCAGCGTGGCCAGGTCCTCGCCGGGCGGCATCGCGGTGGCCCGTTCGGCGGTGCGGGTGAGGATGACCGTCTGCGCGACCCCGGGGACGGTGAACTCGCGCCCGAGCGACGCGGCCGCCGCCGCGAACGCGGGCACTCCGGGCGTCACGTCGTACGGCACCCCGGCCGCGTCGAGTCGGCGCATCTGCTCGGCCACCGCGCTGAACACCGACGGGTCGCCGGAGTGCAGCCGCGCCACGTCGTGCCCGTCGGCGTGTGCGGCGACCATCAGCGCCACGATCTCGTCGAGGGTCAGCCGCGCGGTGTCGACCAGCTTCGCGTCCGGGGGGCACGAGGCCAGCAGCTCGGCGGGGACGAGACTGCCCGCGTACAGGCAGACCGGTGCGGCGGCGATGAGGCGCTGGCCGCGTACCGTGATGAGGTCCGCGGCGCCGGGGCCGGCGCCGATGAAGTGCACCGTCACTGCTTGGTCACCGACCAGATCGTCACCGGCATCATCGCTCTCCATCCCGTGAAGCCGCCGACCGGCGCGCCGCGGCTGACCGCGATCCTGGTCAGCTCGCCGCCGAGCTTGGCGTGCCAGGCGGCCAGCACGGCCTCGGACTCCACGGTGACCGCGTTCGCGACCAGGCGGCCGCCGCCGCGCAGCGCGGCCAGGCAGGTGTCGAGCAGCCCGTCGCGGGTCAGGCCGCCGCCGATGAACACGGCGTCGGGGGCGTCCAGCCCGGCGAGGGCGTCGGGGGCGCGGCCGTGCACGACCCGCAGCGCGGGCACGCCGAGGGCTGCGGCGTTCGCGCGGATGCGGGCGGCGCGCTCGGCGGACGACTCGACCGCGACGGCCCGGCAGGCGCGATGCGTACGCATCCATTCGACGCCGATGCTGCCGGAGCCCGCGCCGACGTCCCAGAGCAGCTCGCCGGGCTGCGGCCCGAGCACGGCGAGGGTGACCGCGCGGACCTCGCGCTTGGTGAGCTGCCCGTCGGTGTCGTACCACTCGTCGGGCAGGCCGGGCACGCACGGTACGGGACGGCCGGCTCCCCGGCAGTCGACCGCGATCACGTTGAGCGGGTCGGTGTCCGGGTGGGCCCAGTCCGCGGCGGTGCCGGTGAGGGCGTGTTCGGTGGGGCCGCCGAGCCGGGACAGCACGGTGAGCGGACTGTCGCCGTAGCCGCGGGCGGTGAGCAGCGCAGCCACCCGGGCCGGGGTGGCGCCGTCGCGGCTGAGCACGAGGATCCGGCGGCCCGGGTGCACGAGTGGGTGCAGTTCCTCGACGGGTGCGGAGACCAGGCTCAGCACGTCGGTGTCGGCCAGTGGCCAGCCGAGGCGGGCCGCGGCCAGCGAGATCGACGACGGGTGCGGCAGGACCCGGACGGCGTCCGGCCCGGCCAGGCGGGCCAGGGTGGCGCCGATGCCGTGCCACATCGGGTCGCCGCTGGCCAGCACGCAGACCGTCCGTCCTCGGTGGTCGTCGAGCAGGCCGGGCAGGGCGGGCAGCAACGGGGAGGGCCAGGGCACCCGTTGCGCGGCGACGGCCGGGGGCAGCAGCGCCAGTTGACGGTCCGCTCCGAGGACCACCTGCGCGGCGGTCAGCGCGGTCCGGGCCGGGTCGGTGAGGCCGTCCCACCCGTCCGCGCCGATCCCGACGACGGTCAGTGGGGACTCCTCGTTGGTCACCGCCTGACGCTATCGCCCGGCCGGTGCGGAGCAGCCCGCAGGGCTCGCCGAACACCCACCCGGGTTCCGTGTCCCGTGGGCCCGGAGTTGACGGCGCTGCACGACGAGGGCCTGATCGGGGACGACGAGTACCGGGCCGCGGTTCGCGAGGTGGTCGGGGAGATCGTCCGCGGCTGATCGGGGTTCGTGTCTTCCCGCCGTACCGTGAGATCGATATCTTTCCATGCATGAAGCGCGTCTTCGCGGTCCTCACGCTGATCACGACGCTGGTCGCGGCGCCCCGGCCCGTCGCCGCCGCTCTCGCCGGCGACGCGTCCTACCGGACGCTGAGCACGGCCCACCACCCGGACTGGATGCGATCCGTGCCGGACGCGACCAGCCTCGCCGCGCTGTCGCTGCCCGGCACCCACGACACGCTGGCGATCCACGGCGGCGGGCCGACACAGACCCAGGAGGACTTCGGCGACAGCGGCGGCACGCTCTCCGCCCAGCTCGCGGCCGGCGTCCGCATGATCGACATCCGGGCCCGGGTGAACGGCGGCAACACCTTCACGATCCACCACGGCGCGGTCTATCAGAACGCGAACTTCGACGACGTCCTCGACAAGGTGGCCGACTTCCTCGGCGCGCACCCGGCAGAGACCGTGGTGATGCGACTCAAGCAGGAGTGCACCGGCGAGCTGGGCTCGTGCACGGACGTGCCCGGCCAGCTGAGCTTCCCGGACATCTTCGACCTGTACGCGGCGAAACGTCCCGCCCTGTTCTGGCAGCCCTCGATCCAGCGCGGCACCGCCGCGGCCACCCCCGCCCTCGGGGCGATTCGGGGCAAGCTCGTCCTTGCCGTGCTGCACGGTGCGTTCGGCGGACCAATCGACCATTACGGGCTGACCCAGTTCCTGGACTGGAACGGCACGTCGACCTACGTGCAGGACAACTACAACGTCCCGAACATCGGCGCGATCGCCACGAAGCGTGATCAGGTACGCCGGTTCCTGGACGTCACAGACGCCGGTGACCCCACCAAGATGTACGTGAACTTCGCCAGCGGCGCGAGCACGTTCGTGCAGCCCCAGTGGTGTGCGGGCGGGGCGCTGTGGGTGCAGGGGGTCAATCCGTTCCTGCTCGATTACCTGAACCAGGGACACGTCACGCACCGCACCGGAATGGTCCTGATGGACTTCCCGGGTGGCGGCCTGATCGACAAGCTGATCAGCTTCAACCCGGTTTTTTCCGCCTCGGCTTGAGCGTTACCGGCGCCCGCTGCGTACCAAACCCCGACGGCCGCCGGTCGTCACGTCGGCCACCGGGGGGTGGCAGGCGCGCAGACGACGACTGCTGAGCGGGTGAGAGGCGATGGCGCGGGCGCAGGGTGACGTCGCCGGCCGACAAGGGCCGGTGGCGTTCCAGACCTTCGAGGACCAGCGCAGCCGTCGCCCGGAGCCGGTGGCGACGGCCCGGTTCCTGGCCCGGACCCAGCAGCGACCCGAGTACGCCCGCGGCGACATCATCGTCGAAGCACCCACCGACCCCAGCGGCTGGCGCGGCACCGGGGCGGGCCCCGCCGTGCCGGTCGACGACCGGCCCCCGGCCGAGAGCGTCTCCGGCAACCGGCTGCTCACCGTCATTCTGTTCTTCGCCGGGCTCGGCACCAGCGTCGCGCTGTGGGTGTTCGACACCCAGGCCGGCGCGATCAGCGACACCGCCACCCTGATGATGGCGGTCGGCCGGGTCACCGGCCTGATCGGCGGCTACCTGCTCTTCATTCAGCTGCTCATGATGAGCCGGGTGTCGTGGCTGGAGGAGTGGGTCGGCGCCCGCGACCTGCTGCGCTGGCACCGCTGGCTCGGCACCTCACTGGTGGTCGCGGTGCTGACACACATCGTGTTCATCGTCTTCGGGTACGCCAAGACCGCGCAGACCGGCGTCGTGCAGCAGGGCATCGACATCATCACCACGCTGCCCGACATGATCAGCGCCACGGTCGCCACCGTCCTGCTCGTGGTGATCAGCCTGCTGTCGATCCGCGCCGCCCGCACGAAGCTGCCGTACGAGCTGTGGCACCTGACCCACCTCGCCGCGTACCTCGTGCTGCTGCTCGGCTACGGCCACCAGGTGGCCACGGGCGCCGACCTCAGCGGCCCGTACGCGAAGTTCTTCTGGCCGGGCCTCGGCGCGCTGGTCATCGCCGCGCTGTTCTGGGGCCGCCTGGTCGAGCCCGTCTGGCTGAACGCGCGGCACCGCTTCACGGTCGGCGAGGTGGTGCCCGAGGGCGCCAACACGTTCTCGATCTACATCGACGGCAAGGACCTGGAGCGGCTGCCCGCCCGGGCCGGGCAGTTCATGCGCTGGCGGTTCCTGACCCGCAACGGCTGGTGGCAGTCGCACCCGTTCTCCCTGTCGGCCGCCCCGAACTCCGACTGGCTGCGGCTCACCGTCACCGTGGCGGGCGGGCACACCGCGCGGCTCGGCGAGCTGGAGCCCGGCACCCCGGTGTGGGCCGAGGGCCCCTTCGGTACGTTCACCGCCCAGCACCGCACCCGGCGGCGGGCCCTGCTCATCGCCGGTGGCAGCGGCATCGCCCCGATCCGGGCGCTGCTGGAGGACATGCCGCCGGACACCATCGTCATCTACCGCGCGAGCCGCCCCGACGAGCTGGTGTTCCGCGAGGAGCTGGAGGACCTGGCCGAGCGGCGCGACGCCTGGGTCCGCTACATCGTCGGCTCCCGCGCCGACGCCGGCCCGCGCCGCCTGTTCACCCCCGAGGGGATGCTCGGCCTCGTCCCCGACATCAACCGCCGGGACGTGTACCTGTGCGGCCCGCCCGGCCTGGTCGGCGCGGCCGTGAACACCCTGCGCCAGCTCGACGTACCCGACAGCCAGATGCACCTCGACCCCTTCGAGTTCTGACGCTCGACCCCTTCGAGTTGGAGAGACCGATGCGACGTAGTACCGCAGCAGCCGTGGGCACCCTGACCGGCGCCGCCCTCATCATCGGCGTACGGCTCAGCGTGTCCGCGCCCGTAGTGACCGCCGCACCACCCGCCGTCGACGTCGCCAACAACGACCTGGGCGCCGACCCCGAGCCGTCGAAGTCCTCCGACAAGAAGAAGGAAAAGGACCAGGGCGACGACAACTCGGGCACCGCGGGCGGGGAGAGCGGCCTGACCGACGGCACGTTCAAGGGCAAGCCCGTGCGCAATCCGTACGGGACCGTTCAGGTCAGCATCAGGGTCGCCGACGGCAAGATCAGCAAGGTCGCCGCCACGTACCCGACCACGGGCGAGAGCGCCACCATCAACCCGGCCGCCATACCGCAGCTCAAGGAGCAGACCCTCAAGGCACAGAGCGCCGACATCGACGCCGTCTCCGGCGCCACCTTCACCAGCAAGTCGTACGTGGAATCGCTGCAGGCCGCCCTCGACGAGGCGAACGCGTAGGGTCGAACGGGTGCGGCACGTCGAACATGTCATGGGCACCGTGGTCAGCATCGAGTTGGCCGACCCGCTGCCCGCCGACCGGCTCACCACCCTGATCGGCGAGGTCTGCGACTGGCTGCACGAGGTGGACCGCCGGTTCACCACGTACTCCGACGACAGCGAGGTCATGCGGCTGCGCCGGGGCGAGATCAAGGCCGACGACGCCTCCCCCGACCTGCGACACGTGCTGGCCGCCTGCGCCGACCTGTGGCGCGAGACCGACGGCTGGTTCGACGCGTACGCCGCCGGGCCGCTCGACCCGTCCGGCTACGTCAAGGGCTGGTCGATCGAGGTGGCCTCGGCGCGGCTGGCCGAGGCGGGCAGCGTCAACCACTGCGTCAACGCGGGCGGCGACATCCGGATGCGCGGCCACAAGGCCGACGGCCGACCCTGGCGGGTCGGCGTCCGGCACCCCTGGCAGGCGGACAAGCTGAGCTGGGTGCTGGAACTCACGGACGGGGCGGTGGCCACCTCCGGCACGTACGAGCGGGGCGCGCACGTGTTCAATCCGCGTACCCGGCAGGCCGCGCAAGGGCTGCGGTCGGTGACCGTGACCGGCCCCGACCTGGCCGTTGCCGACGCGTACGCCACGGCGGCGCTCGCCATGGGCGAGCCCGGCATCGGCTGGCTCGGCAAGCTCGCCGCCAACGGGTACGAGTCCGCCGCGGTCACCGACGACGGCCGCGCCTTTCGCACCGCCGGCCTGCCCGCCGTGGACGACGCGTAAGCGATCGGACGGCATCGCCCGGTGGCCGTCATCGAATCCGTGGCCGCCGTTCCCCGGGTCCGTCATGGCTCGTGGCAGTCGCTCGCTGGGTCCGTCATCGCCCGTGGCAGTCGACTCGCTGGGTCCGTCATCGCCCGGCCGTCATCGCCCGTGGCAGTCGACTCGCTGGGTCCGTCAGTGCCCGGCCGTCATCGCCCGTGGTGGTCAGAAGTCTGCGAACAGGTAGGGCATGGAGCGCGGGAACAGCGCCCGTAGCGCCGTCACCGCCCCGGGATCCACGTGTCCGAAGCCGCGGACCACGACGTCGACCGGGTCGAGCACGCCGTATGCGAGGCCGGACAGGCCCGCGCAGCTCAGCGTCGCCTGCGCGGCGCCGCCGGGGTCCCGTTCCACCATGAGGCGGCCCGCGTCGCCCGCCAGCCGGTAGGTCCCGCCGATCAGGTAGTCGTCGACCACGCTCACGGTGACCGCGGCAGCGTCGCCGGCCGCCGAGCCCGCCAGGGCCTCCACCGACAACAGCCGGGCCATCGGCGCGTTCGTGGTCGGGTTCGCCACCCGGCCCTCGGTCGTCACCGTCAGGTCGGTCCCCCACAGCTCCGGTACCTCGTCGGTGTCCACGAGCACGGCGACGCGGGCGACCTGATCGACGTGCCGGGCGAAGAACTGCAGTAGCAGGGCCCGGCTCAGCGGGCCGGTGGTGAGCAGGTGATCGGCGACGAGGTCCCCGCCGTACCGGTCCACCCGGTACGTCACCGCGCCCACCACCTCCCCATCCACCCGCGCCAGCGCGACCCAGCGCGGCGGGCTCTCCCGGAACTCCGCCGTACGGATCTCATCGAACACGCCGAAACCATGCCGCTCCCCCAGCAGGCGCAGCGTGAACGCGTGGTAGTCGTCGAAGCCGTCCCGGAGCCTCAACCACTCCACCGTGCCCGGCAGGTCGGCCCGCTGCAGATGCGTCAGGCCCTCCGGCGCGAACGTGGCCGTGCGCCACCGCGGCAGCCCCACGAAGCCGAAGCGCTCATAGAACGACGGGCGGAACGGGTACAACGCACTCACCGTGCACCCCTGATCGCGCATCTGGCGCAGGAGGCGCTCCAGCAGCAGGCGTACCAGGCCGCGGCGCCGGGCGGCGGGGTGCGAGGCCACCGACGCGACTCCGGCCATGTCGTGCACCACGCCGCGTACGTTCTGCCGCATGGGGAAGGCGGCCGCCCCGGCGAGGGTCTCCCCGTCCTCCTGCGCGATCAGGCTGACCGCGGAGCGGTAGAACCGCATGCGCCGCGCGTACGTTTCGGTCTCCCCGTCCGATCCCGGCGACGGCTGGAAGGCGTACGCCTGCAGCGGCCACATCGTGTGCGTCCGTTCCTCGGCGCTGATCTGTCGGATCTCCATGCCGCCATCCCACTCCAAATCCGCGGCCGCCCAGGTCAGGGCGCCGGCGCGACGGGCCGCGACGCGCCGGGGGACCCCGGTTTGGCAACCACTGGGGCAACCGGCTAAAGTTCCTATCCGTCACCGGGGAACACCACCGGAGCGACAAGCGGACGTAGCGCAGCTGGTAGCGCATCACCTTGCCAAGGTGAGGGTCGCGGGTTCGAATCCCGTCGTCCGCTCGGAGAGGCTTCCACAGGTAACGTGCGGGGCCCACTCGGTGGAGTGGCCGAGAGGCGAGGCAACGGCCTGCAAAGCCGTGTACACGGGTTCAAATCCCGTCTCCACCTCGGCAAAGTATGACCGGGGCGATTGGCGCAGCGGGAGCGCGCTTCCTTGACACGGAAGAGGTCACTGGTTCGATCCCAGTATCGCCCACCAGCTCAGAGGCCATGTTCAATCGATGAACATGGCCTCTTCTGCATCCTGGGTGACTAACTGGGTGACTATCGCCGTGGCTCGCCATCGAGGGCGAAGATCTTGTCCATGGCGGCGGCCCCGGTCAGCAGGACCGGGCGGAGCTGGTGGCGGTAGACGGCCTCGGTCACCCGGGTGCCGGAGTGGCCGCACAGGTCTGCGATGTCGTTGATCGAGACGCCGCTTTCGGACAGCAGCGAGACGAAGCTGTGCCGCAGCTCGCGCGGCGTCCAGTCGGCGGGGTTGAGCCCGGCCGCCTTGGTGACCCGGCGGAAGGCACGCCGGACGTTGGCGGCGTCGAGGGCGGTGCCCAGCGATGAGGCGAACACGAGGTCGTGATCCTGCCAGTTGTTGCCGGCCTGCTGCCGGTCCTGGTCTTGAAGAGCGCGCTGGACCCGGAGAGCCACGACGCCGCGCAGCGGCAGGGCGAGGGTGCGCCGGGACTTGCGGGTCTTGGTGTCGCCGCCCTGCCGGACTGATCGCCAAACCTGCACCGAGGGCGGGACCGGGTCGTCTTCGTCGGGTCGGCCGTCGAGGTCGACGTGGGACCAGGTCAGGGCGCGCAGTTCTTCGGTACGCGCACCGATCAGAAGTGAGAGAACGACGTAGGCGTAGAGCCTCGTGTCTTCCGCAGCATCGAGAAGCGCTTTCGCGGCCTCAAAGGTGAGGGATTTCGACGGGCGGCCCGGCTGCCCGGAGGGAACGCCGCACAAGGCGACGACATTTTGCTTGACCTTGTTTCGTGCCATTGCGCGGATCACGGCCCGGTTCAGGCATTCATAGACGCGCTGAACCGTGCTGGTGCCGAGTTTCTTGGCCAGCCGCATCAACCACTGGTCGATCTCGGTGGCGCTCAAGTCTTTGAGTTTGCGGGCGCCGAGGCCCTCGATGATGTGCTTGCACATGTACCGGTTCTTCTCGACCGTACTGGCGGCGCGACCGTTGAGCCCGTAGGCGAGCCAGTCCTCGACGGCCTGGGCGACGGTGTAGCCCGTTTGCGCCGTGGACAGTCCGTCCTCGTACTCGCGGATCTTCTCCCGCAGTGCCGCGTGCGCGGCGGTCTTGGTCCTGCCGCTGGCCTTGCGGACAATGCGCTTGCCCGCCGGGGTGTACCCGACGGTCACTGTGGCGATCCACCGTTGCCGGTCCTCGTCCCAGTGCAGTCCCCCGTCTCCGCGACTGCGGCGTTTGGTCATGCGGCGGCTCCTTTCGTACTCTCGCTTTCCAGCAGGGCAACATATTCCACTATGGCGGATCGAGGAATGAGCCGGGTGCGGCCTTCCTTGACGGATCGCAGGCGTCCCGACCGGACTAGTTCGTAGATGACGGATCGGCTGAGGCTGAGTAGCCGCATCGCCTCGGGAATGCGATACAGCGCCTTGGGTGTCAGGTCATGCAATGCGTGTTCTCCTTCCGGGGTCAGGCGGCTTCCTCTATGGCGGCCGGATTGGTGCCGATTTCGTGGGCGAGTTCTTCGCGCCCGATCTCGTGTCGGGCACGGGCCATCGCGGCGGCGGTGTTGGCGAGCATGGCGTCGCCGCTGGTGTGCCAGCCGACCCCGGCGTAGGTGAGGGTGCCGACGGTGAGGGTCGTTTCTTCGCTCTGGTGGTCGGCGGCGCGGATCGCGCCGCTGTCGGTGTTGGCCTGTTCGGTGGCGCGGCGGTAGGTGATGCGGGTATCGCGGAGCAGGCGGAAGGTGATCGAGTAGCGGCGGGCTTTGGTGAGGAAGTGGCCGCCGTATCCGAGCATGTGTGCCCAGCGGCGCAGCCGCCTGTACCCGGTGGCCCGTCCGGCCGTGTTCGCGTGTTTGGTGTCAAGGCTGGCTTGACGTTCGGCGGTGCAGACGGGGCAGGCGCGGTAGCGAGTGTGGGTGCCGCAGTCCGGGCAGTCCCAGGGCGTGTCGAAGGGCAGCCGACGGTTGCCGGACTGCGGTGCCCGGCGTGGCCTGTCGATCAGCTTCCGCCGGACGTAGGTGACGGCCAGCCCAGCAAGAAGGCCGAGGACATCGGCGATCGGGGTGGCCTTGTTCGTTACCTGCTTGGCGAGCAAACCGAGCAGGTAGCCCGTGATGGGGGTGGGAGTTGTCGGACGACCGAGGCGCCAGCAGGCGTCGATGAGGCGGGCGGTGTGCCCGCCATCGGGGTCGCCGTGCTGCTCGATCGTGTCGGCGGTGATGCGGGTGGAGTTGTGGCCAGTGGCCTCGGTGCTCTTGGTGGCGTACTTGGCGAGGTACCCGGCGACCATGCCGTCCGTGACCTCCCCGGTCCCGGTCAGCGTGATCGGGCGGATGTCGAGCTGCTCGCCCCAGGCCATGGGCCAGCCGTCGAGCCGGTCCGGGTGCCCGGGAGTGGTGAACCCGGTTTCGCGGGCAGCGGCGTCGAGGGCGTCGACGAGGTCGGCCAGGCCTATCCCGGCCGGGGGCGGGACAACGGCGGTCAGATCGCCGGGGTTGACGCCGTCGAGGCGCACCAGGGCGTGGAAGTGCACGGCGCCGCGGCGTTGCATCTCGGCGGCTTTGCCGTGCGAGAGCCGCACGGGTGGGATCCGCCGGACGGTCTTGCCGTCGGTGCAGACCTCGATGAAGGGGATGCCGCGGGCGCGGCAGAGTTTCGCGAGGGCGCGTTCGGCGGCTTGTTTGGTGCGGTGCCAGAGTTCGGCGGCGTGCAGGTTGAACACGACGTGGTGGTCGTGGTCGTAGCAGTCTAGGCACAGCGGCTGCCCGAGCTGCGGGTCGTCGGCGTCGTGGCGCACCCAGCAGACGACCGGCTGGCCGTGTTCGCAGGGGGCGGGGTGGTCGCGGCGGGCATGGCAGGGGTCGGGGCGGCAGTCGCAGCGTTTGCGGTCGGTGCAGGTGTGCGTGCTGACGCGGCGGGTGTGGACGGCGCCGAACCCGGGGGCGGTGAGGGTGAGGAACACGGCCGGGTGCCGAGACACCGTGGTGGGGACACCTTTGCCGCCGACGAGCCCTGCGCGGAGGAGCTGGTAGGCGTCGCGTTGGTAGGTGCGGGCGCAGGAGGGGCAGACCGAATGGCGGCGGTTCCCGCACGCCTTGTAGATGGCGGCGTCGGGAAGGCTGTCGGTGTGCCGGTGATCCAGGATGGTGGCGCCGCTGCCATGGCGCGCGACGGTGTAGATGTCGCCGGACAGCCGGATCGGACGGGTGCACCCGGCGGCGGCCTGCACATGCGACAGCCAACCGAAGTAGTCCGCCCGGGACGCGCGGGCCAGGGCCTGCCCGGCGGTGGACGAGGCAGCGAACGGGGGAATCCATGCGGGTTCGGCGTTCGAGCCCGTACCCTGGGCAGACTGCTCCCGGGGTACGAGGTCCAGCGTCGAATCCATCAGGCAGCAACCCCGTGATCGGTGGGGTGCTGGCGGGTGCGGCGGGGCTGGCACAGCAGGTGCCTGCCCAGCTCCGCGAGGACGGCCGCGAGGGGCTGTCCGCAGGAGGTGCAGGGGTGGGCGGCGAGGCCGCCCGGCATCGGTTGCGTGGCCTGCTGGTGGGGGCCGGTGTGGGTGAAGGTCATCGTGTGTTCGATGAGGGTGATGCGGCAGGCCGGGCACTGCTGCTCGCGGGGTATGCGTCGGCCGCACGCGATCGTGACGGTCGTGTGTCCGGTCCGGAGGCTTACCGGTCGGCGGCAAGGCCCGCCAGGGTTGACCGCGATGACGGTGCGGCGGGTGTCGTACGGGTGCGGCTCGGGGCCAGCCGGGCAGGTGTGGGTGTAGTGGTGGACGTCGACCAGGATGGCGGTCATCGCACACCGTCCAGGACGGGGCTGTGCCCGTTGATCCGTCCCGCAGTCGGGGCGGGGTTGTCGATGGTGGCCAGGAGTTGCCCGGCGATGGCCGGGGTGGTGTTGAGCCGGGTCGCCAGCTCGTCGGCGGTGAGCGGCTGGGTGGAGGTCTGCCGGTGCTGCACGGTGATCATGCGTGCGGCGGACACCAGCCGGGCCGGGGCGCCGTCGGTGTGGTGACGGTCGGTGCTGGCCGGCGGTGCGGTGTGTACCGGAGTCGCGGCCATGACGTCGACAGGCATGGTGTTCGCGGCCGGTGCGCTGGTGGTGGTGAGTTCGGTTTCGCGGACTTCGATGGCAGCGAAGTCGGGCCGGATCTTCCCGGCGACCCATTCGACCCCGGCGACCAGGCCGACGATCAGGGCGAAGATGACCCGCAGCCCGAGCGGGCCGGGAGCGGCGGCGTTGACCGCCGCCGAGATGGCGATGACGACGATCAGCACCTTCAACGCGGCGCGTTTGGCGTCGGTGGCCATGCCGATGGTTTGGGTGATGGTGAGCATGGAGACGATGCCCAGGTCGAACACGGCCGGGACGATCCACGCGAACACCCCCGCGCCGAGGGTTAGCAGAAAGTGGGCTTGGTGTAGGTAGCTGGCGGTGACGGCGCCGACGAGGATGCCCTTGTTGGCCCATTTGATGACGCGGATCGCGCGCAGCATTCCGGGCACGGCGCGTTTGGTGTACTCGGCGGCGAACTGCTGCGTCAGGGTGGTGGTCATCGGATGCCTCCGTCGTTGGTGACGGGTACGACGGCGATGACGCCGTTGCACTGGGCGCACCAGACGGCGGCCAGGCCGTCGTCGAGCATGTCGTTGACGCGGTCGTCGAGGGTTTCGTGTTCGGCGGGGAACACCGAGGTGTCGCCGCATTCGGTGCACCACCGCTGCGTCGGGCAGAGACGCAGGACGGGGCCGAGGTCGGGGTGGATTCCGGCGGGGGTCATGCCGTCGATGCACCAGACACAGCCGGGTGCGGTGGTGGAGTCGTGCCGGTCGAAGAGACTCATCGCAGGGCCTCCCTACGGGTGCGGCCGGTGAAGAAGTAGAGGTCGACCCCGTCGGGTACCGCGATGGCGGCCGGGGTGGTGTCGCGGGAGTAGCCGTAGCCCAGCTCGTCGACGGTCTGGGTGTGACGGGTGGCGCGGCGCTGGACGAGGGTGCGGAGTCGGTGGTGCATGGGGTCACCTCCCGGGTTCGCAGATGAGGCAGGCGCCGGTCCGGCGTGGGATGTAGTAGCCGCGGGTGGTGCCGCAGTTGCGGCAGGTCCGGCGGGCCAGTAGCGCTTTGCCGATCGCGGCGAGCTGGGCCGGGCTGGCGGTGCGTTTGGGTGCGGCCAGGTCCCGGCGGTAGAGGTAGGCGGTCCGTATGTGTTTGCGGTGTCGCCACAGGATTTGCGCGGCGATCGGCTGGCCGTTCGGGCGTAGGCCGTCGGCGCGGAGTTGGCGTCGGGTGGCCAGGCCGTCGGGGGCGTAGTGGAAAGGGAAGGTGGGCAGGCCGTGCCGGGTACCGGCGGGGTCGTAGAACTCGGCGCGGATGGCGATGCGGTCGGCCAGATCGTCCAAACCGGGATGACGGATCTCAGTGGTCATCGGTCGGCTCCCCACCGTTGTTGGGCGGCCTGGCGGCTGATGCCGAGCCGGGTGCCGATGTCGGCCCAGGAGTAGCCGTGGGCGCGGAGCCCGGTCACGGCGTCGGTGATGGCCTCGTCGAGCAGGGCGGACAGGCCGGTCATGTCTGCCAGGGCCTCGATGTCGCCGGTGGCGACGCGGCGGGCGTAGGCGCGGACGATGCGCCGCACGAACGCGGCGTACTCGTCGTTCTCCACCACATCCCGGCGACGCGGAGAGGGATGGGTGGTGTGGGGGAATGTCAAGACGCCGTTGACGGTGGACAGGCTCATCGGGCACCCCCGGTGGTGTGGAGGCGGTCCCAGTCGTCGGCGGCGTCGTCGAGGGAGGCGGCGACCAGCTCGGTGGTCATGCCGTCCTGGTCGTTCCAGTCCCCGATGATGTCGATGGCGCTGCGTTCATGGAGCAGTCCGTCGGTGAGGTATTCGGGGTCCAGGTAGGCGGCCAGGACGCGCTTGGCGCGGATGGCGGCGTCGGTGAGGGTGTCGTCGGCGGTGTCGTCGGAGCCCAGGGTCGGGCGGCCGTGGGCGCAGACGTTGATGGCGCCCATGGCGCAGGCGGGCGGGAACGCCTCGTCGGTGAGTAGGTCGAAGAAGTCGCCTTGGATCCAGCCGTGCCGCCGTAGGTAGGCGGCGGCGCCGTGGAGCAGCTCGGCGGGTGTCGCGTCGGGTTGGTGGTCGAGGGTGGGCGGTTTGTGGGTAGCCTTCATGGCAGCCACGTCCTTTTCTTCGGATGGGCAGTGGTGAGGGACAGGACCGGTCGAGCTGCCAGGCGTGTGCCGGTCCTGTCGTGTTTTCTGGAGCTATGCAGTTGTGGTGCGCGCGGCCGGTCAGCAGCCGCGGCAGTGCCGCCGGGGTCGGCGGGTAAGCCCGGCTGCCAGGGCGGCCAGGCCAAGGACGCCGAGGATCGGCGCCGCGTGAGCGGTAGCGATTTCGGCGAGCTGGCCGAGCAGGAACGCGCCGACGGCCAGGAGCCCGGCGATGGTGCCGGTGAACGCGGCGACGCGGGTACGGCGCCGGGAACGCTGGGCGGCGCGGGTGCGGGCGTAGTCGCCCACCGAGGTCACCCGGCGACCGGGTCGGATGGGTTCACGGAGCCGCATGACGACCTGGAAACGGTCGGCGGATAGCGGCCGGGGCGTGGTGATAGCGACGAGGGTTCCGGCGGCGCGGTGCCGGGTGATCAGGTTGACGAGCTGGGCGACGGTGCCGACCACGAGGTGGTCGCGCGTGACGATGGGGTGCTGGCCGGCGGCACGCTGGGTAACCGGGCGGCCGAGATAGGTGGTCATGCGGCGATCCCCCATTCACTGGCAAGGAGGGCAGGGGCGGGAACGGTGATGCCGGAAGGACGCCGCATCCAGGCGGCGTAGTCGGCGATGGCGTAGATCTGCGCGTCAGTTAGGAACGCGCACTTGATCCGACGCGGGATACCGCCCTCAGCGAGCAGCCACGCGGCACCCCGATTCGCGGGGTCGATGTCGGTGGCCGAGTAGCCGAGATCGGCCCAGCCCTGGCCGAGGATGACGTCGCTGCTGCCGTTGGTGGTGCAGCGGAAAGCGCACCGGTAGCCGAACAGGTCCCGCAGGCTGGCGGGGATGATGTCCCAGGAGGTCCGCTGAGTGGCGGCGATGACCGGCATCCCGCAGGCGCGGCCGAGCGACACCAGGCCGCGGAGCAGGCCTTCGAATTCTTCCTGCTGGGCTTTGGTGCCGAGCACGGTGGAGAACATGGCAAGTTCGTCGATGATCGTCACGATGGTGGTGAGCCCGTCGTCGGGCATGACCTTGCGACGACGATGCGAGAGCAGCCACAGGTAGCGGTTGGTGGCGACGGTCAGCAGCCGCCGCAACACTCGGATGGCTTCTTCGATGTTGTTGCCGATGAACGCGTCCGCGACGTCGGCGTAGGGGCCGAGTTCGACGAACTTCGCGTCGAGCAGCACGAGGCGGGTGTTGTCGGCCAGGGCAGCGGTGGCGGCGGCGAGGTTGATCAGGCCGGACTTGCCGGCGCCGGGTTCCCCGGCGATGAGCAGGTTGTGGTAGACGGTGTCGAGGGTGACGTGGTGGCCGAACTCGTCGATGCCGATGAACATCGGGTCGAACATCGACAGTCGCGGGCCGACCGGCACCCGGTCAGTACCGAGCGGGTCACGGGCGATAGCGGTGGTCATGGTGCGGGCCTCCGGTTAGGGGGTAGATTCGGCCGGGACCGACGCGAAGGACGCAATGTGCTTGGAGGCCTCTGCGTTCCTCCGCGTCGGTTCCGTTATCGGTCAATCGAGTGGGCTGCAGGTGTGCTCGCGCTGGGCGCCGTAACAGCCGCAGGCGAAATAGCCCTCGGCGTCGAGTAGCGGAATCACGTCGAGGTACGGCTCCTCAACGGCTGGCTCAACCGGGTGGACCACGCCGGTCGCGTCGGTCCACGAGGTGATGGCGACATAGCGGAAACCTGCGCGGCGGATTCCGTCGACACAGTGTTTGAGGTCGTCGGTGTTGTGCGGGTAGTCGTGTCCGCCGAGCCGAAGGGCTCCGATGCCGTAACCGTGGCTGAACGCCACGACGAACTCGACGGTCGGTACCTCGTTGTCGTGAAGGTCTTTCATCGCGGGGGTTCCTTTCAGTCCCAGGGGTCGTCGTCGGACGTGTCGGCGGCCGGGGCCGCCTTGGCCGTCTTGCGGCCGTTCGGGCTGCCCGCCGATTTGGTGGCGGTAGCGATGGGGTTGGGGTCGGCCGGGACGTCGGGCAGGTCCAGGGCCGTGGGCACCGATCCGGGTGCCTGCTGGGTGGGGATGCCGGCCGGGACGAGGTTCGGGAGCGAGGAGTTGACGTCGGCGTTCAGGACCTCGCGGCGTTTGATGTCGAACCGCAGGTAGGCGGCGTTCTTGTTGGCGCTGGCCAGCTCGACCACGCACGTGGTGGCGTGGCAGGCCACGGCGATCTCCCCCAGCCGATCCTGTAGACGGGCGAGGGAGAGGCCGGGGCGGAGGTAGACCCAGACGCGTTCCCCGACGGGGGTGGGGCGTGCCCAGAGGATCAGGGGCAGGCTGCCGGACTTGTTGGCGATGATGAACTGCGAGAAGCACACCCGTAGGCGGTGCCGCACGATGACGCACCAGGCCAGTGCCTCCACCCGGTGCCGCAGGTACGGCACGGCGGCCGGAACACCGACCAAGACCGCGAGAATGCCGAGGGTGAGCGCGGCCGGGGTCGCATCCGCGAGGGCGATCCACCCGTAGGTGAGCCCGATCGCGGCGGTGATCTCGCCGAACCACCACCAGAGGATTCGCAGGACCGGCCAGATCCGGACCAGCAGCCACACGAGGGCGCCGGACACGAACGCGGCCGGGGCGGCCAGGAGCCCCGCGAGGATCGGGTGCATCCGATCGGAGGCGACGCTCATCGTGGCCAGGCCGACGACGATGGCGGTGATGATGAAGGCGAACCGGGCGTTGCGCTCCGAGGAGCGGTGCACCTTCTGCTCGATGACGGTCACGGTGCCGGAGCCACGCCGGAAACCGAAACCTCGGGTAGATTTGGACACGACTTGTCCTCCCTGGCAGGGGCTGGATGGGTTGGGTATGGCGTGGGGTCGGCAGGTTGCAGCCGTTACCGACCCCGCGCACACCCGAAGCTGCTGCGGCCATTGCAGTGGCCGTGGGCCGGGATACTGGCGAGCCAGCGGATTCCCGGACTGTCAGATCGGTGATTCAGGGAATGCGACCGCGAACGGTCGAGAACTTGCCACGGACACTGTGGCGAGGTGTTCCGGTGTTGCAGGAAGTGCTACTTGCTCGCCGGGGTACTCGTCAGGGGCTTCAGCGACGCCGCGCGGAACGCAGTGCCGTTACGCCCGTTGGTCGCCCATGCCTTGGCCTCCAGCGCTTCGAGCGCGACGAACTGACCAACCTCCACCGACGGAATCTCACCGACCGTCGTGACGTTGATGACCTCGCCGCCCGTTTCGTCGAGCGCGACGACCTGGGTTGACCACATGGGACGGCCCGTTCCCCTCTCGGACCGCTGATTGCCCTTCTCGTCCACCTTCGGCTGAGCCTTCTTCGCGACCGTGAACGTGATACCGGTCGTGTCCACGTAGATCTTCACGAGGGTTACCTCCCTGATAGTGAGCCTGTCCCCTGCGGACGATCGCTCTGACATGAAACGTACGTCCAAGATCACGACTGAACCTGGAATACTTTTCCGGGGACACATCGACGAGGTCGGAGATGATCAAGCCATGCGAGGTATCGGACAAGAACTCACCATCGGTGAGCGGATCGCGTGGTACCGACGTCGCCGCGGAATGTCGCAAGAGGCGCTGGCAGGAATCGTTGGACGTACCGTCGACTGGCTTAGCAAGATCGAAAACAACAGAATCGATCTTGATCGCCTATCTGTGGTCCGACGCGTGGCCGAAGCACTCGACGTAACTATCGGTGATCTCGTCGGAGAACCCACGCTGCTCGAATGGAACGCCGAGAGCGGCAAGAAGACGGTGTCCGCTCTACGCGACACGCTCCTGAACTACCGACAACTGTCGCCGTTTGCCCAACCTGCACCGAACGACCCGCCTGAGGTCAGCAGGATCGTTACCGACGTCGACTCTGTATGGACCGCCTATCAAGAATCCCGGTACGGCTACGTAGTCGGCCGGCTGCCGGAACTACTCTCGAGCGCCCAGGCCGCCACCCAGGCAGCCACCAATGAGGACCAGCAGCGGGCGTTCGCGCTGCTCGGCCTCTCCTACCAGGCAGCCGCAGTCCTGCTGACAAAGCTCGGCGAGGCAGACCTCGCATGGATCGCTGCCGAACGAGGATTCGCCTCAGCACAACGCAGCGAAGACACCGTCGTCATGGGCTCCCTCTTCCGCTCGCTCGTGCACACGCTCCTCTCGACCGGCCGGTACACGGAAGCAACCCAGCTCACCAACGACGCGGCCGCCCACCTCCAGCCCGGCCTCGCCGACGCGGGGCCGGAGTACCTGTCGATCTACGGCACGCTGCTGCTTGCCGGTTCCGTCGCCGCGGCACGAGCCGAAGACCGAACCTCCGCCCAGGCGTTCCTCAACGAGGCGGACGAGACCGCCCGACGAATCGGGCACGACGGAAACCACCTCTGGACTGCCTTCGGGCCCACCAACGTCAGCATCCACCGGGTTACGGCCGCTATGGATCTCGGCGACGTGGAGTTCGCAATCGATCTCGGCCAGCGCGTAGACACCAGCTCCATGCCGCGCGAACGCCAGGTCAGGCACGCCCTTGAAGTCGCGAGGGCACTGAGTGCGAGAAACCGGATGGAGGATGCGTTGGCCACCCTCCTCAACGCCGAACAGCAAGCGCCCGAACAGGTGCGACACCATGCCATTAGCCGACAGCTCGTCCAAACGTGGATGCGACGGGGACGCGGTCGACCCAGCTTCCAACTTGCTGGGCTAGCGCAACGGGTGCGCGTCGCAGGAGAGCTCCGTACAGTCTGACGTGTGATCGAGCCACCAGAGAAGGCGCGTCCGTTCGCAACCCCACGGGTCGCAGCGGGCGCGCTTTTTGTCGACGACCAGGACCGCGTCCTAATGCTGCGGCCGACCTACAAGCCGTACTGGGATATCCCCGGCGGGTACGTCGAGGAGGGTGAAGCACCTCTGGACGCCTGCAGGCGCGAGGTACGCGAGGAGATCGGGCTGGACGTCCGAGTCAACGAGCTGCTTGCAGTGGACTGGGCACCTCATCCCGACGAAGGCGACAAGCTACTTTTCATCTTCGATGGCGGCCAGCTGACACCCGAGCAGCTCAACGCGATCAGGTTCACGGACGGCGAGGTAGAGGGATGGTCGTTCGTCGGCTTGGAGCAGCTACGGGACGTCACAGTCCCCCGCCTAGAGAAGCGGATCGCACAGGCATTGCGAGCCCACAAAGACCTGCGAACCGTTTACTTGCAAGGCGGCTCGGTTCCGACCTGACGTGACGGACAGCTCCACCGCATGTACGGTCTTCAACCGGGGATGACGGCGGCAGCGACCTCATTCAGGGCTGATCTTGCGTAGCAACCTTTGCGCTACTTCTTCAACCCCAAGTTGCGAACTAAGGCCAACAACGCTCGCCACCATAGGACTGTAATTCGCAACGTCGGCCTGCGAAACATTATGCCATACAGGCAGAATAGTGTTCTTTCCGGTGGTGTTGTGCTTCGTGACTATCGCGTCAAACTCGGCTGCGGCCCAACCGGGATTGTTCATGTAGTTGGGCGAGAGAACCACAATACACTTGCCGCAGTCTCGCAGTCCTCGGTCAATCGATTCGCGGAGGCTGTCGCCCACTTGCAATGAATATTCGTCGTACCAGACGGGGCATAGCATTCGACGAAGGTGATCTGCGAGATCGCGGACGAAGTCCGCTTTATCCCGCGAGTCATGACTAATGAAGGCTCTTGGCACCTCATGGTAGCTGCGATACTTCGAATAGGCTTGATCTCGTATTTCAAGCCTGAATCCAGCCTCGTTCGCCTGAGCCCGGAGTTGGCTTTTCTCGTCCTCGCCAAGGACGCGGTCGACATATAAGAATATTCGTGACGAGAACGGCAACGATGTCAACGGGGTGTCTTCCGAGTCCGCCGCCGGATGACCCGTGCTCATAGTTATGCCATCACACACAGCTAGGGCCTTCTCCGGATGAACCGCTAGGTGTCGAAGGATACCAAGGGACGAACTCTCCTCAGAAACCAGAAATGATACGAAGCGCACCGCGGCGTTGGCGTCCATGTGGCAACCGGGTATTGCTTTCCCTACCGACGCACCCTCACGCGTAAAAAATTCAAGCTCGCCGTGGACTGTGAAAGTCGTTTTGAAGTCGGCATAAAAATATTCGGCCAACGTTGCCATACGCAGGCGCCTCCATTGAAGGTTCTAAAGTATATGTCGAATGCACAGGGTTCGAGGCGGGACGCATGGTTTGCTCAGTAGTCGGTCGGTGGTGCCGGGATCGCTGTCCGCAGATCAGGGACGCCGCAACCAGCGGCAAGCAACTGAGCGTAGGTAGCGAGATGATCTCTACATTCAGCTAGAGAGCGCTGCAGTTCCTCGTACCGAATCCACTCTCTCTCGTGTTCGAGCGGCGACCTTTCTACCGGACGGCCATGCTCCCAGGCTTGAAGCTCGGGGTGCCAATATGACAGCACCGGTCGAACGGTGTAGTTGAGCATGGCCACCACGAGATAACCTAGACTGAAAGCTCCGTCACGTTTTGCTTCTGCAATTCCGGGACCATACCGTCGCAGGATCTCCCGGCAGCAGCCGAACAGCGAGTATAGGCTCGTGAGCGCCTCGCGCAATAGGCCGTTCTGAAGCGGGACGGCTGCGGCCCGGGTGATAATCTCTACGTACAGCTCCCACGCTGCCGAACGTTCGGCATCGTTCGGCTCCCACGTGCCTGTGACTGAAATTAGCTTTAGGTCAAGCCGTACCTGTACGTTCTTCGGCCGCTGAACCGCCACTGCGGATCCTTTCTTGATCAACATCCTCTTCAGAGATCATCACTCGACACGGTCCGACGGCTGCAATTATCTACTATGGTGCGTCACCTCCCCGACCGGGGGACCGGCCAGGTTTGGAGTCAGGCAGATGCCACGTTCCGCTGCCGAGGTCGGGTGTCGAGCCTCGGACGCTTCGGATGCTTCGGATGCTTCGGATGCCGAGTTTCAGGACGTGGCCGACGGATCTGTCTCGGGACGTGGGCGACACGTCCGGCTAGATTCCTGTCCTCTTGCGCTCACGTTATCGGGCGTGGGTGAGCCGTTTGGGATCGGCGTGTGGCCTTGTTGCGGGTGTGGGCGGGGGCCACGCTGTCGAGGTGGCGTGGGATCTGTCGTTTGACGGGGTGGTCGGGTCGGTGGTCGAGGCGGTGCCCGAGTTGCGCGAAGCGCTCGCGGAGCACGTCCGGGACAACGACGAGGTCTTGCAGCACGTCTTCTTTGGCTGTGACCTCGTGCCGTTCGTGGTGGCGGCCTGGAAGCAGGGCGACACCGAGTTGGTCGGGCGATGCCTGGAGGTGTTGGAGGCCGCCATGGCGTCGCCGGATCCGCGGACCCGTGAGTTGGTCTCGGTGTCCTTCGTCGAGCAGGTCGGACCGTGGGATCCGGACGTGAAGCCGTTCGTGGCTACATGGCCTGCGGCGTTGGCTGCCGAGGCAGCGTTGTATGGGTGACGGCTGTGGTTGCCCCGCGTCGGGGCGGTTCGGCCTTGCGGGCCTTGAACCGGGCGATGGGGTGGGTGGTGGTGCGGACGACCTCCAGGAGCAACTCGTCGCCGTCGTAGACGCGGAAGGTGGTGTCGGCTTCCTCGACGGTGACGGTCTGGCCGGCGTGGCCGATACCGACCTGGATCTTCTGGTGGGCGATGCAGATGCTGCCGCGGCTGCTAACGCGCCGGTCGACCCGCAACGCCGCAGCGGCCGGCGTGGGTGTGGGTCCGGCGGGCCGGGCGCCGCGCAGTCGGGTGACCTCGGGGTCGCTCAGCGGGTTCGGCAGTGAGCGCAGCAGGGTGCGGTCGGTGTCGAGCAGGTGCAGGACTCCGTGGTCGAAGCGGGCGGTGACCCGCTGGCCGGCGAGGTGGAACCCGACCGGGGTGCTGCCGCCCGGCCAGGCCGATCTGGCCGCAGCCGTTGACGGTCCGTTCGACCTCGATCGCAGTGCCGGGCCGCGCCGGTGCAGGGCCGATCGGGGACGGCCCGGCCAGTCGGCCGCCGTTGGTGAGCAGCTGGTGCAGCTGGGCGAGGCTGAATCGGGACGGCACCGTCTTGAGCCGGATCCCGGCGAGGAGTAGGTGAACGACGGTGGTGTCGGCCCACAGGGTGATCTCGCGTCCGGCGTGGGCGGGGCCGAGCCAGAATTGCTGCCCGCTGACGGTCATGTTGCCCGAGGCCGGAACGGTCCTGGTCACCTCGACCGCGAGATCCGTCGCAGTCATGGCCCGATCGGCGGATCTCATGGGCGATGTCATCGCGGGCGGTGCTGGTAGACGGTTCCGGTCGGCTGTGGTGCTCAGCGACGGTGGCAGCTTCAACGCGAGGCTGTCTTCGGTGTTCGGGCGGAACCGGTCGGCGGGGAAGGCCATGTCCAGTGCCTGGTGCGGCCGGTCGGTGTTGTAGTGGTAGCGGAACCTGTCGATCGCGGCCTGGGCGTCGGCTATCGAGGCGAACGGTGGGTGGTCGTCGAGCAATTCCCGGCGCAGGCTCAGGTGGAACCGCTCTACCTTCCCGGTGGTGGTCGGGCTGCGGGGCTTGGTCAGCCGGTGGGTGATGGCGTTCTCCCGGCAGATCCGATCGAACATCACCTCCCCACCGCCCTGGTTGAACCGTGCCGTGAACTGCTTGCCATTGTCCGTAAGCACCTCATCAGGCACCCCGTATTCACGCAGGGCAGCGATCAGGGCGAGGCAGACGGCCCGGCCGGTCGCCTTAGGGATCACGGCGGCGATGACGCAGAACCGGGAGTGGTCGTCCACCCCGGTGACGACCTTGGCCTCTCGGCCGTCGGTGAGCATCACCCCGCCGACGATGTCCATCTGCCACAGTTCCATCGGCCGGTCGCGTTCCCACCGCAGGTAGTCCTCCCGGCGACGTCGACGCCGTTGCTCGACCAGGCCGTGCCGGACCAGGATCCGGTGCACCGTGATCCGCGACGGGACCGGACCGGGAGACCCCACCCGGTCGAGTTCGAACAGGATCCGGCGGGCACCCCACCGCGGATGGTTCCGGCGCAGCTCACAAACCAGCGCTTCCACCTCGGCCGCGGTCTGACCCGGCGAAGTACGCGGTCGGCTGGACCGGTCCGCCAACCCGGCAAGCCCGTCGTCGCGATAGCGAGCCAACCATTCGTGCACAGTCTGCCGGCACACCCCGAGCCGTTCGGCCACGTCCGTGACCGTCGACCCGGCCCGCACCTCCAGGACGGCCTGATAGCGCTGCTCCACCACGCTGATCTCCACCAACACTCGGCGGAGTGTCGCCCAGGTCCTGATACCAATCTGTCGCCCGGGTCATGAGACCCGACATCGGATGCTTCGGAACCGGTTCAAACTTTCTGTACGTCTTAAATGCGGCCCGAAACGGGCCGCCAACGCCGCCGCCAGGGCGCGTGGCCGTCCCTCCCTTGGTCGGTCGGGCCGTCCACGCTGGCGCCCGTCGGCTGGCGTGGGAAAGCGGCTTCGGGCCGCGGTCGAGCTGCCGCCCCAGGCCGTGGGAGGGTGGCGGTCGTCGGCGACGGGGGCGGCGCCGCGCATTGTGTCCGGGTCGCCCCTCCGAGCTCAAGGGCGCTTCGCGTCGCAAGCGACGGCCTCCGGCCGCCCTTGACCTCGGAGCCTCTGCGCCCCTCGGGCAGGTGGTCAGAGGGCAGGCCGGTGGCCTGCCCTCATCAGGTCGCGCGTCGCCGCCCCCGTCGCCGACTCAGCTCTCCGGGCAATGGCCAAGAGGCTTTGATTCGAGCGTGATTCGATGCCACTCGACGATCGCTGATTTCAGCCACAGGATGGAACACCCGGTCTGTATAGCTAACGCTAGACAGACGACCAAGGTACCGACTCGGTTTGTCCCAGCCATTTTGTCGAGAGCCTATTCGAATACTTCCCCGCGTACGAGAGCGCTCGCAGGATGGTGGTTTCCAAGTAGGACAGTGCCAATGTCAACGCTTGATCAACCTCTTTCCCCATGGGCCATTCCGGTGCATCAAACTTCTTGGGCGGATGAACCAGACCGTTGCGAACATTGAATATGACGTCAGGTCCACGCCAATCGCGTTGCCCTACTCGTGTCTGTCGACCAATCAACGCTTTCTGATCCGGCTGTATCGAAGTCGGGATACGAGCCCATTGCAGCAAAAGCGTCGCGGTGGCCGCCGCCGACAGCCGCCCGAGTGTATCGGCGGTTGCCCAGCCGAAATGCTGAAGCACCGCCCATCCCATGAGCTCCAAACCTGAGCACGCCACCGGTAGCCGCACATCGAGTGGTTGATGTCCCTGCGCTGCCAGCAGGTAGTCGATCGCGCGGAGGACTGCCTTTTCAAGGGTTGGTTTGTCCGCAAGATCAGACAGGCCGCGGGCCAGCATTGGCAATGCCTCGTTGTAGATATTGTCGGGACACCAAGTTCTTCCGGGTTCGCGCGTTGAATAGCGGGGCGCACCCCAAGTCGCCCATACTACTTGACGACTTCCGTCCAAGCCGACGTCGGGCCCGAGGCCGATCTCCTTGCCGGCAGCGAAACTCAACAGAAGGAAGAGTCTCTCGCGAAGGTGTGATACTTCCTCAATTGAGACTGGCAGGCGATCGGGTGTCGCTTGAATGACGAACGCGCTTTCCCGCGCATCAGCCGCCGAATTCACCTCGGCGAGCACAACCTGCCATCCAGGCATAGGGAGGCAAATCTGGCCTTGTGGTCCGTCTTGGGTGTCGACTCTGGGAAGGGGAATCTCGCTTACAGTCCCAATTAGATGAAAGATGACACATTCGATGAGCCCTACATCGCCGGACGAAATGGCAGGCAAGCTGATCGTCAAGCCAGCAGGTGATGTGTCCAACCCATTCTGGCGGCTTGCTGGGCTTCCAGTCGATCGCGGGCTTGGTATCAGCAGCCTCCGATTATCGGCCTCCGAGTAACGCGAAAACATTCGGTCGTTGCCGCGAATCCTGGCTTGAAGCCGAGTTCTTTCGCCAATCGTTAGAATCAAGACGCCCTGAAAGACCTGGGTGTCGTTCTCCACGGTCAGTTCAAAGTCGCCATCATAAAGCGGGACTTCACCGGATTCCGGCAGCTCGTAGATGGGCGTTATCTTGTCCGAGGTCATGGGCCTGTGCGTCACGGAACCAGGATATGCAGTGTGCAAGAGGATCACCAGCACGCCGTCCTGCGAGCCAGGGGCCTCGAAAGGGGACCTGGATGCGTCTGGCGGGTGGCATGATCACCATGTGGAGAGCATTCCGCAGTCGGCTACAAACTTTGTCGCAGTCGAGTTCGTCGGGGGCGGCGACGGGCGGGCCCGCTTCAGGTCTATGCCCAATCCGCGGGGTTCGCCGGTCATGCAGGTCAATGCAGGGTTAGGCCCCGGTCAATCCTTCAAGATCATACCTTGACACGGCATAGGTCACGGAACGAACGTGCCATCTGGATTGATGATCTCGTCCCGGCTGAGAGGGGCAAACGAGGACCATCCAGCGTCGTCGACCGCTACGCACATTCGGATGCGGCCATCGCCGTCGTCAAGGGCAAAGCTGCTGACGCTGTAACTCTTGCCGTCCTCAGCGACCACCTGGCGCAGCTCGCTCTCGTCGATCATGGCTCGCCATTCGTCATAACGCCGGTGACGCCACTCGACCAGGCGGTCTTCGGCTAGCTGGGCCGCGATCTTCTTATTTAAGGCCATCGCTCCCCGTCGGTCGAGCTGCCTCAAAAGCCCCGCTCGTCGCCACCACGGCTGATCGACATGGCGCGAACAGCAACTCTCTGCTCGTAGGGCATCGTACGTGCGCGGCGGCGGGCAGAGTCGATTCCGGAACACACACCTTGGCCTGAGGTGGTCGAGTGCCTATTGTCGTGTGCATGGTAGGCATGCGACTTCATCTCATGGGGGCCGAGGAAATCCGGGTCCGGCTCGGCGGGGTCAGCCGCCAACGGACCTACCAGATCACCATCCGAGGCGACTTCCCGAAGCCCATCGCTGATTTGGCTCAGGGCAAGGTCTGGCTTGCCCAGGATGTGGAAGCGTGGATGAGCGCCCACCGGCGCCCGCTGTCGGAGCCGGATGAGTGACTCGGGCAGCGTGGGCGACGTGCCAGATCCGTGCCAAATGGGCGGCTCGCTGAAGGGGAGTCGCGGGGAGTCACGGGAAGTTGACCTACGTTCGCGCTGGTCAGCATGTCGCAGTTCAGCGATCTTGAGCGAGTGCCCCCTGGCATTGTGGGAGTCGGCTCTGACAGCAACGCTGACAGCAACCGCCCCATACGGCGGCGATCAACAAGGGCCGGCGATGGACGACTCTCCGAGGTCACGGCCACGTACGGACCGCGCCGGACAGGTCGCCCAGAACTTACAAGCGAGGGGTCGTTGGTTCGAAACCAACCGTGCCCACCGTTCCGACCAGCAGCCGAGCAATCCGCAAGATCCAACGGGCGGGCTGTTGACATCACGCAGCAACGTATCACCGCTGTCGCTTCTTTCACTTCATTACCTGGTGAGATGCGTACGGAATCGACGGATGCCCTAGTCGGGTGAGTCCGGGCTGCACGGCAGGGAGGGGCCTCTCGGCCTAGCACCACAGCAGGACATCCTGATCGCGCATGCCGGGGCCAGCTGCGGCCGGTCGATGAGGGTGGTGGCATTCTGTGAACCATGAGGTCCAGGTGCTCCCTTTACGTGGATGTCGGTTACCTGCTCAGTTCCGCGGCCATCCGGGTGACCGGGACGTCGCTGCGCCATGGGGTTCAGGTCGACTATGCGCCGCTGGTCGACGCGCTTGTACAGCAGGCCGAGGGGATGTCGGAGCTGCCATTGCTGCGGGTGCACTGGTACGACGCGGCCAAGGACGGTGTGCCCGACCCCCGGCAGGAGCGCATCGGCGAATTGCCCAAGGTCAAGTTGCGGCTCGGCCGGTTCGGCATGGAGGGACAGCAGAAGGGCGTCGACCTGCGTATCGGGCTTGACCTGGTGACGCACGCGCGCAATGGGGCTGCGGATGTCTTCATCCTCGTCTCGGGCGACGACGATCTGACCGAGGCTGTCGAGGAGGCCCAGGTTCACGGCGTGCAGGTTATCCTGCTCGCCGTTCCGAGCACGGACAACAAGCCGCACGGCATAAGCCGGCATCTGATCCGGGCGGCCGACGGGCTTGAGATCCTGCCCCCGGAGATCGTTGATAGGACAGTAACGAGGGTCGAAATGGTCGCGCTGCCGCCGGCGGTGCCGCAGCCAGCGGCCGGGCAGCCGTTGGCCAAGGCCACGCCCAGGGACCTCGCCGGGCTAGGGCATCCGGCTACGCCGCGTCTGGTGTCGTCCGTGCTCACCTACAGCGCGGCCACCGGCGGCGAGCCGCGGATGGCGCCGGAGTATGAGGACCCCGACAAACTCGCCGAACAGATCGACTCGGTGGTCATCAACGTCCTGACGACATTCCGCAAGTCCGCCACCGAGGAGGCACTGGCGGAACTCAAGGCCGGGAAGCCATCAATCCCACGCGACATCGACAAGGCGTTGCTGGCTGACTTGTCCGACCGTCGTGACGAATTCGACTTAAGTGAACAGGTGCGGCACCAGCTTCGGGCGCAGTTCTGGAGAAAGTATGACGAGGCGCCGTGAGCCTGGGTAGCCAGGTCTGACCGACGACCTCATCTGCGCAAAGGGCGCACCGGCTACGCACAGGTTTCCGGACAGCTAGTGTCGTAGCCGCACGCCGGCCGAGAGTGAGGGGTAATAACCCAGCGATCCTTGTAGCCTGTCGATCGTGAAGTTTGCAACTGGACCACCCAGCAAGTGGCTCGTTACGCTCAACTCTGGCGGGGTGACAGAACTCGCGGCTGATGGCTACACCGAGCAAGACGGCTTTGCACTCTTCTCGGTCTTGGCCGACGTGGATGCTGACGAGCGAAATCAGATCAGGGTTGTGGGCTTTCCGTTCGCCGCGCCAACGGTGGACTTCCTAGTTGCCAAGATCCCAATGAGCGAGGTTGCTGGGATCTCCCGTGGCGGGCCATGGGACACCGCTCTGGGTGACTAACTGAGTGACAACCGGGTGGTACAACGCCGGACAACCACGGACTCCGACGGACCGTTTATGCAGGCCAGTGCAGGGCTAGGCCCCGGTCAAGCATTCAAGATCATACCTTGACACGGAAGAGGTCACTGGTTCGATCCCAGTATCGCCCACGAGCAGTCGTTATCGAGCCGGATGCCCTTTTGGGTGTCCGGTTCGATCTGTCTCGATGGCTTTGACCTGCGGTTATGTGCAGGACATCGACGGTTCGTGTCCAACTATGGTCTCGCCCGTCTGCCTTCCAGCGCGGGTTCACCGCCAGCGGTCAGCGCTACCTCACCCAGCCACCCGGTCAGGGCAGCGGTTGGCTGAGGTAGCGCTGGTGGTGCGGGAGCCGGGGAGCACGCCGATGCGGGCGGAGTACCGGTAGCAGGCGGTCGCGGCGTTGACCTGTTCACGTCTTGTCCAGCTGCCCGTTTTCGGAAAACACTCGCTTGGCCACGGCGATTGCGGACATTGCCCGGGGCCAGCCGGCGTAGAAGGCCAGGTGGACGATCGCCTCGACCAGCTCGGCTTCGGTCAGGCCGTTCTGTTTGGCGAGACGTAGGTGGCTGACGAGCTGTTCGGTGCTGCCGTTGGTCACCAAGGAGGCCACGGTGATCAGCGAGCGGTCCCGGCGGGCCAGCTCGGGGCGGTCCCAGACGTCGCCGAACAGCACTTCGTCGGTCAGTTCGGCGAGCTTGGGTGCAATGTCGCCGACGAGGCGTTGGGCGGTCGAGGGCTCTCCGGTGGTGCTCATCGTTTACTCCAGACGGATGAGTCGGTTTGGCTTGGTGGCGCGTGCCGCCGCCGGCGAGCAGGGACGGCGGCAGCGCGTGTCGTGGCGACTTCAGCGTTCGATCAGCTTCATCTGGTCGTCGGTGTGGTGGCCGCCCTCCGCCGGAGGTAGCGCGGTCAGTGCGGCGACCTGCTTGGACGTGAGCTTGACGGCGTCGGCGGCGGTGTTTTCCTCGACGCGGCTGACCCGTTTTGTGCCGGGAATAGGGACGATGTCGTCGCCTTGAGCGAGGACCCAGGCCAGAGCCACTTGGGCGGGAGTCGCGCCGAGCTGGTCGGCGATCTGCTGCACCTGGTAGGCGATGTGGAGGTTGCGCTGGAAGTTTTCGCCGGTGAAGCGTGGGTGGTTCTTGCGGAAGTCGCTGTCGTCGAGCTTGTCGAGGTCGGCGGGTGTGCGCAGGGCGCCGGTGAGGAAGCCACGGCCGAGCGGGGAGTAGGCGACCAGGCCGATGCCCAGCTCGCGCAGCACGGGCAGCAGATCGTCCTGGTCGCGGGTCCAGATCGAGTATTCCGACTGCACGGCGGTGACCGGGTGTACGGCATGGGCGCGCCGGATGGTGCCGGCCCAGGCTTCGGACAGTCCGACGTAGCGGATCTTTCCTTGCTGGACGAGGTCGGCGAGGGCGCCCGTGGTGTCCTCGATCGGGGTGCCCGGGTCGACGCGATGCTGGTAGTAGAGGTCGATGTGGTCGGTGCCGAGCCGCTTGAGCGAGCCGTCGACGGCGGTGCGGATGCTGTCCGGACTGCTGTCGGGCTGGCCCGCGCCCCGGCCGGTGTGCGAGATCAAGCCGAACTTGGTGGCCAGCACGACCTGGTCGCGGCGACCGTGCAGGGCGCGGCCGACCAGTTCCTCGTTGACGTACGGACCGTAGACCTCGGCGGTGTCGATGAGCGTGACGCCGAGGTCGATGGCCCGGTGGATGGTGCGGACGGACTCGCTGTCGTCGCTGCCGGCGCCGCTGTAACCGTGCGACATGCCCATCGCGCCGAGGCCGATCCGGCCGACGTCGAGGTTGCCGAGTCTCGCGGTAAGCATGATGGTCCTCCGGGTTGATCAGGCTTCGGGGATCGGGCGGCCGAAGGCTTCCAGGGTGATGTCGGCCGGCTCGGGGCCGCCGCGCTTGCCGGTGTCCAGGCCGTCGATCGCGGCGAGCTGCTCGGCGGTGAGCTCGAAGTCGAACACGTCGAAGTTCTCGACGATCCGCGCCGGCTTGGTCGACTTCGGGATGGCCGAGCGTCCCTGCTGCACGTGCCAGCGCAGCATCACCTGGGCCGGGCTCTTGCCGTGCGCCTGCGCGATCTCGCCGAGGACCGGGTCTTCGAGGGTGCTGCGGTGGCCGCTGTCGCGGTAGAAGGTGATGCCGCCGATGGGCGCCCACGCCTGGGTGAGGATGCCGTGCTGCGCGCCGAACGCCTGCACCTCGCGCTGCTGGAAGTACGGGTGGACCTCGATCTGATTGACCGCGGGAACAACGGTGGCGGTGTCGAGCAGCGGGGTGAGGTGGTCGACCATGAAGTTGCTGACGCCGATCGCGCGGACCTTGCCGTCGGCCAGCAGCGTTTCCAGGGCCCGGTAGGCGTCCAGGGTCTTGTCGAACTCCGAGGGCAGCGCCTGGTGCAGAATCAGCAGGTCGATCTGGTCGACGCCGAGCTTCTTGGCGCTCTTGGAGAAACCGTGCAGCGTCTGGTCGTACCCGTAATCGCTGATCCAGACCTTGGTCTCGATGAAGACCTCGTCGCGGTTGCTGCCGGACTTCGCGATGGCCTCGCCGACCTCGCGCTCGTTGCCGTACGCGGCGGCGGTGTCGATGTGCCGGTAACCGGCAGACAGGGCGGCCTCGACGGCGGAGCGGGTCTCGTCCGGCGGGGTCTGGAAGACGCCGAAGCCGATGGCGGGCATCTGCACGCCGTTGTTGAGCGTCAGGTGCGGGATGGTGGGCATGACGGTCCTCTCAGAGTCGAGGGAGCAGGCGGGTCGTGACCGAGGCCGCCGCTTGCTTCCCCACGACGGAGCCCACGATCGCGGGTCCGTAGCGGTCGTACTTGGCGTGGTAGGCGGCGTCGATCGCGCCGTGGACGTCCGCCGCCGGATCGGCGAACAGCACATCGCGTTCCAGACCGTCGACGCGGATGCGGCCCGCACCGCTGCGCCGGGCACGTGCGTACCAGCCGTTGTCCGGGCCGTGCGCCGAGCGGACATAGATCTCGTCACCGGCGCGCACGACCCAGATCGTCACGTACGGGCGCAGCGTGCCGTCCCCGCGCGACGACGTGATCTCAAGTTCCTCGGCACGGCCGATCGTGGACAGCTCCTGGCTCGTCCAGCTCGCTGTCTCAGTCGGGTTTGGCACAATGCCTCCTCGTTTCGGTCATGCCCCGGTTGAGCATGTTCATGCCGGGCGCTCAGCCGGCAAAACGTACGAGCGACTTGGTCGCGCGACGCTCGAGCATCGCGTCGTACGCGTCCTTGACGTCGTCCAGGCCGGTCTCGTAGTCGAAGACCAGGCCGGGGTTGATGCGGCCGCTGAGCACGTCGCCGAGCAGGTCGGGGATGTAGTGGCGAGCCGGGGCGACGCCGCCACGAAGGCCGATGTTGCGGAAGATGACGGTCTGGATCGGCACGACGGTGTCGTGCGGCACGCCGACCGTGCCGACGATCGAGCCGACGCGGGCGACGCCGAAGGCGGTGTTCATGGACTGGGCGGTGCCGACGCATTCCAGCGCGGCGTCGACACCGATCCCGCCGGTCATGTCCATGATCAGTTTGGTGGCGTCGTCGCCGCGCTCGGTTACGATGTCGGTCGCCCCGAACTTGCGGGCCATGGCCTGCCGGACCGGGTTGCGGCTGAGCGCGATGATCCGCTCGGCCCCGAGGCGCTGGGCGGCGATGACCGCGGACAACCCGACCGCGCCGTCGCCGACGACCGCGACGGTATCGCCGGACTTCACTCCGGCGCTGACCGCGGCGTGGTGCCCGGTGCACATGACGTCCGACAGGGCCAGCAACGACTTCATGATGTCGTCGGAATAGTTCCCGGCGGGCACTTTGACGAGCGTGGCGTCGGCGTACGGGACGCGGACGTACTCGCCCTGGCCGCCGTCGACACCGTGGTTGCCGAATGAGCCGCCGTTGATGCAGTTGCCCGTCCACCCCGCGGCGCAGTTGACGCAGGTGCCGTCGCAGAAGGTGAACGGCGCGACGACCAGGTCGCCCGGCCGCAGGGTGGCGACGTCCGCGCCGGTCTGCTCGACGACGCCGATGAACTCGTGGCCGATCGGGCCGAGGGCGTGAGGGTTCTCCCCACGGTAGTACCAGAGATCGGAACCGCAGACGCAGCCGAGCGTGACGCGCACGATCGCGTCGGTGGGGTTGTCGATGCGTGGGTCGGGGCGTTCGCCGACGGTGATGTCGCCGGGTCCGCCGTACAGGGCGGCGCGCATGGCAGTTATGCCTTTCCGTGGTGGTGGCCGTGCAGCGCGAGGCTGGCCGCCGCGATGAACAGCAGCAGGACTACGGCGACGGCCGGACCGGTAAGCGTGGCGGAAGCAATGGCCATGCATCCAGGAAAACTCACACCGGACCGGGGAGGGAGTCACCGCTCAAAGGGGTACCGGCAGGGACCCCCTCAAGCCGTCCAGGCTGCCTAACCTGGGGGCATGGACAACCGCAGCGAGGTCCGCGCGTTCCTCAGCTCCCGCCGGGCCAAGATCAGCCCGGAACAGGCGGGAATCCCCGCCCACGGCAGCCGCCGCGTCGCCGGACTGCGCCGAGGAGAGGTCGCTGCCCTCGCCGGGGTCAGCGTCGAGTACTACACCCGCCTCGAACGCGGCAACCTCGCCGGCGCCTCCGACAGTGTCCTCGAAGCGCTCGCCCGCGCCTTGCAACTCGACGACACCGAGACCGCGCACCTGCACCACCTCGCCCGCGCGGCCGGCAGCACCCCGGCCCGCGCCCGCACGCGGACAAGTGCCCCCGAGATCCGGCCCGCCATCCGCCAAGTCCTGGACTCCATGGTCGGCGTGCCCGCCTTCCTGCGCACGCACCGCTTCGACATCCTCGCCGCCAACCCGCTGGGCCGGGCGCTGTACGCGCCCCTGTTCCACTCCGCGGTCCGGCCGGTGAACTCGATGCGGTTCGCGTTCCTCGACCCGCACGCCCAGGCGTTCTACCCGGACTGGCACAAGGTCGCCCGCGAATCAGTCGGCGCGCTACGCCTGGCCGCCGCCGCGAACCCGTACGACCAGCAACTGATGAATCTGATCGGCGAGCTGTCCATGCACAGCGAACCCTTCCGAGGCTGGTGGGCCGCCCAGGACGTCTACGTGCACCGCCACGGCGTCAAGCGATTCCGCCACCCCGCCATCGGCCTGCTGGAACTCGCCCACGAAGCCCTCGAACTGCCCGGCGACGAAACACCGCTGACCATCGTCACCTACACCGCCGTCCCCGGCACCCCCTCCGGCGACGGCCTCGAACTGCTCGCAAGCTGGGCCGCCACCGACGAAAGCCATCTGCGCGCCACCCAGCAGGCGTGACAAACACCCGTCAACGGACGGGCAAGCCGATGCGACGCAGTCAGGCCGCGACGGTCGGCTCGGCGCTCGGCGACTTCCTCACCGCGGACGGCGAGACCCTCCTCGAGCGGCGCAGCGGAATAGTCCCGTCCGACGGCACTACGGCTGAACACTGAGCCGGACAGGAATGCGTCGTCGCACCGGCGATAGCGTAACGATCGGCCCCTGAGCTGCCTCTTTTCATAGCTGGGAGTCAAACTGACTGTCTATTTCTCCCCAGGCTAGGACGAGCGTTAGCCCCTTCGACACGCTGCGCGAGGCGCCGATCAGATCGCGTTCAAGATCCTGCAGACGCGCGCTCCGCCGGCGGACATCGTGTATCGACGTCGACAGCGCGTTCACCTGGCCACAGCCCTCAACCCAGCAGGCTCCGCCGACCTGCTTGTGCGGGCGAAGACAGCGCCGCTCACGAGCGCATGATCGCCGCAGGGTGGCGTCACAGGAGAACCGTGCACTTGATGTGCTTTGCGGAAGCCAATCACTGCTGTGGTGCCCGGAGATCACCATTCACGGCGGAGACTTTGAGGCCGAGCTGGACATTTGTTCCGTCATAGACGGGAAGATCTATGTCGGTGAGGGCAAGTCCAACAACGGCCTAAGGCCGACAAGAACGTCGAGAAGGCCGCCGGCAAGCTCGTCCACGCCGCACGGATCATGACTGCCGACGTGATTGTGCTCGCCACAAGCCAGGCCAGGTGGGCACGCGGCAACCGCAAGGCAGTCGAGGACAAGCTGGACGAACAGTGGACGACCGGGCCACGCCCCCAGGTCATTGACCTGGTCCATGTTGGCGTCGACCAGTCAGCTGCAGCAGGAGCTGCCAGAGGCTGAAGCACCGGCACGCCGCAGCCGATCCCCGGCGACCGCTGGGCGCAGCCTCCACCCTCGACCGGAACGGTGCCACCTCCGTCGTTCCTGATCAGAACCAGTGAGTCGGTCCAGGTCCGGCACGACACTCCTGGACGCCCTGGCATCCAGCGGCAGCGCCGGTGCCTTCACCTTCGGCGCCGGGAACCACCTTCTACTTCCTCATCGGTTGAACCCCGGTCGTGGGCTGGCGTACCCCACTGTGAGTCCGGCCGGATGGGATCGGCCGCGACGGGCAGCAGATGGGACCTCCCCATCTCGCGGGTACGGCGCACACCGGCTGCCGGCTGTTTCCAGGGCCCCCGCTCGCGGGGAATAGCACGGGTACCGAGGCGTGCCAACGGGTTTATTGTTGGTGCGCGAGCACGAGCGACCTCCTCTCAGGCGCGGCCGGATGGCCGGGATCGTCGCCGGTGTCGCCGCGATCGGCGCGATCGGCGCGATGATGGCCGGTACGGCGTTCGCCACCACAGGATCCGGTGACGCGGCCGCGGGTGACGCATCCGGCAACGCGTCATCCCAGGACTGCGCGGCCCTCCTGCAGCAGTTCGGTGCCACCAGCGCTGACACGTTCGCCAAGAGCGACGCCGCCAGAGCCGCGATCAAGGCCGCGAAGGCAGCCGCGGCGGCACTGCCGCCGCGGCGAACAAGGCCACCAAGAGTAAAAAGAAGAAGAACAAGAACGCGGGTGCCGGCGCCAACGCAGGCGCCGGCGCGACCGCGGGCGCCAACGCCGGCGCCGATCAGAACGCCGCCGAGCAGTGCGCGGCGCAGGGCGCCGGAAATGGCCAGGGCCAGAACGCGGGTCAGGCCAGAACCCGGGCAACGGCAACGCGGGGAACAACGGGCGAGCAGGTCTGCAACGGCTCGGCCGGGTTGGCTGACAACAGTACAGATTGGACCTTCCGGGCCTATGCTGAGGCGCGGGCCCGGATCGTGCTGTCGGCCCGAACGGCGCCGGTAGACCACGACGCATCTGGTGGCGCGGGCTCACGGACACCGGGGCGGCCTCGGCGTGCCGACCGGTGGCGGCGCCGCGATGGCCGCGGTGCTGGTCACGGTGTTCGGGCCGACGCTGTCCGGCTGGCAGACCGAGCTGCTCGCGCAGCCAGCCGTGTGGACGGTGCCGCTCGCGTTCACGGCGATGGTGGCGGGCTCGCTGCTGACCCGCGGCCGGGTACCCGCGGACGTGGGCGCGACGATGCTGGCGGCTACACGCCCCCGGGAGTCGCGTTAAAGAAGCTTTAAGGAACGCTTGCCCAGCGTCATGAACTGCTGCCACATCATTGCTCGTATATCTCGGTGCAAGCAGTACCGAGACGAAGAGGGGCCGTGCATGTATCGACGCGGAGTCAGCAGCCGGACGCGCAAGCTGGTGATTGGAGGTGCCGCCGCAGCGCTGCTCGGCTCGGCGCTCGCGGTCGGCACGGGGATGAGCCAGGCCGCCGAGTCCGGAGCCAGCTCCGGTAACATTAACGCTTTGGTGCCGGCGCTGGGCTTCAGCCCGGGCAATCCGAACGCGACGGCCGACCGCGTGGGCCCGACCGGGGTAAAAGTTCCCGGTCGCTGCCCACCCACTCAAGCCCAAGTGAACGCGCAGGTAGCGCTCAAGAATGCGAGCTTTCCGAGTGGGACGGACCTCGAAAGCCGCATCCAACGTTTTGAAAAAACCTTGTCGGCGATTCAAGACTTGAAATGCCCCGCATCTTCCACGACTTTGCTGGGCCGCTTGAATTCCTTGACCGCGCTGCGCGCAAACGCGAACCGCGATAACATCCTGCGTGGTTTGGGTTTGAACGAAACGCCAGCAGATAAAGCCGCCGCAGGATCCGGTGACGCGGCCGCGAATGGAGCGACGGGGAACGCCGGAGCCAGCTCCGGTAACATTAACGCTTTGGTGCCGGCGCTGGGCTTCAGCCCGGGCAATCCGAACGCGACGGCCGACCGCGTGGGCCCGACCGGGGTAAAAGTTCCCGGTCGCTGCCCACCCACTCAAGCCCAAGTGAACGCGCAGGTAGCGCTCAAGAATGCGAGCTTTCCGAGTGGGACGGACCTCGAAAGCCGCATCCAACGTTTTGAAAAAACCTTGTCGGCGATTCAAGACTTGAAATGCCCCGCATCTTCCACGACTTTGCTGGGCCGCTTGAATTCCTTGACCGCGCTGCGCGCAAACGCGAACCGCGATAACATCCTGCGTGGTTTGGGTTTGAACGAAACGCCAGCGGGATAAAGCCGCGGGGAATGCGGCGCCGTAAACGCGCCAGCGAAACAAGCGGCTCGCAGAGCGGCGCCGCGAACAACGGCAACCTGATCCTTCGCGGATCCTGATCCACCGCACGGAACCGCCTCGCCGGAGGCCCTCGCACCACGGGGGTCTCCGGCGCGTCCGTGTGTGGGCCATGCGCGCGCGGTGATCTTCGGCTACTTCGGCACGCTGACCGACCCCGGCGCAGAGGAGTATCGCGAGCCCCTCGCGCACCGCACCGGCGAGCTGCTCGGCGTCTGCCAGCCGCGTTTCTGGGAGGCGCTGGCCGGGAGCTTCGGCGAGCGCACCATCGGGGTCCACCCTTGGGACGGAGAGCACGCTGAGTGCGGTGGCGCTTTCCTGCGAAGCGAACCCGTCATCCGCCCAGCTCCCCGTCGCGCTCGCGCATCACCGGAGCGGTCATGCCCGCCTCCGCAAGCCGCGGCACCAGGCGCTCGGCGTCCTGGCGGAACTCCGGCGGCGGGGGTTCCGGATCGGCCTGCTGAGCGACTGCGGTGCCGAGCTGGCGGAGTGCTGGAGCCCCACCGCGTTCGTCCCGCTCGTCTTCTCCTGGCAGGAGCGATGCCGCAAGCCCGATCCGCGGCTCCATGCGCCAGTGGCGCGGCGCCTCGCCGTCCACCCTGAGAAGTGCTCGTCACGAACGCGCTGGTACCTGGTCGACCCCGATGACGCGGTCTGCGAGTACACGGTGGACGATCCGGCCGGCCTGCTGCCCCTGGTGGGCAGCGCCGGGCCGGTATAACGGTCGGCATGGCGATCCGCGTGCCTGAACTGCCGTTCCCGCTGAGCTGGTCACCCGCACCGGAGAGCTGGGCCTACAAGGAGGTGTGCTGACCGTCGCCGCCGGCCCGCGCACGGACCTCTTCACCAGCCCTGAGGACGGATCGGTGCGCGCCGAGGCGCCGCTGCTGCTCGGCTCGTACCGGGGTGACTTCCAGTTCTCGGCGCTCGTCGCCCCGGCCTTCGGGGCCGCTTTCGACGCGGGTGCGCTGATCGTCCGGGAGGGCCCGGATCGCTGGCTCAAGCTGGCATTCGATGCGCCACCGGAAGGGGTCCCGATGGTGGTCTCGGTGGTGACCCGCGGATCCTCGCACGACGCGAACGGGGCATGAGCCCAGACCGAGCAGCGGAGGCGGTTCTGCAGCGGCTGAAGGAAGGTGGGCCCACAGCCTTCGACATAACCCGAGAGGCAGACCGCAGCCATGCTATGGACGCCACAATCCGTGCAGGCCTGGACGGCACAGGGTCCCTGTCGAGCCTGGCAGTCAGGCTGACGGTGGTTCCGTCAGCGAGTTCCGCATAGGAGGCAAGGTGGGTGGCCCGAATTGACGGGTGAACGTCGTAGGGTTCAGCACCTAGCGCGTCGGCCCAGGCTTGCACGCCTTCCGTTGGCCGACGGCGCCGTACATCCGCAGAGCCGCACCGATTACGTCACCGTACGGACCCAAATTCCAACAAGGATCGGCAGGTCCAGGCCAGGAGCCGGGTTAGCGCGGCAGCACCGCGCTCCTGGCGGCGTGCCAACTCGCCCGCCTTTGTCGACGGGTGATCGAACATTGTTTGTTTGACGGGTTTCTGACGCACGGCTGGGTCGGGTTAGGGCTGCTCAGGGCCGCGCCCCGGGTTGTTGATCTCCATCTGTTGTGGGTCATTCGTGTTTCCGGACAGCCGGCCCGGATCGGGCCGCAGTGACGCGTCCTGGGGAGGCCGCGTGGCCGGTCGACGGGTGCCGTGGTTCGTGATGGGTTGGACGGTGCTGCGGGTGGGTGTTCGCCTGGCTCGCGGTGGCGTCGTGATGGACTGAGCGAGACCGCCGGGTGACCGGCAAGATCGTGCTCACCATCGGCGGGAGCTGACCGTTTCCTCCGCGCTCCGTCCGAGTTGCGGTACCCGTCGCCCAGCGCTCAGCGCCCGGGTTCCGGCGCCGGCGGCCAGGAACACACTGCCGAGCAGGAGCCACCCGGGTAGCCCGAGTCCGATGGCCGTCGACGTGACGGCGACCGGGGCCACCGCCCGGCCGATGGCCACGCCGGCCTGGCTGACGCCCTGGTAGGCGCCGGAGTTGGCCGGATCGGCCCATTCGAAGGCAAGTTCCCACCCGCCGGTCTCGGAGACGATCTCGCCGAGACTGTGCGCCACGACCGCCGCCACCAGCAACGCGACGGCGAACCCGGCACTGCTCGGGTATCCGGCGGCCGCGTAGCAGAGACAAGCCGCCAGCAGCAGGACCGTACCGTGAAAGACCGCCCGCCCAGCCGATGGCACGTCATTGACCAGCCGGGTTGACCAGACCTGGAGGAACGAGACCAGGCCGGTGTTCAGCAGCAGCAACAACGCGACAGTCACGTCCGGCGCGGCGGTGTGGCCTGTCACCCACAGCGGCATCCCGACGGTGAGCAGCAGGAACTGCACACTCACCACGGCGTGCAGCGCGGTCGCGGTCAGATACCGCCGATCTTCCAGCGGTGACCGGCCGCCCTGAGCCGGCCGCTCACCGCCCACCCCGATGAAAGCGGGCAGAGCCCGCAAGGGCACCAGAGCGACCAAAGTGAGTACGGCCGCCGCCAGCACCGCCGCCAGATAGGCGGACCGGCTGCCCACCGCCAGCGCCACGGCGGCGAATCCGGAGCCGGCCGCGATGGACACGTTGTCCACGACCCGCAGCCAGGCCCGCACCCCGACCCGGTCCGGGCCGGTGAACGCGCGGGCCAGCAGCGCGACGCGCGCGGTCCGCTGCACACTCTCGGCACCGACCGCCACACAGGCGACCAGCACGAACGTGCCGGCGTCGCGGGTCAGGCAGTACGCCGCGAGCGCCCCGCCCTGCGCCGTGGCCGCGACCATCAGCACCCGCCGCGGCCCGAACCGGTCGCAGAGCCGCCCGGACGCGAACGCCGTCACCACTCCCCCGGCCCCAGCGACGGTGAGGCCCACCCCGACGGTCGCCGGGCTGATCCCGGCCACTGTGGTGAAGAACAGCGCGCTGACGCTGAACATCATCCCCTTGGCTGTCGAGGTGGCCATGGTGGCCCAGGTCAGGACTCGTTTCACAGGCACGGGCACAGTTCACCCGCCGCGGGCGAAGGACACGATTGATGTAGCGTCCTGCTTCATGCCTGTGCGATACAGGCTCGTCGGCCCCGACCTGGCGAGCGTCCGGTTCGCCGTCTCGCCCCTCAACGAGCTGGTCCTGTCGCTGCGAAGCTGGCGCGACCCTGGCCGTTTCCCGATCCACCTGCCGTGGATCCGCCGCATGCACCAAACCCGCGACGCCCTCGACACCGAGATGCTGCTGGCCCTCGTCGACGAGCGAACGTGGACCCCCGACTTCCTGACCCCGCAACCACGCTCCCCGCTGACCCGCATCGAGGACGAACTCGCCACGATCGCGGCCACCCCACCCGACGTGGTCCAGCGGGGCCTGCGCCTGCTCTACCGCGCCGACGAGCGCATCCCACCGCCGCTCCGCGAGCCGGACGCGCTCTCCCGCGTGGTCACTGCCCTGGCCGGCTACTGGGACCAATGCTTCGCCCCACACTGGCCCCGGATGCGCGCCCTGCTGGAGGGCGACGTCACGCACCGCGGGCGCGAGATCGCCCAGCACGGCCTGGCCACGATGTTCGCCGGCCTGTCCGACCGAGTCACCATGACCGGCGACACCGTGGAGGTGCGCCTGCACTCCAACGTCCACTACACCCGCCCGACCTCTGGCGGCCTCACCCTGGTCCCGACCATGTGGACCCCGGCAGTGGCAGCCCCCATCTCCCCCGACGAGCCCTCGATGATCATCTATCTGGCCCGGGGTTCCGGCACACTGTGGCAGCCCGAGTCCCTGCCCGCCCCGGGAGCCCTGGCGGCCCTGCTCGGCGCCCACCGGGCCGGCCTGCTCGCCCGCCTGGACGCCCCCGCCTCCTCCACCGAACTCGCGTCCCGTCTGGGCGTCACCACCACCGCGGTGAACCAGCACCTACGTGCTCTGCGCGCAGGCGGGCTCCTGGTCAGCGCCCGCCACGGCCGTTCGGTGCTTTACCGCCGCTCCGATCTGGGCAACCGCCTCCTGGCCGGATCAGGGCATCCGGAGCGATGATCCGGCCGAGAGGCCGATGTCACGACAGGGTCCAGCGCTGGTTGTCGCCGCAAGCTGATGACTCAACCGCCGCAACTGCAAGAGCTCGGCCCACTGGCGGTTATGCGGATCTGCTACAAGACGGCCCCCACCTGCCCACCGATCCGGCATCAACTTTGCCGGACCGTTCGACTGGGGGTGGGAGCAGACTGGGAGCGCCAGCCCGCTCCTAACGGGGCTGAACAGCGCTCAACCACCCTCACTTGCTCAGGACTATGGCAGGGAATCGGCAGGTCGCCGCAGAGTCGCAGGTCAGAGGCAGTCTCGAGCGATCGTTGACACGGAAGAGGTCACTGGTTCGATCCCAGTATCGCCCACGAGTAGTCGTTATCGAACCGGATGCCCGTTTTGGGCACCCGGTTCGATCTGTTTCGATGCTGACGCCGCTTGACCAACTGGCCGCACAAGGATCGTGTTGGGAGCTTGAGGCAACAACACGTCGTTTCGGTTGGGTGCGCGATCGGCGCTGCCCATGCCGCGCGTTCTGACCGGTAGCCCCGTCCGCGGCAGTGAACTCAGCGTCGGTAATGCGGTTTACACGATCCTTACTGCGGATTGACGTTCCTCGACTACTGACCGCATGTACTCATCCGGCCAGGCCGCCCGGGGTGGGTTGGCCGTGAAGCATGTCGAATGACCTTGACAAGGAGAGCATGTGACCACCGCCATTGGTCATAGCAGCAACCATGAGGACACAGTGCACAGGCCAGTTCCGCGCGCTCGGCGGCCCCTGGCCACCGGTCTCGCGGCTCTCGCCGTCGCCGGCCTGACCCTGACCGCCGGCAGTACCCCCGCGACTGCCGCGACCGCCCAGCCCTTCGTCGGGGTACCCGCCGCCGCGGGCAGCGGGCTGACCTCGCTCAGCTACTGGAACGGCGCGGTCACCAGCCCGCGGGCCTACTACGTCGACAACGGCGACGGCGTCCACGAGCTGAAGGTTCCCAGCAGCGGCAGCTGGACGGACCTCGACATCAGTTCGCAGAACGCGGCCATCCAGACTCGGCCCGGATCTCCGCTGGCCTCGCTCCCGCTCTCGAACGAGCGGATCTACTACTTCAGCTCCGATGGGCACCTGCAGGAGCTGGCCGCGGCATTCAACTGGCAGGTCGACACCGACGTCACCCGCGCGAGCGGAGGCGTCGCCGCATCGTCCACCTCGCCGCTTGCTGCCATCTCGGTGAGCGGCAATCCGCGGGTCTACTACATCACCGCCACCGGTCGCATCGAGGAGATGGCCTGGGGGAACGGCTGGCACGCCACCGATGTCACCGCCGGTGGTCCCGCCGCCGCGCCGGGCTCCCGGCTGACCGCAGTCGCCCTCGGCAGCAGCCCGCGTGTCTACTACACCAGCACCGCCGGCCACGTCATCGAACTGTCCTGGGGTGGCGGCTGGCACGCCAACGATGTCAGCGCGTCGACCGGCGCCACTGCCGCCGAGGCCGGCTCGTCACTGTCATCCGTGGTGTTCAACGGCAACCCGCTCGTCTGCTACACCGCTGTGGGCGGCCACGTCCACCAGCTCGCATACAGCGGCGGCTGGCACCACAGCGACGTCACCGGAACGATCGCCGGGGCCGTGCCCGCCGCGCCCCGGGCGTCGCTGACGACGGTCAACGCGTTGGATCGAGGCGTGCGGACCTACTTCACCAGCGCGGACGGCCACGTCCGGGAGCTGATCACCGGTGTGCCGAGGTGGAGCTCCACCGATGTCACCGTCGGCAGCGGGGGTGCGCCCAACCCGAGCGGCGGTGCGTTGACGTCCACCGTGGTCCCGAACCCCAGCTCGCCCTCCCTACCGTCCTGGAACGTCTTCCAGACCACTGCCGCCGGGCACATCCAGCGACTGTATGGCGACACCGGGCACTGGTACGCCCAAGACATCACCGCGCTGTAACCCCGCAGTACGGCGGCACGCCCAATCCTGTTATCCACTCCTGCTTGATCATCACAGCCCTGTGAAGGATGAAATGCGTACACGATTCCTGCCCGTTCGGCGATCAATGGTCGCCGGTCTCGCGGCCTCAGCCGTCGCCGCGCTGGCCCTGACCGCCGGCGGCAGCCCCGCCATCGCCGCGACCGCGTCCCTCTCGGTCGGCGTCCCCGCCTTCGGAGGGGGGTTGACGTCGCTGCTCAATCCCACCGGTGGCGCCCCTCAGACCTACTATGAGGACGGCTACGGCGCCATTCACCAGTTGAACCAGAACTACGGACGCTGGTCGGACATCAATGTCAGCACGCCGAGCGCGGCCATCCAGGCCCGGCCGGGATCCGCGCTGGCGTCGCTCCCGCTCTCGAGCGACCGGGTCTACTACTTCAGCGGTGACGGCCACCTCCAGGAGCTGGCACAGGCCTGGAACTGGCAGACCTCCACCGACGTCACCGTGGCGAGTCGCGGGCTTCCCGCCGTGGCGGGCTCCGGGCTGGCCGCGATCGCGGTCAGTGGCGGAAACCCGCGCGTGTACTACATCAACGCTGCGGGTCATATCGAGGAAATGGCCTGGGGCGGCGGCTGGCACCAGACCGATGTCACCGCCGGCGGAGCGGTGGCTGGCGCCGGATCCAAGCTGACCGCGGTCGCCCTCGGTGGCTCGAGCCCGCGGGTGTACTACACCAGCGCCGCCGGCCACATCATCGAGCTGTCCTGGGGTGGCGGCTGGCACAGCAACGACCTCACCGCGAGGGTCGGTGGAGCCGTCGCCGAGCCGGGATCATCCCTGTCGTCGGTGGTGGCCAACGGAAACCCGGCCGTCTACTACACCAGCGGCGGCGGCCACATCCAGGAACTCGCCTACTCCGGAGGCTGGCACGTCAACGACATCACCGCGAGGACCGGGTCGGTCCCCGCTGCCTCCCGCGCATCGCTGGCAGCGGCCTCCCGGCCACCCACGGGGGGCGTGCGGGTCGGCTACATCAGCGCCGACGGCCATGTCCGTGAACTGCACAACGACGTCGGGGCCGGATGGGTGCCGGCGGATGTCACCAACAGCAGCGCCGGACCTGTCGCCACCCCGCAAGGTGGACTCACCGCGATCTTCGCCTCGAACCCGGATGGCACGTTCCTGCGTTATTACCACACCACTGCCAGCGGCGACGTGGTGGAACTCGCCTGGAACGCCAGCTACTGGTACTCCACCGACATCACCGCGAGGTAATCCCGCGAACATGCGGCACGCCAACGCTGAATAGCTGGCGCACCGCGCCCTGATCCCGGGGATTGCTACTTGATGGGCAGAGGCGTTTGAGCTGGTGCTGCGGCGCGTCCGTACGGGCGTGCCGCAGCACGGCTTGTCCGGTCAACCCGCCGCTGGACTGTCGGCGGTGCCGCCGTGTGTCTGTACGAGCGGGTTCACGGTCCGCTCGTACAGAACCTCGCTGACGCCGTTGGCCAGCGCTGCCTCCTTGAGTATCAGGTCGTGGTCGATGGCGTTGTGTGCGATGACCGACGCCCGGTCGTATCCGATGACCGGCGACAGCGCGGTCACCATCATCACCGACCGCTCGATGGTCTCGGTCGCCAGCGGTGCCCGTCGGCACCGTGGAGTTCGCCCCTCATCACCCGTCCGGTCACCACCGCCGGCGGCGGCACCGCCACGCTCGCCGGCCTGGAGAGCGCCCTGCTGTGCCTGCTCGCCGAGGCCGGGGGCGGGCGCATCCGGGCCGCGCCGGTCAGTCCCCGGCGGGGGTGATGCCGTCGATCGCGACCGGCAAGTGGCGGGGACCGCGAAGCACCGGGTTCTGGCGATACGGCGGCGGGTCGACGACCAGCCTCGGATTGACGAGGCGGCGGGCGAGCTCGGCAAGAGCGATCTGGGTCTCCAGCCGGGCCAGTGGGGCACCGAAGCAGTAATGGATGCCGCCGCCGAAGCCGAGGTGCTGATCAATGTCGCGGGCAAGCCCGAACCGGTCGGAGTCGAAACGGTCCGGGTCGAACCGGTCGGGATCGTGCACGTGGGCGGGGTCGCGGCTGCCGGCGGCGAGGACCAGCACGACCCGGGACCCCTTCGGGATGGTCGTGTCGGCGATCTCGATGTCGTCCAGGGCGCTCCGCCACGGGATGAGGTGCACGGGCGGCTCGTAGCGCAGAAGTTCCTCGACCAGCGGAATGACAAGTTCGGGCTCCTTCCGCAGCCGGTCGAGCACCTCGGGATTGCGCAGCAGGGTGAGCATGCCGTTGGTGATCAGGTTGACCGTCGTCTCGTGCCCGGCGAGCAGCAGCAGGAACGCGGTGCTCAGCAACTGCCCGTCGGTCATGCGGCCATCGGGGCCGTCGTCGGTGGCAAGCGCGGACAGCAGGTCCCGGCCCGGGGACCGGCGGTGGCCGTCGACAAGCCCGGCGAAGTACCGGCCCATCTCCTGCCGCGCGGTCGAGGCCTTGCGCTGCAGCTCGGCCGGATCCGCGGCACCCGGGTCGATGGCGGCCACGAGGGCTTCGACCCAGGGGTGGAAGCGGGGTTCGTCCTCGCGCGGGACGCCGAGCAGTTCGCAGATCACGGTGACCGGGAACGGGTAGGCGACGTGGTCGACGATGTCCACCTCGGTGCGGCCGGCGAGGTCGTCGATCAGCCCGGTGACGATCCGGCGTACGTCCGGGATCATGCCGTCGACCCGGTCGGGGGTGTGCGGCGGGCCGAAATGGCGCATCGCGAGGCGCCGCAGCCGGTCGTGGTCGGGCGGGTCGGTGCGGATGAACGACGGCGGCAGGCCCGGCAGGTCCTCGGATGCGGGAGCGCCCTCGGGCAGTTGGTGTGGGTCGGAGCTGATTCGCGGGTCGTGCAGCAGCTTGACGATCTCGGCGTAGGTGGAGACGACGTAGCTGCCGTCGTCCTGCCGGGCCACCGGTGTCTTGCGCAGCTCGGCGTAGAGCGGATATGGGTTGGCGCGGTTGGCGTAGTCGAGGATCTGCGCGAAGACGCTCGGTGGTGCGGTCGTGACCATGATGGCGGGCTCCGTTCAGGCGCGCGGCGTGGGAGTGCCCGAGGGCGCGGCGGCGGGTTGCGCTGGCAGCAGGGTGGCGCGCCGCTCGCTGGGGTCGTGGCCGGTGAGTACGACGGTGGCGCTCTGGGTGGAAATCGGCTGGGTGGGGAACTCAGCCGGCACCGGGCGGCGTTCGGCGGGCGGGTCGACAGTGCGATAGGTGGGTGGGAAGGCCGCCGCCTGTTCGATCTGTTCCCCGTAGAACTCAAGCCACTTCGCCTGGTTGAAGGTGACCGCGCCGACCAGACGACCGTGTCGGCCGTAGGCGGCGACGAAGCGACGGTCGGTCACCGAGCCCTGGGTGATGACGACCTGATCGGCGATGTTCGGCACGCCGATGGATTTGATCTCGGTGCCGAACTGGGTGGACCAGAAGATCGGCATGGCCAGGTGCGGCCAGCGGTGCGCCTCGTCGCTGATCATGTTGTGCGCGGCGACCTCGGCCTGGGTGACCGCGTTGCCCCAGTGCTCCAGCGCCAGGAACTGGTAGCCGAACAGCGGCTGCGGGGCGCGGGCGACGTCGCCGGCGACGAACACGTCGTCGGTGACCAGGCCGTTGACGTCGAAGGCGCGGCAGCCGGCATCGCAGGCAACGCCCCACGGCCCGGCCGCCAGCCCGGAGCCGTCCAGCCACTCGACGTTGCGTACCCCGCCGAGCGCGGCCACGGCTACGTCCACGTCGAGCGTGCTGCCGTCGGAGAGTCGGGCGCGGCGCAGCCGGCCGTCCTCGCCCTCCAGGGCGGTCACCTTGACCCCGACCCGCAGGTCGACGCCGGCTTCGCGGTGCATGTCCGCGGCGACCCGGCCGATCGCCCCGCCGAGGGCGGCCACCAGCGGCGCAGGGCCCGCCTCGGCGACGGTGACCGGTAGGTCGAGCTCCCGGCAGACGGAAGCGACCTCCGATCCGGTGAACCCGGCGCCGATGATCAGCACCCGGCCCGGTCGCTCGGCCAGCAGCGCCCGAAGCCCCTCGGCGTCCTCGCGGGTCCGCAGCACGAATACCCCGTTCAGCGCCGCCTCGGCCGGGTTCGGCCACCGCCGGGCCCGCACGCCGGTCGCGATCAGCAGCCGGTCGAATCCGACGGACGTGCCGTCGGCCAGCCGCACCTGCTTGCCGGCCAGGTCCAGCCCGGTGGCGGCGACACCCAGCCGCCAGTCGGCGTCGATCGCCTGCCGTCGCGGCAGGGCGGTGTGTCCCGCCCGCACCCGGCCCTGCTGCACCTGCTTGGACAGTGGCGGGCGGTCGTAAGGGTCGTGGGGTTCGTCGCCGATCACGGTCAGCGAGCCGGTGAATCCCTCGAACCGCAGCGCCCCGGCCGCCCGCGCCCCCGCCAGCGACGCGCCGACGATGACGATGCGCCCGGTCCGCAGGAACGCGTCGTCCATACCGCCGTGTCGCGCGGCGGCGGCCGCACGGTCGCCGTTGCCGGCGGGTCCCCGGTCGAGGACGATGGCCTGCACCGGGCAGGCGGCTGCGGCGCGCCGTACGCGCTCCCGCAGTTCCTCGCTCGGGTCGGGGTCGTACAGCAGGGCCTCGCCGTCCCCGTGCATGGTGAAGGCGGCGGGAGCCAGGAACGCGCACTGTGCATAGCCCTGACACCGGGTCAGGTCCACGACGAGCTTCATGTCGGCGTTCTCCTGTCGGACGGTGGTACATCGGGCAGGCAACCCGCGTGACGAATGCGCCCCGCTGCCAGCTTCCGGAGAGGCCTCACCGCGAGCCGCCGGACAACTCAGGGTGAAATCGTCGTCGCTGCGCCTCTTCACCCGCGGATGACCCGTCGGACTCCCGCCGCCACAATCGCCGCAGCAGCGCTGTCCACAAAGGGGGGTCATCAGATACGTGACGCGATGGTGCCCCCGGCCGGTCCGGCGGGACGTCATCCGCAACGAATGAGGAGCGTGCGGCACGTGAATTCGTGCCGGGCGGCGCAGGCAGCGAGGGTGACCTCGCTTCGACAGGGCGGGTCATATCGATCGGCAGCGATTCACTCGCGCCGGATGGTATGGGCCGCCGGCGCCGACCCCCGCTGGCCATGGGACACGCGTTCACTCACGAGGGTCGTTCAATACAGCGGGCACCGCCGGCGTGCGTACGCTGCTGTTGCTCTCGTCGTTCACGGTGATGACCTCCCGACTGGGTACACGACGGGGACCGTGCCGGAGGCGGCCGATCCCCCTTCTCGGGACCGGTGTTCGAATCAGGTCAGCCCGGTGGCACCCGGCCTACGCAGGACGCAGCGGCCGGAATCCGGCCCGCAGCTCGGCGGCGTAGATAAGTGGCTGCTCCCAGGCGGCGAAGTGGCCGCCCTCGTCGGCCTCATGAAAGTAGATGAGATCGTGGTACGCACGTTCCGCCCAGCTCCGTGGTGCCTGGTAGAGCTCGCTGGGGAAGACCGTCACCGCGGCCGGGATGGACAGGTCGGCGGCGTTGACCGGACTGATCGTGTTTTCCCAGTAGAAGCGGGCGGACGAGATCCCGGTGTTGGTGAACCAGTAGACGGTGAGGTTGTCCAGGACGTCGTCCCGGGTCAGATACTCCTGCGCGCCGTGCAGGGCCGAGACGATCGCGGCCGCCGGCTGGTCGTCGCCGTCGCCGTGGTCGAGAAGCCAGCCGGCCATGGCGACCGGTGAATCCGCCAGGCCGTAGAGCGTCTGCGGACGGGTGTGCATCTCGCTCGAGTACGCGAAATGCTTGGCGCTCTGGTTGGCCAGCTGCAGGTACGCGCGTCGTTCGTCGGCGGACAGACCGGGTGGCGGGGAATCGCCACACTGCATGGCTCTGGCGATGTCGACCGGTACGGTGGCTGGGAGGCTGGTGTGGAGACCGATCAGCTGCGGCGGTGCAAGGCGCGCCATGGCGGTGTTCACCACGGATCCGACATCGCCGCCCGCCACCACGAACCGCCCGTATCCGAGGCGGTTCATCAATTCGACCCAGGCGCTCGCGACGTGATCGGGGCCCCACCCGGTCGTGGTGGGCCTCGCCGAGAAGCCGTAGCCGGGGATGGACGGAATGATCACGTGGAAGGCGTCCGACGCGCTCGCGCCGTAGGCGGTCGGATCGACCAGTGGAGCAATGATCTTCAGCTGTTCGACGATCGAGCCGGGCCACCCGTGCGTGACGAGGACCGGCAACGCGTTCGGGTGCAACGAACGGACGTGGATGAAGTGGATGTCCAACCCGTCGATCGCGGTCATGAACTGCGGCAGGGAATTCAGCTGTGCCTCGAACCGGCGCCAGTCGTAGCGGGTCGCCCAGTACTGCGCGACATCCCGCATCAACTCCAGCGGTACCCCTTGCGAGGTGTCCGTGACGGTTTCCGGGTCGGGCCAGCGCGTCGCCGATAACCGGCGCCCGAGGTCGTCGAGTACCCGCCGTGGAATGTGCACACTGAACGGACGCACGCCGGTCCGGTCCGTGGCAGGTGCGGCGCCGGCCGCCGTTGCCGGGGCGCCGCCGGCAAGGGCACCGAGGCCGAGCACCAGCGCACCGGCGCGGACCACACCACGACGGGACATCCCGGTATTGATGACGTCTGCGATCTCGTCAGTGAGTCCATCGGACCGCGCGGATGTCATGAGGATCGCCTCCAACAGGGCGCTTGTTCACGGCGTAGCATCGACACGACTCGTCCCCCGCCCGGGTGGGCCTGTCGCTCGTGGTGTGGACGCCGGCCCGGCAGGGCGATGGAAGAGCCGGCCCCCGCCAGTGAGTCCTCGGTGAAGTCCGTCTGCGAGAACGCGACGACGCCGTCGTAGTGCGCCTTTCTTCAGCTGGCCGCAGGGGTTGGCTTCGGTCTGCACCATCAGCGGCGGCACCGCACTGATGAGTACGGCCTTCGCCACCCGAGTCTCGCCGTGCCGGGCGAGGTAGTGCACCACCTCGCCACCGCCGGTGGAGTGACCGACGTGGATGGCGTCCTGGAGATCGAGATGCGTGGTGAGCGCGGCCAGGTCGTCGGCGTAGTGGTCCATGTCGTGGCCGGTGCCGGTCTGTGCGGATCGACCGTGTCCGCGCCGGTCGTGGGCGATGACGCGGTAGCCGTGGCGCAGGAAGTACAGCATCTGGGCGTCCCAGTCGTCGGCCGACAGGGGCCAGCCGTGGCTGAAGACGATCGGCTGGCCCGCGCCCCAATCCTTGAAGAAGATCTCCGTGCCGTCGGGTGTGGTGATCGTGTTCATGTGTCGCCTCCGTGATCAGGGCGTAACGTCACACACACCGCAGCGTATCCACATCTCCGCTTTCGGGCGTACATCCACCAACTGCCACACTGGTGAACTTTCAGCACATCCCGCATCCTCGCGCCGCCTGCCGGGCGGTCCGGCGCCCGGCAGGCGGCGCGAGGAGTGGGACAGCATCATGAACGACCGATCCAGACTCCCGGACAGTCACACGAAGGCGCTCTGACCGGTGATGGACTTGCCGACGATCAGCGTGTTCATCTCGCGGGTGCCCTCGAATGAGTAGATCGCCTCGGCATCGGCGAAGAACCGCGCCACGTCGTACTCCAGGAGGATGCCGTTGCCCCCGAAGATCTCCCGGCTCCAGGCGACGACCTCGCGCATCCGCGCCGTGACGAACGCCTTGGCCAGCGACGAATGCTCGTCCCGGAAGATCTTCGCGTCCTGCAGCCGGGCGAGCTGAACCAGCATGCCCCACGAGGCGGTGATGTTGCCCAGACTCTTCACGAGCAGGTCCTGCACCAGTTGGAAGCCGGCGATCGGACGGCCGAACTGCTGGCGCTGCCGCGCATAGTCGAGCGCAAGTTCGTAGGCGCCGATCATCACGCCGAGCGCCTGCCAGGCGACTCCGCCCCGGGTGGCGCGCAGGATCTCCGCGACGTCGCGGAACGAGTTGACGTTCTGCAGGCGGTCGGCCTCGGGTACCCGGACGTCGGTCAGGGTGATCTCGGCGTTCTCGACGATGCGGAAGGCGAGCTTGTGCTCGAGTTTCACCGCGGTGAACCCTGGCATGCCCTTGGTGACCACGAACCCTTTGATGGCGTTGTCGTCGACGTCCCGGGCCCACACCACGACGTAGTCGGCGAAGGTCGCGTTACCAATCCACTTCTTGGCGCCGTTGAGGATCCAGGTGTCGCCGTCACGCTTCGCGGTGGTCCGCATCCCGCCCGCCACGTCCGAGCCGCCGAGTGGTTCGGTCATCGCGAACGCACCGATCCTGTCCATGGCCGCCATCTCGGGAAGCCACCGGTCGCGCTGCTGCTGGCTGCCGCCCGAGTAGATCGAGTACATGGCCAGGCCGTTGTGGACGCCGAAGAAGGTGGCAACGGAGGCGTCGGTGCGGGTCAGCTCCATCGCCAGCATGCCGCTGAGCAGGTTGCTGACCGCGGGCCGATGCTCGCCGTATCCCTCATAGGGCAACCCCGCCAGGCCACTCTCGCGAAACAGCCCGATCAGCTCCTTCGGGAATTCGCCCCTGGCCCAGTATTCGTTGACCAACGGCTTGATCTCGGTACGCATGAGGGCGCGGGCCCGCAGCAGGATCTCGCGTTCCGCGTCGGACAGCAGCGTCTCGTAGTTGAACAGGTCCGCGGTCAACTGACCGTCCAGCGGCGCCATGACGTCGGTCATCTCAGTTCTCCTTCGTACGATCGCTGTCCAGCGCGGACAGCACGGCGAGTTGTCGGCGATCGCGGGTCGCGGCGAGATCGGCGTATGAAGCGTCGCCGTACGCCCCTTCGACCGCTTCGATCAACCGGTGCTGCGCTTCGGGGTCCTGTGACGGCCGGCCGAGTGACATCTGGTTCATCGACCGGCCGATGTGTTCGACCAGGTGTCGGTAGCCGCCGGGGCCACCGCCCAGATGCGCGCCGAGGAACGGCCCGACCGTCGCCCAACGGATGCCGAGTGAGTTCGTCATCACCTGGTCCAGCTCCGCCGGGGTCACCACGCCCTGCTCCACGAGGTAGATGGCCTCGCGGCTGAGCGCGTTCTGCAACCGGTTCCCGACGAAGCCGGGGATCTCCTTGCGTTCGACGACCGGGACGCGGCCCACGCGGGTGTAGAAGGCCACCGTCGCCTCGACGGCATCCGGGCTGGTGCGCTCCCCCGGCACCACCTCCACCAGAGGGATGAGGTGCGGGGGGTTGAACGGGTGGCCGATGAGGATCCGGCCGGCGTCGTCGATCTCGCCGGTGAACGCGGTCGCCGGGATCGCCGAGGACGAACTCAGGAGCAGCGCGTGCCGCGGGGCCTCCCGGATCAGGGTGGCGAACAGGTCCTTCTTGAACCCGATCCGCTCCGGTCCGCTCTCCTGGACGACATCTGCGTCCCGTACCGCTTCCGTCACGTCGGCCGCGACGTGCACCCGCTCGGCGATCCGGTCGACGTCCAGTCCCTGCGCCGCCAGGTGCGGGGCGAGCTCCGTCAGCGTGGCCGAGACGGCGTCGGCCAGATCCGGGCGGGGGTCAGTCACCCGGACGCGGAGCCCGTGGGCAGCGAACAGCGCCGTCCAGGACAGCCCGATGGTGCCGGCGCCGACGACCGCGACGGTGGTGAACTCCCGGTTCATCGCGACCCCTCCTTCAGGTAGTCGAAGACCGGCTTGACCGGGGCGAGCGTCAGGTCGGTGCGGATGTGACTGGCGGACACGACCTCCAGTACGGGCAGATCGGCCAGCGGCGCCAGCACGTGGTGGAACAGCTGCAACCGGGCCGGACCGGTGTATGCCTCCTTGACCACGACCTCGGTGATCTCCGTGCGGACGAGTTCCTGCACTCGTGGAGTGCCGTCGTACCCCGGAATGATCTTCACCATGTACGTGGGCACGGTGATCTGCGCCTCTGCCGCGCGCTTGTCCCACTCGTGGTGCTGGTAGCCCATGGTCGCGGTGGCGACCCGCAGCGTGCCGTAGTCCAGGGTGCCGATCAGTGCACCGCCCTCGGCATACAGCCGGGGCGCGCCGACGGTCTTGGGATAGGCGCTGACCTCGCGCCCGGACGCGGTCGCCGGGAAGCTGTCGAGGTACATCGCGTGCAGGTACTCGCCCTGCTCGCCGTCGAAGCTGACCGGGATCGCCTGGCCCGCCTCGGTGTAAGGGCCGTACCCGCTGACATCGCCCATCCTCATCACCTCGAACCGGACTAGCGGCTCGTCGATCCGCAGCGGCTCGGGGACAACGGCGCGCAGCGCATCGACGTCGGTGCGGTACACGATGTTGAGGTACTCGCGGTCGGTGAACCGAGGGACCATCGCGGGGAACGCGGGTCTGGTCAACGGCGTTGTCACGTGGCGCCGGACATCGTCGATCCTCATGTCACTGTCCGATCCACTGGGGAGCGCGACGCTCGGCGAAGGCGGTCATGCCCTCCCGGACGTCGGCCGAGGACGTCAGCCGGCTCAATTCCGTACGCTGCAGGGTGAACGCCTCGGCCTCGGGCAACCCGACAGCGCTACGCGCGATCCGCTTCACCGCGGCCAGCGCGAGTGGGGCGTTCAGCGCGATCTGCTCGGCGAGCCGCAGCGCGATCGGCACAACCTCGCCGCTCGGCGTGACGCGATTGACCAGCCCCAGCGCTTCGGCGCGGCGACCGGTCACCGGATCGCCGGTGAGCAGCAATTCCATCGCCAGGTGGTACGGGACGCGCCGGGGCAGCCGGATGACGCCACCGCCCGCGGCGACGAGCCCGCGCTTGACCTCGGGCAGACCGAACTTCGCGTCCTCCGCCGCGACGATGAGGTCGCAGGCCAGCGCGAGTTCGAATCCTCCGCCCATGGCCCAGCCCTCGACCGCGGCGATGAGCGGTTTCGTCAGGTCGGCCTCGACCAGCCCACCGAACCCGCGGCCGGCGACCTCGGGTGACTCCCCTCGGAGGGCGGCCTTGAGGTCCATGCCGGCGCTGAAGGTGCCCCCCGTACCGGTCAGCACCCCGGCCCGCAGCGCGGGATCGCCCTCCAGCTCATCGAGGGCGGCAGCCAGGCCCTCGGCGACTGCCGCGTTGACAGCGTTGCGTTCCTGTGGACGGTCGATCGTGATCAAGAGGGTGGAGCCGATACGTTCGGTGTTCACTTCGGTGGTGCCCATGGCGCTCCTTCTCTGTATTGCGATTGCGTGGGCTCAGATGGTGGCCAGGTCGGCGAGAACCTCCTCTGTGTGTTGGCCCGGGACCGGCGCCAAGCGGCGGATCGAGCCGGGCGTGGCGGAGAACCTCATCGGGATGCCGACCGTGCGGATCCGGCCCTCGGTCGGATGCTCGACGGTGTCCAGCAGGTGGCCCTCGCGCACGTATTCGTCCTCGTGGACGCGGTCCAGCTGCAAGACGGGCGCCATGGGGATGCTGTGCTTGGTGCACACATCCGCCCACTGGGCGGTGGTCAGCGCGGCAGCGCACTCGGCAACCAGCTCGAACAGTGCGTCGATCTCTGCACCATCGATGGACTCGGCGTTGACGCGGGGGTCCTCGACCAGGTCGGGACGCCCGGCGGCGGCGAACATGTCCCGGAAGTTGCGCGGGTTGTACGGAATCACGCAGGCGAGACCGTCCTTGGTGCGCACCGCCCGATGGCCCTTCGACATCGACAGCGGGAAGCCGGTGGTGCCGTGCGCAGGCTCGTACACATGCCCGGCGAGGTGTTCGACCAGGTTGAATGCCAGCACCGTGTCGGTCATCGGGATTTCGATCTGCTGGCCCAGGCCCGTCCGGTCACGATGCACCAGAGCGGCGAGCACGCTGTAGACGATGACCAGGGCGGACACCTTGTCGGCGAGAATGGTGGGCAGATAGACCGGTGTGCCCAGGGCCCGGTCGGCGATGTCGACCAGCCCGGACGCCGCCTGCACGGTCTCGTCGTACGCGGCGTTGCCGGCGCGGTCCGAGTCGCTGCGATAGCCCTGGGCGTGCGCGTAGACCAGGCGGCGGTTGCGCTCGGCAACGTCGTCGTAGCTCAGGCCCAGCCGGTCAAGCGCGCCCGGCCGCATGTTCGTGATCAGCACATCTGCGGTACTGATCAGAGCGAGGGCCTGTGCACGCCCGGTCTCGTCCTTGAGGTTGAGGGCGACGCTGCGCTTGTTGCGGTTGACGTTGAGGTTCAGCGAGGTCATGCCCGGTGTGGTGCGGTATTCACCCACCCGCACGGCGTCGACAGGAGACTCGATCTTGATCACGTCGGCGCCCAAATCACCAAGAATCTGGGCCGCGTACGGACCCATCACCACGGTGGATAGGTCGATCACTCGGACACCGTCCAACGGGCCGGTGGCACCCATCGTTTCCCCCATTGTTTCGTCCTTTCGCCGATCTCTTCTCGTTCTGGAATCGACGCTAAGGGCGGACGACTGGCAGGGGAATCACCGTATTGCGAACAATGGTGTGACCACGGCGGTCACACCATTGCTCTCGCGAGGCCGCGGTCCTGTTCGGACAGACGGCTCGCTGCTGTCAGCAGCTCAGGGGCTCAGCAGCTCAGGGGCTCGGCGAACACCTCACGGGCGGCATCGATGAGCTCGTCGAGGTCGCCACCGCAGGCACGGTCGCGTCGCCAGAACAGCCCGGTATCCAACCGGGGCCGGAAGTCCGCGAACGGCAGCAGTATCGTGTTCTCCAGCTGGTACCCGTGCATCGGGCTCTTCGGGTCCAGCATGGAAACGGAGAAGCTCGTCCCGCTGGAAATGACCTCGGATATTCCGGCGTAGCCGGTGTCGGTCAGCTTGATGCGTTTCTTGATTCCGTGGTCGGACAGTTCCCGGTCGAGCTGGTCGAAATAGGCGGGGGTGAGTTCGGACGGCAGGGCGACGCAGGCGAGGTCGGTCAGGTCGGCCAGCGACACGGCGTCTCGTCCGGCGAACTGATCAGCTGGCACCAGAGCGCCGAGCTGCTCGGACATCACGGGCAGACAGTCCAGCATCGGGTCGTTCACCGGCAGGCGGGCCAAGGTCAGCGCGAGCTTGCCCTCCAGCACGGCGGCGACCAGGCTGGGTGTGGTGCCTGGCCAGCGTCGGAGTTCGAACGACTCGTGGACCCGTTCGGTGAGCATGTTGACCCGCGTCCGAAGGTCGAGATGAACCCCGGCGGGCATGCCGATCGAAACGGTGCAGCGCCGCGAATGGGCGGCCTTGCGTAGCCGCCACGGGATGGAGTTGACCTGCTGCAGGATGTTGCTGGCAATCGGGAGCAGCGCCGCACCGGCCGGTGTGAGTGTGACGTGGTGCGTGTCGCGGTCGAACAGCCGCTGACCCAGCTCGTTCTCGAGATCCCGGATTCGTTGGCTCAACGGCGAGGCCGCCATGTGCAGGCGGCGTGCCGCAGCGGAGAAGTTCAGCTCCTCGGCGACCGCAACGAAGTACCGCAAGTGCAGCATCTCCACGCGCACAAACCTACCCGGCGCAAACCGGCACGGGGTTTCGCAGGGACGCCCGCCACGCACTCGTCGACACCGCCGACCCAACCTCTACCAGGCCCAGCGCTCCGGCCGCGACCAGGTCGCCGCCTGATTGCCTCGCTCGATGGGGAAGATCAGGCAGGCGGAGCCGGGTCTGACGGTGGTCACCTGAGGTGACACGATCCGAGACCCTAACCGCTACCCACGCGTGTGACCGTGGTGGCCGAAGCGACGAAGCCCCCCGCCGCTACGGGCGCGCCCCGCCCGGCCAAACGGGCATTCCGGCGGTCACACGCACGCCTGAGCGCGAGGGGGAGCTTCTTGCGGGAGGAAGAGTTACGGTGCGGCTCTTGAGGATCGGCAGATCGACCGGATCCGACCCCGGCGGTCGGCGGCCGCCCAAGCAGGCTGCCCTCACCCTCTGCTTCGGCGCCGCGTTCGCCGTCATGTCGGTGGCGCTGATCGCTGCGGTCTTCAACGTCAAGAGCGCCATCGGCCGCGAGGACGCGGCCCGCGCCCGCCAGACCGCGTTCATGCAGCTGTCCCAGCAGATGGCGGACGCCGCGGACTTCCTCGCCCTCCAGGTACGGATCTTCGCCGTGACCGGGGACCGGCGAAACCTGGACGCCTACTGGCACGAGGTGAACGGGATCCAGACCCAGCAGCGTGTGATCGAGCGACTCAGGGCCCTCGGTGCGGACCCGGACCTGCTCGAGCCACTGAGCGATGCCAAGTACGACTCCGAGCTGCTCATGGCCACCGAGATCCGATCGATGCGGCTGGCCCTGGAAGCCGACGGCGTGGACAGGGACGCCATGCCGCCGCAGGTCGCCGCGTACCGGCTCTCCGCCATGGACCAGGCACTCGACGCGGAGGAAAAGGCTTCGACCGCCGCGCGGGTGCTGTTCGACCCCACCTACATGCACAAGAAGGAGAACTTCAGCCGGCTCATCAACCAGTTCCGGGACGACCTGAACGCCTCGGCGACCCGGGAGGTGGACGCCGCGCGCAAGGACACCGCCGTGTCGGTCACCGTGCTCGCAGTCCTGGCCGTGTTCATCTCGTTCGGCATGGCTGTGGTCCTGTGGTGCATGCACGGCCTGGTGGGTCGCGCGATCGTCTCCTACGCCCGCCGGCTCGCCGGCCGCGACCCGCAGGACCTCACATTCGCCCTGGACCCCGCCGGCACCCGCGAGCTGCACCAGCTCGCCGCGGCGTTCAACGACCAGTTCGGGCAACTGCGCACAGTCGCGGAACGCGACCCACTGACCGGTCTGTACAACCGGCGGGGCTTCCGGTCCGTCGGCGAGGACATCCGCCGTGACGCGGTACGCACAGGCGTCTCGTTCACCGCACTGTTCGTCGATATCGACCAGATGAAGCGGATCAACGACGACCTGGGGCACGCCGCCGGGGACGCGGCGATCGTGGCGGCGGCCCGGTTGCTGAACGGGGCGGTCCGCGACGGGGACCCCGTGGCGCGGCTGGGCGGCGACGAGTTCTGCGCGCTGCTGACCGGTGTCACCGACCCCACGACCGTGGCGGGGCGCATCGAGGCCCTGCTGGTCGACTACAACATGGCCGAGGAGCCGAAGCTGTCGCTCAGCGTCGGCTTCGCCCGGTTCGACCCCGCGACTCCGTGCTCCCTCGACGAACTGCTGAGCCAGGGCGATGTGGCGATGTACAGCCAGAAGCGCAATCGCGCCCGCAGCCGCCCGCACTCGGGTGCGGAGGACGCCGACCAGCATCGCGACCCGTCGCACATTTCGTAGCGCCGCCCCCGACCCCGCACCGTCAGCCCTTGCTTTCCCCGCACGAACCGGCGCTCGACCACGGCGAGCTGACCGCGACCGGACGGTCGCCAACGCCGTTCGCAAGCACAGCGTACGGCGCGGTTCCAGGCCGAGCACGTGAAGTGCCGGTACGGAGCGGGGTTCCTGACCGGTTCAGCTCGCCAAAGGGTCCGGCCGAAGCCGCCGCCGACCGTGGCATGGGCGAGACGCGGGCGGCCCTATCCGCCGAATGCGCCGGCACCTGCCTGCTGAGTGGCCGCGATAACCTCATCCACCGTCTTCTGGCCTCTGGCAAGTCGGGCGAGGCCGTCGTCGATCGTGCCCTTGACCGGATCGAAGCCAGGGACGAACACCGAGGTATGGGCGTTCTCCGCGCCACCCACGAAGGACCTGAGAAGTGGATTCGCGCTCAGCCACTGCGCCGCAGCCGACCTGCGTGACGGCATCGGACCGAAATTGGTGTACTGCACCTGCTGCTCGGCCGCGGTCACGTACTTGACGAAGTCGATGGCTTCGGCCTGGTGCTTGCTCGCCTTGGTCAGTCCGAAGCAGACCGAGAACGCCAACGTGCCCTTGCCCTTCGGCCCCGCCGGCAGCTCCGCGGCGGCCCAGTGCACACTCGGGTAGTCAGTCGCCATCGCGCCGCTGATCCAGTTGCCCTCGATGGTCATCGCCGCCTTGTGCTTGCCCAGGGCCTCCCCGCCCCAGCTCGCGCCCACGGTGGAAGCCATGGCGAAGTACTTGCCGCGCAGCCCGTCCGCGACGTATCGCAGAGCGGCCCTCATCTCCGGGGTGTCCATGGTCATCCTGGTGCGCGCCTCGTTGGTCGGCCACGCACCGGCCTGAAGCATGAAGACGCCCCAGCGGTAGAAGTCGGCGTTGTTGACGAATCCGGGCCGCCCCGGCTTGGTCAGCCGCTCGGCGTACGCCGCCAGCTCCCGCCAGGTCGTCGGCGGCCTCTCCAGGCCGGCGGCTTTGAAGGCGTCGACGTCGTACACCAGCTGGAGCGTCGAGAAGTCCTTTGGCGCGCAGTAGAAGGTGCCCTGGTACGTGAAGGAGTCCCTCAGGCTGGGATAGAAATCCTGGGGATTGTCCAGCCGGTCGCCGTAGGCAACGATCTTTTCGGCCTTGGCGTAGTCGCCGAGTTTGTGGTCGTTGAGGTAGAACAGGTCCGGCGGGTTGTTGCCGGCGAGCGCCGTGTCCAGCATCGAATCGTATTCGGGGATCGTCTGAAGCTTCACGATCGCTTTGCCGAGTTTGTTGTACTTGTCGATGATCTGGGAAAGGTTGTTCTGTTCAGCCGGCGAGGACGCCCACGTCCACAGCGTCAGCTCGGCCGCCTCCCGCCGCGCCTTGGTGCCTTCCTGGCCACCACCGCAGGCAGCGGCTGCCACCAGTACGCCCGCCAACGCGCCTGCCATCCAGAGGCGTCGGCCCCTTCTCGCGATCACGAGCACTTCCTTCGCATCCTGCCGGGCGTCACGGCGCTGTTTCGGCGGCGCCTCGATCGCGCCATCGTTCTCTCAACATCGGCAGCGCCGACGGCCTCTTTATCCCCGTACGCCCTCCGCGTCGACCGGCCGCGTCGCGGCCCCCGTGGATCATGGCCGGCGAGGCCCTGGTCCCGGCGGAGCGCGACTATCACCCCTGGCGGAGAATGCCCGCGTGTGCGCGCAGGATGAGAGTGGTGTTCATGTGCGTACCGCACGGCCGCGCTGTGCCCTGACTGCCGCGAAGATCGTCGGGAGACCACGAACATCGCCCGGTTCCGCTCCGAGGCCCGCTCTGCCTGCATGCCGGCGTCGCGTCGATCCCCGCGTCATCTGGCCGCACCAACCGCCACCGCCTCGCCCGGGGGCGGGAACCGGCAGCTCAACGCCGCCCTGCACCGTATCGCCGTCGCTCAGATCCGGCTCGGCGGTCTCGGCCATGCTTTCTACCAGCGCCGACGAACCGGCGGAGACACCGGGTTGGAAGCCCTCCGCGCCCGGAAACACCGCCTTGCACGCGTGGTCTTCAACCTCCTGCACCTCGACATTTCCCCATGTGGGCGCACCGGTTCCGATGCAGAGCGAGGTACGCCTCATGTCCACAAGCGTCGAGAAGCCTCGTGACTTCCGACTCCACGGGTGGCAGGTGTGCGGCGCACCGTCAGAAGGGTGCGGGTCCACGGCCCGCCAGTGACATCAGCACCTGCGTCGCGAGTAGCTTGCGCATGCCGGTGACGGCGACTGTCCCCACCCGATCGTAGGGCAGTTCCAATTGAACCCCCTCGACGGCGTTCCGCAGGTCCGTCGTGACCTCGTCCGGACGGAACGTGCCGCCCCAGCCGTTGACTCCGCCGCGCTGGTTGGTACTGAGGGAGGCCATGCCGGATACGCAGGCGCCGCCGACCAGGATCAGCCTCGCAGGGCCCGAGTAGGTCGTCGTCATAGTCATGTCCTTTGGGTTGTCGCGCCGTGGTCCGACGGTTCCGGCTGTCTGCCCGGCATCAAGAGGACGGGGCATCGAGTCGATCAGATGATCTTCCGGATGCCGTGGTGTGCGGGTGAGATGCCGAACGGCGGCCCGCTGAATCAGTCGGGCCGCCGTTCGCAGAGCGAGGGTCAGAGCGGGCGGATGTTCTCCGCCTGCGGCCCCTTCTGGCCCTGGGTGATGTCGAACTCCACCTTCTGATTCTCCTCGAGGCTGCGGAAGCCACTCGTGGAGATCTGGGAGAAGTGGGCGAAGACGTCGGCGCCGCCGCCGTCCGGGGTGATGAAGCCGAAACCCTTGTCGGCGTTGAACCACTTCACGGTGCCTGTAGTCATGTCTGCTCCTTCGCAGGCTGTTAGAGACCGCACTGTGCGGACTCTAACGCCGCCGAGTTGATCACCCGCGTCGAAACGACACGAAAAACGAAAAGCGCCTGCACGGGTTCAGATACCCCATCAGGCGCCGGAAACGTCTACGGAAATCAAAACAGCAACCTGGTCAGATTAGCACACAGTCTGCCGCCGTCCCACAGCAGTGAGTGAAGCAGGTCACCCACCTGCACGACGCTGACCGGGTTCACAGTGAGCCACATACTTGCAAGATCCGGAAATGTAGCCGCACCTCATTGGTGAAACCTGGCCATACCGGCAGCGGGTTGACACAGGAGCGACGAGTGGCCCCGGCGGCGCCCACCCACCTCCTCGAATGCTCTACGCCCGAGTAGCCAGCGCCGGCAGCGCATGGCCCGCTGTGGAGAACGCGGCATGACTGCCCCGCGGATCGTGATGCCGAAGAACGAGCAGATCCGAGCACACCTGAAGCAGACGTTCCGCTCAGGAGCTCAGGAGCCGCTTCCGCTCCGATGCGACGACCTCGCGGGCCAGCTGGGCCTCGGACAGGTCGACCGCGTCCGGCGCCGCGTCGGCGATGTCGCTGCCTCGGGCGAAGTCCTCGAACAGTTTTCGCTTCGCCTCCAGCAGTTCGACGATACGTTGATCGACACTCTCTTCGGACAGTAGCCGGTGCACCTGCACCGAACGCACCTGACCCATCCGGTGCGCTCGCGCGATTGCCTGCGCCTCGATGGTCGGCTTGAGCTGTGGCTCGCAGAAGATGACCACCGATGCGGCCTGGACGTTGAGCCCGACACCGCCGGCCACAATCTGCGCTACGAGGGTGGCTCCGTGCTGTGCCGCTGAGAACTGGTCCACCATTTGCTGTCGCTCGTCGGAGCTGACCGAGCCGGTGAGCGGCCCGAAGACCGGTCCCGGCAGGGCCGCCGTCACCAGATCGAGAATGCTTCGGAAGTAGGAGAAGACAATGACCTTCCGCTCGTTTCCCTCCGCCTCGCGGACGAGCTCGACAAGCCGCCGCAACTTCTCGGATTTAGCGCCCTGGCGCATCGCCGCCTGACGCATCTCCATGAAGTTTCCGCTGTCGACCGCCGCCCGGTAGACCGTAGCGTCCTCTTTGGACAGCGGCAGCCACTCGTCGACCTCCACCAGCCCCGGTAGCTCGGACAGCACGTCATCCTGGTTGCGCCGCAGGTACGCCGGTGCGATCTGGCGGCGGAACGCCTTCGCCGACAGCGCGTCGCCGTCGCTGTCGACCGTCAGGTCGGGCCGCACGTATGAGGCGAGGCTGCGGAACTCCGACACCTTGTTCTCCAGCGGTGTGCCGGTAAGCAGCACGGCGCGGGCGGCGCGCTCGACGATGGCGGCGGTGCGCACGGAACGCTGTGCGTTCGGGTTCTTGATGTAGTGCGCCTCGTCGACGACGACACAGGCGAGGTTGGGACCGGGCTGCCACGCGGCCAGCGTCTCGAACGTGGTGACCGCGACGCCGCCGTCGCGTTCCCAGACGCTGGCCGCGTGGTCCCGGTCGGCACCGTGCACGCGGTGGGCGCTCAGGGTCGACTTGCTCGTCACCTCCCGCACCCAGTTCGTCACGACGGCCGCGGGGCACACCACGACGAAGCGGTTCTCGCCCCGGCTGCGCAGGTGTGCCAGCACGGCGATCGCCTCGAACGTCTTGCCGAGGCCCATCTCGTCACCGATGATTACTTTGCGTTGCACGAGGGCGAACCGCACCGCGAAGCTCTGATAGCCGCGCAGCGATGCCTTCAGATGTTCGCCGTTGAGCGGCTGGTCGCGCACCGCCTTGACGATGTCGTCGGGAAGATTGCCGTGCGTGGCCTCCTCGTCGCCGGTGAGGAAGCCAAGTTCGGCGAGCATTGCGAAGTAGTCGGCCGGCCGGGCCAGGAAGTCTTCCCACGGGTCGCGGGTCCGGTGGCCCGACGGCTTGGTGCGACGCAACTGTTCGGCCCGGTGCCGCACAACGTTGATGCTCTCCCACAGCTCGCTCACCGGCAGCTCCCGCAGCGGGACCACCAGCAGATGCGATGTGGAGAAGGTGAGCCCCGCCACGATCGGCGCCAGTTCGGCCGCGCGTTCGAGGTCGGCGGCGGCGCCCCTGGTGCGGCGGCGGGCGTCCCATTCGGCGAGGCAGCGCAGCAGTTCGGTCTCCTCGGGGCTGCGCCGGTTGACGTCGATGCGGACCGGCGTCTCCTCGAAGGTCGTGTGCCGCAACGTCTGCGCCGCGCCGAGAATGTGTCGCGCCGACACCTCACCGACGCCCGGCATCGTCGACAGGGTGGCGGCGTTGGCCAGGACCTGCTGGACGGTGTGGATGCCGGCCGGGCCGAGGCCGCCGAGCCGGAGCCGGTCACGGGTCGCTGTCTTCAACGCATCGGCCGACATCTCCCGCAGCACGCGCATCGTGTCGACCCGCCGCACGGTGATCGCGGCGTCCCTGGCCGCGGCGCGGTACTCCGCCTCGGCCTGCACGATCCTGTCGATGGCGGCCAGCGCCTTGGACAGGCCATCGAGCGCGGACCGTTGGATCACCTCGGGGCTGTGGGCCGGATCCTCGGGAACGACACCGAGCGTGGGATCGACCAGCGCCTCGACGCCGATGTTGTCGTTGACGGTGTGCTCACTCAGCTCTTTGAGCCGCTGCGGCCAGCCCGTTTCCGCGAACACGTCATGCTGACGGCGCAGGAACGCGGCAGACGCCTCGGCCCGCCGGCGCCTGCCCGGCCCGGCGAGATAGCGCCGCAGGCCCAGGGCGGCGTTCACGTCGGCCCGCGCGCGGGGCACTTCGACCGCCAACAGCCGGATCAGAGCCTGATCGCCGCGGGTGAGCGTCGGCAGGACGGCGCGTTCGCGCAGGGGCCGCACGACGGAGCTGTGCTTGCGCTCCAGCGGCACCATCCGCCAAGCGTTGCGTCGTGCGTGCTGAACGAGGACGGCGCGTGACTCCAGGAGGCGTTCGGCAGCATCCGCAGCCTCCCGCACGGCGGCGTGCCGGCGCTGAACGGCCGCGGCCTGCCGGCTCCACTGGGTGAAGTCGGCTATCAAGGCACGCAGCTCGGTCCGGTCCATTACGCCAGTCTGCCTGGGCACATCAATAAGCCAGCGAGCCCGAATGCTCCGAGACGTGCATATCCATCCCGGTTGACCCGAAAGGTCGAGGCCAAGTCCTCCAGCCACGTCCGTGCAGCGGCGCGCGGATTTCTGCCTGCCGAATGCTGGCGACGGGATCAGACTGCCGAACGCGTCGGCGGCACTGGCCACGATGGGCGCCGCGGAAGGTCAATTGGCTGGCCCCACCCCCAGCCATCCACCACACGACAGCGTCCGCGGCAAAGTCCCGAGGAGGACGAGGAATCGGCCGCTATGCGGGTTCGGGGGCGGGTTGCTTGGGCAGGTGGACGTGGAAAGTGGTGCCGGGGCGGTGGTGGTTGGGGGTCACGGTGATGCGGCCGTGGTGGCGTTCGGCGATCGTTTGGGCGAGGGACAGGCCGAGGCCGGCCCCGGGGATTGATTGTTCGAGGGTGATGGCGCCGCGGTGGAAGCGGTCGAAGACGCGTGGCCGTTCATGGGCGGGTATGCCGACGCCGGTGTCGCTGACCTGGATGTCGACGTCGGTGTCGGTGGCGGCGGCGCCGACCTCGATGCGGCCGCCGGGTGGGGTGTAGGTGACGGCGTTGTCGAGCAGGATGCGGACCAGTTGGGTGAGCCGGGCCGGGTCGGCGCAAGCGGGAAGTCGCTCCGGCAGGGCGGCGGTGAGGTCGAGGTGTTTCGCGGTGGCGCTCGGTCGGGTGTCGCGGACGGCCGCGGCGACCAGCGCGGCGAGGTCGACATCGACCGGTTGGATCTGGGCGTGGCCGGAGTCGAGTCCGGACAGATCCAGCAGGGCATCGACCAGCCTGCGGAGCCTGTCGCTGGCGCGGCGCATCGCGTCGATCATGGGCATGAGTTCGGCGACGCCGGGGTCAGGGTCAGCGTCCGGGTCGCCGATGAGGTCGAGGTAGGACGCGATGATGGTCAACGGGCTGCGCAGTTCGTGGCCGACCAGGTTGAGGTACTCGTCCTTGCTGGCCGCGAGCGCCTGTTGGAGTTGCTCGGCGCGGCGCCGTTCCAGGAATTGGCCGACCTGGGCGGCGATCCCGGTCAGGTGGGCCAGCAAATCCGGAGCGGGGCCTTCGGCCGTCTCGGCGAACAGGCTGAACACGGCCAGGACCCTGCCGCCGCTGAGGATCGGCACGCCGAGCCCGGCGCGGAGCCGACCGGCGGCGGCCGTACGTGCCGCGGACGGGCTGCCGGGGGCGTGCACGTCGGGGACCACCACCGGTTCGCGGCATTGCCAGGCGGTGCCGGCCAGCCCTGGTTCGGGTACAGCCGGTCCGGTACATCCGCCCGCACGACAGGACCACCACCAGCCTCATCCATTGATCATCGGTCAGACCACCACGTGGTCACCTCAGGCCCACGATCACTGAATCAGAGGGCCAGGAGCCCGCCCTCGGGGGTGAAACGATGGCGAGTGCCCGATTCGGATCCCCAGCGCCGGGCGAAAGGTCTGATGAATCTCAGAGGCGGAGTTCGGTTGACGATGGGAATGGGGAGACAACTGCCGGGAGGCCCCAATGCACCTGTTGGTCGTTGACGATGAGGTCGACATCCGGGATCTGATGGCCTACTGGTTACGTGCCGACGGCCACCACGTGATCGTCGCCGACAGCGCCGCCTCGGCATTGGCCGCGGTGGACGAACACGGCATGCCCCGGGCCGCAGTGCTCGACATCAACATGCCCGGCGTCGATGGCATTGAGCTGTGGCAGCTTCTGCGGGACCGCGACCCCCACCTGCCCGCGCTGTTCGCGACGGCGATGTGGGACTCACAGATCCTCGCGCGTCGCGGCGTTACAGCTGGACGGCACCTGCCCAAGCCGTTCACCCGCAGCCAGTTGTGCACCGCGGTGCACAACCTGACGACGTCGGCGCACTGATCGGCGACATCACACACCTCGAACACAAGCTCCCCGGCGGTGGTCTGGCCGGAGAAAGCCAACGACGGCCCGGTCGCGGGCCGTGCCCCCGGCTCGGTGCTCGTCCCGGCGTACGTGTCGACGGTTGACGCCGTCCTGGATTCGCACCGTGGTCTGCCCGCGCGGGTTCACCGCGCGAAAGCCGCCGGGATCCTGATCGCTGCTTGACCCGCCGATGACCTGCGCAGGCGAACGTGGGGTCATGACGCCGACACTGTCCGCCGACCCTGCAGCTCGCTGCACGGTACGGCACGTGCTGGACTCCCGGGCGGTCCGGATGGCCTTCCAACCGGTTGTCCAACTCCAGGACGGGTCGGTACTGGCCTACGAGGCACTCGCCCGCTTCGACCAGGAGCACTTCGACAGCCCAGCACACGCGTTCGCGGCCGCCGCCGAGGCCGGCATCGGCGTGGAGCTGGAATTGCTGGCCTTGCAGCAGGCCCTCAACAGCATTGACGACATCCCACCCGGCGCCTGGCTGACCACGAACCTCTCCGTCGAGGCGCTGCTGAACCGCGGGGTACGCGCGACATTGATCGCGCACGCCGACCGCAACGTGATCGTCGAGATCACCGAACACAGCGAGGTCGGGGACTACTCCGCCCTGCGCGAGGCCACCAGCGAACTCCGTGCCGCCGGGATCCTGATCGCCGTCGACGACGCCGGCGCCGGCTTCGCCAGCCTCAGCCACATCCTGCAACTACACCCCGACATCATCAAACTCGACATCATGTTCACCCGCGGTATCGACACCGACCCGATCCGGGCGGCCCTCATCCGGGCACTGGTCGCGTTCGCCGACGAGGCAGGCGCCATGCTCATCGCCGAGGGCGTCGAAACCCCCGCGGAATACGACACACTCATCGAACTCGGGGTCCGCCTCGGTCAGGGCTACTTCATGGCCCGCCCCGGCCCCCTGCCCCAGCCCTTGTGGCCGTGACCCCCTTCCGAGTTCGCCAGTTTCAGACCAACCCAAGATCCGGTGATCCGTCAGGCCGGGGTTCGGTGACGAGCAGCCCGGTCAGCAGGATGCGCAGGGTGCGGTCGAAGAGGTCGCGCGGGGTGCCGGGTCCGGCCGGCTGGGTGAACGCCGCGGCGAGGTACGGATAGGCCGCGAAGTCGACCCCGGCGAAGCTGAACGAGGCGGCGCTGGCCTCGCTCCGGGCGAACAGGCCGACCACGCCGGTCATCAGCCCGATCGCCTCGAACTTGGCGGTCACGACACAGCCGACGGGCTCCAGGATCCGTAGGCAGGTGTCGAACCACGCCAGGGTCTCGGGGCCGGCACCGGACGTCCGATGCATCACGTCGAGCAGCCAGGGGTGGCGCCGATACAACGCCAGCTGGCCGCGGGCCAGCAGCAGCATCGCGTCCAGCCAGTCGCCGTCCGCCTGCGGGTACGGCCGCAGCTCGCCGACGACACGGTCGGTCATCAGGTCCAGCAGATCGTCGCGGGACGACACGTACCGGTAGAGCGCTCCGGCGCTGGTGCCCAGCGCTGCGGCGACGGCGCGCATCGACACCGCGGCGATTCCCGCGTCGTCGGCCATCGTGACGGCGGCCGCGACGAGGGCGTCCCGGCTGTGCGAGGGAGCGGGGCCGCGGCTGCCGCGTTCGGGCCTGGTCCAGATCGGCTGCCGGTCGCCGCCGGAACGGGTGGATGCGTCGCTCACCGACCCACTGTAAACTGCAAACGACGTTCGCAGTTTAGTCGGCTGGTGGGAGGGGTCATGGAGCGGATCACGGCACGCGACGGCGAGGCGATCGTGCTGCACTCGACCGGAAGCGGACCGGGCATCGTCGTGGTGCACGGCGGCGGCGTCACGATCGGCATCTACCGCCGGCTCGCCGACAAGCTGGCCGACCGGTTCACGGTGCACCTCTACAACCGGCGTGGACGCGCGGACGCCGCCGCCCGCACCGAGCCGTACACCTTCGACCAGGACATCGACGACCTCGCCGCCGTCCTGGAACACACCGGCGCCCGCAACGTCCTCGGGCACAGCTCCGGCGGCTTCATCGCCCTGCGGGCCGCGCTGCGGTTACCGATCGACCGGCTCGCGGTCTACGACGCGGCGATCAGCATCAACGGCGGCTTCCCCACCGCCTGGCTCGACGCCGCACGCCAGGCCGCCCGCGACGGCGACGTCGCCCGGAGCATGGCCATCACCGCCGGCGGCATCAACACCCACTCGCCGACGGCACGGCTTCCGCTCGGGGTCCGCGTGGCGCTGTGCCGCGCTTTTCTGCGTACGCCGATCGGCCGGACCATGGGTGACCTGTTGCCGATGACCCTCGACGAGTCGCATCAGATCCGGCTGCACGACGGTCCCGCCGAGCAGTGGTCGGGGATCGCCGCCGACGTGCTGCTGACCTATGGCACCGCGGGTCCGTCCTATTACGTGGGGCTCAACGAGGAGCTGTTGCATGCCCTGCCGCGCGCACGGGTCCTGCCGATTCCCCGCAGCGGCCACGACGGGCTGAACCGGGCGCCCCGCAGGCTCATCGACCCGCTCGCCGACTTCTTCGCCGCCCCGGACCGGACGAGTCAGCGGTGACGCCCGACCCGGGGGCCGAACGGATTGCCACGGATGTGGCAGCCACGATCCGCGCCCTCGCGGACATGTGTCGCACATCTGTGAGGGTCTCGGTGGTGGTCCTGGGTAGCCGCTTTGCCGGCCGGGCGCGCCCTGCCGCTTCGCTCCCGGCGCGACCGGCAGCGGCCACGTCGGCGTCAGCCCGTCACGCTCACACCTCGTGAAACGGTTCCGGTTCCGGTGCAATCCGCTTCGACATCAGGCAGAACTCGTTGCCCTCCGGGTCCTCGAGCACGACCCAGGACCCGCTGGCGACGATGCTCGACCGCCTGGCGCCCAACGCAAGGAGCCGGGCCAACTCCACCTGCTGATCCCCGTCGGTGGCGCACACGTCGAAATGGATGCGGTTCTTCGTGGCCTTGCGTTCCGGCACACGGATGAACAGGATGTCCGGACTGACCGTCGCTCCCCTGATCGCCACTCCGGTCTCGTCCCGATCGAGGATCCGGTACCCCAGGACGCTGCACCAGAACTCCGCCAGGAGTTCAGGGTCCGAGCAGTCGATCACGATGTCACCTATCCGGCTCGTCATGAACGAGCACCCTATCGAGGGGTGCTCGTTCAGCGCTGATCTCTGCGGAACGGCCGTCGAAGACCCCGGGGCGCCCGGCGGCCAGGGCTTCCAGCCCTGCACCCGCGCAACTCCGCCCGTGAGGCCGTGGGCGTGATGGCTATCGGGCGTCGTTTACTTCCTCCGCGCTGTCGCGACTCCTCAGCCAGGCTGCGTGTCCATGCAAGAGCCAAGTCACGAAGTACAGCGTGAAGCTGACCAGGAACAAGGCAAACGACATCACGGCCGCCAGGCGTGCCTCGGCCCAGAAATTGGCATTGGTGAGGAAGATGACCGCCATGATGAGGCTGATGGCCATGATGCCCTGAAGCGGTCCCGACCGCTCGTAGGGGTGCTCGATCACTGTCAGCTCCTTGCAGACGCCGGTCATCATGATCGATTAAAGCCGGGGCGGGCAAGTCAACCCCACAGGCGAGACGCCGTCGGCGCCGCCGTGTATGCCGCCCATCATGAGCATCATCATCACTGGGCGGGCCAGCGCGATCGCGGCGGCCAACAGGGTCGATGCCGGCACCCCGACGGCGACCAGCCCGACGGCACCATCGGTCTCCTCCACAAGGAGATAGTGCAGCGTACGTAGGCGACGTCCACCATGTCCGGATCACCGGCTCGGTACATGGGCTCTCCTGGTCATCAACGCCGGCCTCGACCTCCTCAGGCTGGTCAGGGACCCCCAGTGATTCGGCGCCGCCGAACCGGGTAAGCAGATCTGGTGAAAAAGCACGTTAATGACCGGTTCGTGCGCGTCCGGGGCGCCGCCGAGCACAACCTTCGGAACGTCGACGTCGACCTTCCCCGCGATGCCATGGTCGCCTTCACCGGCGTCTCCGGTTCGGGCAAGTCCTCGCTGGCCTTCGGCACGCTCTACGCCGAGGCGCAGCGCCGGTACTTCGAGTCCGTCGCGCCGTACGCCCGCCGGCTGTTGCAGCAGGTCGGTGCACCGCACGTGCAGGAGATCACCGGCCTGCCCCCAGCGGTGGCCCTGCAACAGCGTCGCGGGGCACCCAGTTCGCGGTCGACGGTCGGCACCATCACCACGCTGTCCAACCTGCTGCGGATGCTCTACTCGCGCGCCGGGACCTACCCGCCGGACGCCCCCCGGCTGGAGGCCGAGGCGTTCTCCCCCAACACCGCGGCCGGCGCCTGCCCACGGTGTCACGGACTGGGCGTCGTACACGACGTCGCCGAGGACCTGCTCGTCCCGGACCCGTCGCTGAGCATCCGCGACGGCGCCATCGCGGCCTGGCCGGGCGCCTGGCAGGGCGCCAACCTGCGCAGCGTCGTGAGCGGCCTGGGGATCGACATCGACAGACCCTGGCGCAAGCTCAGGAAGAAGGACCGGGACTGGCTGCTCTACACCGACGAGCAGCCGTCCGTCCTCGTCGAGCCCGAACCGGGCCGCATCGACAGCGGCTACTACGGGAAGTTCTGGAGCGCCCGTCGGCACGTCATGCACGTGCTCGCCGACTCCAAGAGCGACCGGATGCGCGAGCGGGCGATGCGGTTCGTCCGGAGCGTGCCCTGCCCGGTGTGCCACGGCAGTGGCCTGCACCCGGAGGCGCTCGCGGTGACCTTCGCCGGCCGCACCATCGCCGACGTCAACGCGATGCCCCTCACCGCCGTCGTGGCGCTCCTGCGGCCCGCCGCGGGGTTGTCCGGGGCCGGGGCTGCCACGCCGAGCGCCCGGTCCGGGGAGACGACAGAGGTCGCGGTCCGGCTCTGCGCCGACCTGGTCGCGCGCGTCGAGGTGCTGCTCGACCTCGGCCTGGGGTACCTCAGCCTCGGGCGCCGCTCGACGACGCTGTCGACCGGTGAGGCGCAGCGCCTGCGGATCGCCACCCAGTTGCGTTCGGGGCTGTTCGCTGTCGTCTACGTGCTCGACGAGCCCTCCGCGGGCCTGCACCCGGCCGACGCGGAGCCGCTGCTGGACGTGCTGGACCGGCTGAAGGCGGCGGGCAACTCGCTGTTCGTCGTCGAGCACGACATGGACGTCGTCCGGCGGGCGGACTGGGTGGTCGACATCGGCCCCGGCGCGGGCGAGAGCGGCGGACGTGTGCTGTACAGCGGTCCGGTCCCCGGCCTCGAACAGGTCGAGGAGTCGGCCACCAGCCGGTACCTGTTCGGCCGTGCCGAGCCACTCGACCATCGCCCGCGTACGCCCCGGGGATGGCTGCACCTGCGCGGCGTCTCCCGCCACAACCTGCACGGCGTGTCCATCGACGTGCCGCTGCGGGTGCTGACCGCGGTGACCGGGGTGTCCGGTTCCGGGAAGTCGACGCTGGTCACGCAGGTGCTCGCCGAGGTCGTGCGCGGCCACCTCGGGCTGGCGAGCGACGAGCCCGACGAGGGGGAACTCGACGAGGCGGAGCTCGACGTCGACGTGCGGGACGCGGCGGGGCTCGACTCGTTCGACCGGTTGGTCCGGGTCGACCAGCGGCCCATCGGCCGCACGCCCCGGTCCAATCTGGCCACCTACACCGGAATGTTCGACGCGGTACGCAAGCTGTATGCGGCGACAGACGAGGCGCAGGCGCGCGGGTACGCGGCCGGGCGGTTCTCCTTCAACGTCGCGGAGGGGCGGTGCGAGACCTGCCAGGGCGAGGGGTTCGTCGCTGTCGAACTGCTGTTCCTGCCCGGGACGTACGCGCCATGCCCGGCCTGCCACGGCGCGCGGTACCACGCGGAGACGCTGGAGGTGACCTACCGCGGCAAGACCATCGCGGACGTACTGGCAATGTCCGTCGACAACGCCGCCACGTTCCTCGCCGACGTCCCGGCCGCCGCCCGGAGCCTGGAGACGCTCCGGGAGGTGGGGCTGGGCTACCTGCGGCTCGGCCAGCCGGCGACCGAGCTCAGCGGTGGCGAGGCCCAGCGCATCAAGCTCGCCACCGAGTTGCAGCGGGCCCGCCGCGGTCACGCGCTCTACCTGCTCGACGAGCCGACCGCGGGGCTGCACCCCGCGGACATCGCGCTGCTGCTGCGGCAACTGCACCGGCTCGTCGACGCCGGCAACACCGTCGTCCTGGTCGAGCACGACCTGGACACGATCGCCGGCGCCGACTGGGTCATCGACCTCGGCCCGGGCGGTGGGGACGCGGGCGGCCGGGTCGTCGCGACCGGCCCTCCCGCCACGATCGCCGAGGCCGGGGACAGCGCGACCGGGCGCCATCTGGCGCGCCGCCTCGCACGCTCGTGAGCGAACCTCCCCGGCCGTCAGCGCTTCATGACGTACTCGATCGCCTCGATGATCCGTGGGCGTGGAGCTGCGGCCCAGCCGTGCGCAATTGATTCAGATCAGCGCATTGGCGTACGTGGCGGCCGAAGCCGCGTGGCGGAGACCGTGTAGCCGCCGGCGATCAACATCGCCAGGCCGAACAGTGCCAGCGCGGTGACCGGTGTGCCGGTCACCGGTAGCCCGCTGTTCGCGGCGGCGATGGTGACCGGCAACGTCAGGTAGCGGACCTTGCCGTTCGGGCCGAGGCCGGCGGCGACAAACGTGTGCGCGCCGGTGTATGCGGCCGGGATCGTCACGGTGGTGGAGAACGAGCCGTTCGCAGCGACCACCGCGTGCGCCAGAACCTTCGGCTCCGAGTAGAGCGCCACCTCGACGGTGGTGCCCGCCTTGAACCCGTCGCCGGACACCGTGATGTCGCTTCCGGCGGCCGGGGTCTCGCCCTGGTTCACATCGGACTCCATGCTCGGGGCGTCCTTCGGCGGCGCCGGCGGCGCCGTCGCCACCCCGGTCGGGATTCCGGTGACACCGGCGCTGGCCGGCGAGGTGCCGCCCGGCCCGGTCGCTGTCACGGAGACCCGGTAGGTGACACCGGCCGACAGCCCGGTGATCGTGCAGGAGAGGGCCTTCGAGGCTTGGCAGGATCCGCCGGGGCTGACGCCGTCGGCCGCCACCGCCCTCGCGGTGAAGCTGGTCGTGAACTGCACCTTCTCCCAGTTCACGGTCAGTGCGCCTCGCCCGGCCTTCACCGTGGTGATCGTCGGCGCCTCCGGTGCCGGCGCCGTGCCGCCGGCCGTGACCAGTCCGTCGACGAAGGCGGGATCCGATCTGTCGGGACCGCTCATGGCTATCACGTAGACCTCGTACTCGGCGCCGGGGTCGAGGTCGTGACTGATGGTGCACCCCAGCCTGTCGCCGGGCTCGGAGGTGGGCTCGAAGCATCCGAAACCCGGATCGGTGGACCCGTGCGGCCTGGCGAAGGCTGAGTACTGGACCCCCGGGGGTTCGGCCAGCGGGTCCCAGCTGACGTGGATGCCCTCAGATGCGGTCTCGGCGGTGACGTTCGTCGGCGCGGCCAGCCCGTCCGCGCGGAGGCTCCGGTTCCCGTGCGACTTCTGCACCGCGCCGGCGTTCGCGGCCTTGGCTGTCGCAGAGGCGATGGCCTGGGCCGGAGTGGCCTGCAGGCCGAGCGCCGTGACGAATGTCAGAACCGCGGCAGCGCGCCGCAACAGGCGCCGCCCATGTGGGTGAGGCGCCAATGACCCGAGCCGCTGTCGCATTGAGTCCCCCGATGTGCAAGATCCGGTGCTCCGGTGAGCCCCTGGGACCACGTTAGCCACTAATACGACTGAAACATGACAAAAGTAATAGAGAAGCCAATCGTATTGTCTTGCGAACGAAATTCGCGTCCAGGGGTACGGGCGACATCGAGCCGGATCCGGCTGCTTGCAAGCCTGCGGCACACGCGCGGACCTACCCATGGAGCGGATGCGGCGTCCACACGTCACCCTGCGGTCAGCCGGATGTTCGTAACACGGGTCAGTCCGAGGCATCTGGCGCTGCGGTGTCGCGCGTGATCTGATCATGCGTCATGAGCATCCCCCAGTCGGTGGAAGCGTTGTGCGACGAGCTACGCCAGCGCGCAGGGTCGGGCAGCCGCATAGACCTGTGGGTACCCGACGAACTATCGCTCGGTGGTGCCGCATTGCCCATGGAACCGACCGGTATCGCCATGGCTATCATCGGCGACACCGCGCTGTCGCTGGACCTTTGGCCGGACGGCTTCACCCGGGGAGTAGCCGGGCGGACCTACCACTTCAAGGCCAGCGCCTCATAACGTCAGGACGACTGGCACGTGCGAGCGTCGGCGCGTTTCGGCGGCCTCGAACGGCGGCCGAGGCCCCGGGCCATACCATCGATGTCCACCTATAAAGCGAGGCCCGCGCCGGTCAGATAGGCGCCGAGAATCACCGGGCGGACGATGACAGGTTGGTCACGTGGCTGGCACCATGCGCGCGTGGATCGACTTCGTGCTGGTTGGTGGCGGCGGTGGGGCCTGGCTGCGCTTGGGGTGGCGCTTGTCATGGGGTCGGTCTGGGCGCCGTGGGTCCGATTGCATATTCCGGAGGACTCGACCTTCGTTTCCCTCGGGAGCCCCTTGACGTACGCGAGAAGCGAGGTCAGAACGTACGGGTTCGCGGGGCTGCAGGGCGCTCGCATCGACATGGTGGCCGACTGGGCGCTCCTGCTCGTCCTGGTCGCCCTTTCGTGGCGCTTGCCGCGGTGGCGCCGGCCGCTCGCCATCACCGCCAGCGTGCTGGCGATTCTTCTGGTGATCGTGATGTTCGGTGCTGGGACGGCAATCGCACATTCCTTAGTAGCGGGACAAGACCTGCCCTCGGACGCGGATCCCTATAACGCCACGATCGACTATCTCGGCGGCCTTTGGCTCGGCTTTATCGGCACCGCCGCCCTCGTCGCCGCCGTTGTTCTCCCCGACGCGCCGACGCAGAACGACAGCGCAGCGAAGGACCGAGCCATGAGCCCGAACGGTCACCCAACAAACAACCATCTGTCTGAATCGGTTCGGTTCCCGGGCTGAAGGCCAGGGATACGGTGTCGTCGTGAGCCAACCCGTCCTCCTGCTCGACCTCGATGGTGTCCTCAACCCCTTCGACGCCCCGGTCTGTCCGGAGGGTTACGTCGAGCGCGAGTTCTTCCCGGGTGAGGGACCGGAGCGCTACTGCATCGCCCACGGCGAGTGGATCCACGAGCTGGCGGCGGTGGGAGACCTGTGGTGGGCGACAGGTTGGGGCGAGCAGGCCAATACGCACTATCTGCCACTGCTGGGAGTCGAACCCCTGCCCGTCGTGCGTTTTCCGCCCGTGCCGTTCGCTCCCGAGCTGAAGGTGCCGGCGGTGGCAGAAGTTGTCGGCGACCGTCCGGCAGCCTGGATTGACGACAACCACACGGACGCGGGCAGGCGCTGGGCCGCCGAGCGCTCTGCGCCCACGCTGCTCGTCTCGATCAACCCGGCAGTCGGCTGGAACCGTACCGACGTCGACGAGGTGCTGGCATGGGTCGCGGCCCTGCGGCAACTCTGACCGCAACGACCAGACGCGCGGTACGTACAGCAACCGACAGCACCGCTAGCGACCGAGTGGGATCGGTGGCACCCTCCCGGCCCTGCGTGCCCCCGACACGGCCGAGGACCTGCCACCCGGTAGCGCTACGACTCACCAACCCGGCTCGTGGGTCACGGACCGCCATGCGGTGAAGGCCCATTCGGCGTCGTGGGTGTCTTCGCTGTGGAACAAGGTCTCCACGTAGTCGGTCGCCTCAACACCGGTGAAGCTGTAGCCGAGCAGGGCATACCGCAGCCCCTGACCGGGGTGGCGGTAGAACCACGCGGCGCGGAAACCGACCCCGTTGCTGCCACCCTCGCTGACCTTGCCGGTGGGGTTCGGCGGCAGGTCGCGCTCGATGTCGGCGAGGACGTCGAGGGTTGTCGCGCATCGGTACTCGACCCCCGACAAGACGCGCACGCTCCTGCCTGGAGCTTGCCAGATGACCGCGGTGCGGTCGGTGTCGACTCGGGTCCAACCGTCTGGCAGCTGGATGAACCAGCCCGCTCCGATTGAGCAGCGCATTTCCCCAGTGTGCCAGCGGTTGACGCCTGTTTCGCTCGCGGAGGACGCGACCGGTGGCGCGGCGGCCGGTGGGTGACTCCTTGAGCGTATGCTGGGCGTGCGACTTCACCTGATGGGTGCTCACGGGATCCGCGTCCGGCTCGGCGGGGTCAGCTCACGCGGCCGACCAACACCTCCACAGCGGCTTGCCGGCAGGCCAGGCTGCTGCCGTGCGTGGACAGGTACACCGCGCCGCGCGGGTGGCCGACGAGCCCCGTCTCCACCACGACGCACTCCGGGCGCGCCGATTCCAGAACGGTGAGCGCGTCGGAGATCCACGCATGCCGGCGGGCATCGCGGACCACGACGACCAAGGGGCGGTCCCCGGCCGCTGCCAGCACCTCGTGCTGCCAACGGCCGTCCCGGACGTCCGCCATGGCGAGCCGCACCGCCGTGGTGCCCGGCCGCACGCGGGCCATTAGGTGTCCCAGGTCGGGTGGTGGTTCCCGCCCCGCGACGGGGCTCATGCCGGCGGACAACTCCACCACGTGCGGCGCGGTGCGCAGCGGCAACGCCGGATCGGCACCGCGCGTGGTGACCCGCACGGCGCGGCGGGCGGCGGCCATGCCGATCGTGCCGTCCCGGCGCGGCGGTCGCCCGCCCGCGTACGTGCTGCTCCACCGGGCCAGTTCCGCGGCCCGACCGCCGGCCTCGGCCAGCCGCCGCTCGGACAGGTGGCCGGCGGTCACGGCGTCGACGATCGCGTCGCGCAGCAGTGTGGCCGTGGACTCGTCGGCATGCTCGCCGCCCACGCAGACGATGTCGGCTCCGGCGGCGAGTGCCCGCACTGCCGCGCCGGGCAGTCCGTACCGTATGGTTGCCGCGCGCATCTCGATGGCGTCCGTGATCGCCAGCCCGGTGAAGCCCAACTCCTCGCGGAGCAGCCCGGTGATGACTGCGCGGCTGGCGGTCGCCGGCGACCGCGGGTCGAGGGCCGGCACCAGCAGATGCCCGATCATCACGGCGCGGACGCCGGCGGCGATCGCGGCCCGGAAGGGGTGCAGCTCGCGGGCCGTCAACTCGTTGCGGGACGCCGTGACTACGGCGGCCTCCAGGTGCGAGTCGGTGCTGGTGTCGCCGTGGCCCGGGAAGTGCTTGGCGCAGGCCGCTACGCCGGCCCGCTGTTGCCCCCGGATCCACGCTTCGGTGTGGCGCGCGACCCGGTGCGGATCGGCGCCGAACGACCGGGCTCCGATCACCGGGTTGTCGGGGTTGGAGTTCACGTCCGCGTCGGGCGCGTAGTTGAGGGTGAGGCCGGCTTCGCGCATCGTCCAGCCGAGATCCTCCGCAACGGCCTCGGTGAGGGCCACATCGTCGACGGCGCCGAGCGCGTAGGCGCCGGGCCGGGTGCTGCCGGTGTATGCCTCCAGCCGGGTCACGACGCCGGTCTCCTCGTCGACCGCGACCGTCACGTCCGGGTTGGCCTGTCGCAGCATGCCGGTCAGCGCGGCGACCTGCTCCCCGCCCTCGACGTTACGGCCGAACAACACGACACCACCGAGCCCGTGCTCCAGCCGGCGCATCAGCCAGGCCGGTGGGACGGTGCCCACGAATCCGGCGTGCAGCACCGCGTCGGCCAGCCGGCTCAGGCGAGGGCTACGACCATGTGCGCCGGTCAACGACCCTCCTCGGGCAAGGCGGGTGCCGGACAGCCGACCTCATCGCCGCGCGGGCAGCACGTCGACGTCGGCGAGGTCGACGAACATGACCCGGTGGCCGAACTGGATCTGGACGTACCTCAGGGCGCCGCGGATCACCGTCCAGTCGCCCGGGCGGGAGCCGTCGAAGGTCGTGGTCCGGTAGTACTCACTGGAGACGATGCCGCCGACGGCGTAACGCTGCGCTGCCGGGAAGGTGTACTGCAAGGGGACGATCGGCTGCACGGGCACCCCGGCGGGATAGGCCGCCGGCTCGGGATAGGCCCGGCCGTACACCGGGATCGTGGCTCTGCCGGCCCTGGGCGTCGCGACGAGTCCGGTCGTCCACCGGGCGGTGGGTGCGGAGACGGGATTGTGGAACCACGCTTCCTGGCCGAGGTACCAGATCGCGGTCCAGTCGCCACGAACGTCGGCCAGCGCGTACACCTGGCCCGCCGAGGCACGGGCCGCGTGGTCCGAGATGACCATGGTGGAGGGCTCGCCGTTCGGGTGCAGCCCCACGTCGGCGGCGAGTGGAGCGGTCTCGGACGGTGCGGTGTGCAGGATCACCGCCGAGGAGCCGTGCGGCGGGCAGGGGTCGGTCGCGGTGCCGCTGCATCCGGTGAACGCCGGGGTGTTGCCCGCGTAGTACGGGTCGATGACGACCAACCCGCCGCGCGCGGTGCCCCCGCTCCGCAACGGCGCCCTGAGCAGGTCGAAGTAGTGCCCCCAGTCCCAGTACGGGCCCGGGTCCCAGTGCATGGCGGCCACGCTTGCCGCGGTGCTCCCGGGCACGTTGTCGTGACCGATGATGTGCTGACGGTCCAGCGGGATGCCCAACCGCGTCGCCAGGTAGCGCACCAGCTTCGCGGAGGCTCGGTACATCGCCTCGGTGTACCAGCTTCCCTGCGCCGCGAAACCCTCGTGCTCGATGCCGATCGATTTCGCATTGGCGTACCAGTTGCCCGCGTGCCAGCCCACGTCCCGGGTCGGGACGTGCTGGGCGACGTGCCCGTCGGCGGAGCGGACGGTGTAATGCCAGGCCACGTAGGTGGGATCCTGCGCCAGCCGGACCGCGGTGGCCCAGCTCTCCTCCGTGTCGTGGATGACGATGTAGTCGATGCTCTGATTGCGGGGACGGTCGGACAGGTCATGGTTGCCGTAGTCGCCCGGGTCGGCCGACAGCTGCTGGTACGGCGCGGGCAGCCACTCACACGACAGGTCGCTGGGGCATTCGAGCCCGCTGGGCCGCACCGTCCGGCGCAGACCCAGCCGGTCGAGCCACCACCGGTCCGGGGTGACCGGGGTCGCCGTCAGGCGTACGTGGTGCCCGTCGTCGGTGACCCGGTCCGCACCCGAGCGGATCGTGGCGAACACCTCGTCGGCGAAGGCCGCCGCGCCGTCCCGGTCGGCCGTGCCGGCGTACCTCGCCACCGCGCCGTACCACTGCGACACGTCGCCGGTGAGCGGCGCGCCGAGATCCCGCTGGTACGTGGCGAGCAGCGCCGCCCCGCCGTTGATGTTCGCTGCCGGATCCCGCCGCAGCGTGGCCTTGCCCGGGCCCGTCAGCGCGGCGGCCGCATCCAGTGTCTGCGCCGCACCGGCCGGTGGGGCGTCATCGCCGTCCGGCATCGCGACCAGCGGCGCCCGCCCGCCGTCACCGCGGACGTGGGTGTCTGCTTCCCTGGCCGCCGCGGGTGGGGGCATCGACGCCACAGACGTGGCGTCGGTCAGGTGCATCGGGCCGAACCCCGCGCTGGTACTCGGAAGACCACCGTTGGTGTCCCAACGGGACTCCAGATAGGACACACCCAGCAGCACCGCCTCCGGGACGTGGTGGGACGCCGCCGCTTCGGCGTATGCGTGCTGTCGGCCGTCGGTGGCGGCGCTGGGGCGGGCGTATGCCGTGAAGCCGGGCACGAGCAGCGCGGCGAGCGCCGCGCCGGTCGTCAGGGCGACACCACGGGTCAGTGAGGGTGGCATCGAACCTCCGATCACGAGGCTGTCAACCCATAGCTTCCCGTCAATGCACTCGGAAGTCAACAACAATCCACAACACCATGTACGGATCATTCCAGCTCGGCGCTCGATCGCTGGAGCATTCCACATGAACGGGCATGCCCGGCTCGGACCTCAGCCGTAGCGGGGCTCGATCCCCGACGTGACCAGACGGGTCAGCGCCCGGAAGCAGCGGATCGCCTCGTACATCGTCGGCAGCGTGAACCGCACCGACAGATCGCCGGTGCGCTCGACGCCCGGGATGTATGTCGCCAGAGCAGCCAGATGCGCCGCGTCGAAGGACACCTCGTACCGGTAGCCGCCGGGCTCGGCGGGGATCGGCCGGGCCGGCCGGCGCAGCGCCCGGCGCGCGCCCTCGCGGATGCGCGCCGCGCTGACCGCCGGAGGCAGGCAGATCGCGGAGTACCGGTCGACGCACGTCTTCACCGGCACGCCGACGGCGTCCGGCGCATACCCCGCCGCGTCGGCGCAGGTGAGATCGTCGCCGGTGACCAGCACCACCGGCACCGCGAACTCGGCCGCCAGGAGCGCGTTCATCCGGCCCTCGGAGGCGGGCGATCCGTTGATCCGTACGGAGGTGATGGAGTTCGCGAGATAGGTGTGCGCCAGCACCCCCAACTCCCCCGCGCCCATGTGGTAGCCGACGAAGGCCACCGCGTCGGGCGAGCGGTCGATGCCTTCCATCATCCCCAGTGGTTTGTGCGCACCGATCAGGAGCGAGGCCCGGGCGTCGAGCCGGTCGAGCAACAGGTTGCGCTGGTCGGCGTGGGCCTCGTTGACGAGGATCTCGTCGGCGCCCGCTTCGGCGAAGCCGGCCACGGCCGCGTTGACGTCACCGGTGAGCAGCCGGCGGCAGTACTCCCACCGGGGGTGGCCGGGCTCGCAGTCGTCGGGAGTGGTGACGCCGGTGACGCCCTCCATGTCGGCCGAGATGAGCACCTTCATCGTGACGCGCCCTCCTGCGCCGTCGTCATGCCGGCTCGGCGGTCACGTACCGCCCGAGCACGGCGGCCCCGAACGCCAGGCTGTCGACCAGCACCCGCTCGTCGACGCCGTGGACGTAGTCGCCGTACGCGAAACCGGGTGGCGTGGTGCCGGGCGCGAAGCCGTAGCACTCGATGCCGAGGCGGCTGAACGCCTTCGCGTCGGTGCCACCCGCCATGCAGTACGGCAGGATCAGCGCCTGCGGGTCGCAGGCGCGCAGTGCGGCCGCCATCGCCGCGAAATCCGGCGAGTCGTGTCGCGCGGTGACGGGCTCGTCGTAGTTCACGAAGGTCCGGCTCACCCGGCCGCCGAGCAGCCGGTCGACGGTGGCGAAGAACGCGTCCTGCGCACCGGGCAGGATCCGGCCGTCCACCCCCGCCGTGGCCGTACTCGGAATGACGTTGTGCTTGTATCCGGCGCGCAACATCGTGGGGTTGAGCGAGTTCGACATCGTCGAGGCGACCAGCACGGCAGCCTCGCCGAACTGGTCGAGACCGGCCGGGTCGGTGAGGTCGACATCGACGCCGAGATGCGTGCTCAGCCCGTCCACGAGTGCCGCGACGGTCGGGGTGAGGTGCACCGGCCACCGGTGCTGCGCCAGCCGGGCCACCGCCCCGGCCAGGGCCGCGACCGCGTTGCCGGGGTTGGGCCGCGATCCGTGGCCGGCGGGCCCGGCCGCCTCGAGGTTCATCCAGGCGCTGCCCCGCTCCCCGGTGGCGATCGGGTACAGGCGGCTGCCGTCGGGCAGGTGTACCGCGTGCCCGCCGGACTCGCCGATCGCGACACGCACGCCGGCGAACAGCCCGGCGTGCTCCCGGACCAGGAATCCCGAGCCGTAGGCTCCGGTGTCCTCCTCGTCCGCCACGAAGGCGAGCACGATGTCGCGGGGCGGCACGATCCCGTCGCGGGCGAGGGAGCACACGACCGCGAGCGTCATGGCGGCCATGTTCTTCATGTCCAGGGCGCCCCGGCCCCAGACGGCGCCGTCGCGGACCTCACCGCCGAACGGGTCGACGCTCCAGTCCTCGGCGGCCACCGGCACGACGTCGAGGTGTGCGTGCACGAGCAGGGCCGGGGCCGTACGGTCGGCTCCGGGGATGCGGGCGACCGTGTTCGCGCGTCCGGGCGCGGACTCGAGGACGAGCGGGTCGTAGCCGGCGTCGGCCAACAGCTGCGCGATCCACTCGGCGCATGGGCGTTCGCCGCGCGAGCGGCCGCCGCCGAAGTTGGACGTGTCGAACCGGATGAGCCGGGAGCAGAACTCGACCGCGTCGGCGACCAGCGCCGGGTCGGCGCCGCTGACGGTGCTCATGCCCCGGCCCCGGGCTCGTCTTCGGCTTCGAGGTAGCACTGGAGGCTGTTGGCCGCCTCGATGCGGCGTCGGGCGCGGCGCGCGGCGCCCTTCGCCCCGGCCGCCGCCAGGGAAGCGAGAATGTGGCCCACCGAGACCACGGCAGTCGGCGAGTGTGTGGCGGATTCGCTGCCGGTATTGATCGCCAGCACGTGGTCGGCGACCTCGCTGACCGGACTGGAATAGTCGTCGGTCAGGGCGACGACCGCGCAGCCGCGCGCGTGGAACGCCCCGGCGAGGCGCCGGGTGAACCGGCTGTAGCTGCGGAAACTGAACGCGATCAGGACGTCGTCGCGATGGGCATCGGTCAACGCGGCGACCGCCGAGGTGGACGTCGGCTGGACCAGAGTCACGTCGCGCAGCGCGCTGCTCAGGTCGGTGGCGAACAGGGCCGCGTAGCCGGTGGACTTCAGATCGCCGAACACCCATCGGCGGCGCCCACCGATGATCGTCTGGGCGGCCAGCTCCAGCGCCCCGTTGGACTGCAGGGCGTTCAGGGTTTCGGCGAGGTTGTCCTGCTCGTGGCGGAGCACCCGGCGCAGCGCCAGCCGGCCACCGGTCCGCCCCGCGCGGCCGGTGAATCTCAGGTCCGGCTCGGCGAGCCGGCGCGCGGTCTCCTGGCCGGCGCGGTCGCGCAGTTCCCGGGTGCCGGTGAAACCCGCGTCGGCCAGCAGCCGGTCGAGGTCCTCGGCGGTGGCCCGCGCCGAGGACAGCAGCAGGCCGGGTCGGCGCTGCAGGGACTCGGGGTAGTCGGCCGCGATGGCTCGATAGAGCCGCTCACCGACGTCGCCGTGGTGGGCCGAGGCGAGCTTCAACGCCGTGAGCACCGGGGTCGGCGCGAGCGGGGTCGTCATCGGGACCTCCTGGTCCGTTCGCGGCGGAACACCAACTGTGAGTTAACGCCCCCGTACACATCCATTGTTTTAAATCAATCGAAGTCTTAGCCTCGGGTCATGGTTGCGTCAAGGCCCGGCACCGACGCCGTCGACCACGAACCCGGACGCAGCCCGGACGACGCGGCGGTCCACGCCCTGGCGGCGCGGGTGGTGCGGGCCCGCCGGGCCGCCGGCCTCACCCTCGCCGCGGTGGCCGACCGGGCGCGGGTGTCGGCCGCGTACGTCTCACAGATCGAATCCGCGACCGCCAACCCGACCGTGCGCTCCCTGGCCCGGGTGGCGGACGCGCTGGGGACCCCGCTGGGCGAGCTGCTCAGCTCGCCGGGCGACCACGCGCCGCAGGGGCGGCGGTTCGAGCCCCGCTTCGCCGCCACCCCGCGGGCGGCCACGACCGCGGGCGCGCAGGCGATCTGGGATCTCACCGCGATGGGCTCCAGCCGGATCGGCGCGCGCCTGGTCCGCGGCGACGTGGGCGACCACGCCAACCCGACCAGCCATGCCGGCGAGGAGTTCCTGATGGTGCTCGCCGGGCGCTGCCGACTGCACGTGGGTGGCCTCACCCGCGATCTGACGCCGTTCGCCGCGTGCCATTTCGCCTCGTCCGACCCACACCACATCGACCAGGCCAGCGAGGATCTGCTGATGCTGGCCGTACTCACCGGGAGCTGACGGAGCCATGTCCCTGCCGCGAGATCGCGTCATCGCACCGTACGGTGAATGGCCCTCTCCCATCGACGTGGCGCACGCCGCGGCCGCGTCCGGCACGCTGAGCTGGCCATCCATCGTTGGTGACGAGGTCTGGTGGTGCTCGTCGGACCCGCAGACCGCGACGGTCCGCCTGCTGCGATGCCGGCCCGGCGCACCGCCCAGCGAGGTGCTCCCCTGCTCGGTACGCTCCGGAGCGCTGGGCTACGGCGGTCGGCCCTACCTGGCCGTGACCGGCCCGGAACAGCACCTGCTGGTCTTCGTCGACGCCCGCGACCAGCGTCTGTACCGCGCCCAGGTGGCCGGCGTGGCCTCGTCACCCGTGCCCCACCCGCAGCCGCTGACTCCGCCGGACCCCGACGGCGTCACCACCTGCTACGCCGACCCGGTGCTCGCACCCGGTGGGGACGAGGTCTGGTGCATCCGCGAGGTGATCACGGCGGCGTCCGCCGGAACGGGACGCCGGGTGTCGCGGGAGATCGTCGCCGTTCCCCTGGCCGGCGCCGACGACCCCGCCGCGATGAGAATCGTGGCGGCCTCGCACCATTTCCTGTCCGGAGTGCGCATCAGCCCGGACGGCCGACGCCTGGCCTGGATCGGATGGGACCACCCGCAGATGCCGTGGGACGGCAGCGAGCTGATGGTGGCCGACCTACGGGACGGCGTCGCGGTCGGCCCTCGCCGGGTACTGGGTGGGCCGCGGGTCTCCGTGCCGCAGGCCGAGTGGGCCGGTCCGTCCTCGCTGTATGCGATGGCCGATCCGGACGGGTGGTGGAACCTGCACCGGATCGAGCTGCGCGACGGCGGCGCCGGAGTGCGGTGCGTCCTGCCGATGCCGCGGGACTGCGCCGGCCCGCTGTGGTCGGTCGGCGCCACCTGGTTCGCGGTCACCGGTGTCGGCGTCGTCCTGCGGTACGGCGTCGGCAGTCAGCGCCTGGCGCTGTGGGATCCCGGGTCCGGCGCGCTGCGCGACCTCATTCCGGGCTGGACGCGGTTCGGATCGGCCATCGCCGGGACCGGCGCGGATCCTGACGCCGACGCGGCGGTGGTTGTGGTCGCCGCTGCCGAAGCGCGGGACAGCACCGTGGTGCACGTCCCCCTGCCCCGCGCACCCGGCCAGCCCGCCGCCGCGGCGACCGCATGCACGACCCCTGCCCACGAGCACCTGCGGCCGTGGAACCCCGCGGCAGTACGGCGCACCGCGTACGGCGTCGCGGGCCGCGAGGTGCACTACGTCTACTACCCGCCCACCAGCCCACATTTCGCCGGCCCGCCCGGTGTCGCACCGCCGCTGCTGGTGCACGCGCACGGCGGCCCGACGTCCAGCGCGGACGCCAGCCCGGACCTCGAGTTCGGACTCTTCTGCAGCCGGGGGTTCGCGGTCGCGAGCGTCGACTACGGCGGTTCGACGGGTTACGGGCGGGCCTACCGGGACCGGCTGCGTGGCGCCTGGGGCATCGTCGACGTCGAGGACTGCGTGGCGGTGGCCGACGATCTGGCCGCCGATGGTCTCGCCGATGCCGCACGCACCGCGATCCGCGGAGGATCGGCGGGCGGCTGGACCACGCTGGCGAGCCTCGCCGCCACCGACACCTTCTGCGCCGGTACCGCCTACTACCCCATCAGCGACCCGCTGACCTGGCACGGCGACGCCACCCACGACTTCGAATCCTCGTACGTGCACAGCCTCATCGGCGAACTGCCGGGTGACACCGAGCGGTACCGGCGGGTCTCGCCGCTGGCCAACGCGGGCCGTATCCGCGCTCCGCTGCTGATCCTGCAGGGATCCGACGACGTCATCTGCCCGCCGGATCAGGCCCAGCGGATCGTCGACGCGGTGGCCGCCCGCGGACTGCGACACCGGTATCTGCTGTTCGCCGGCGAGGGCCACGGCTTCCGTACGGCGGCCAGCGTCGCCGCGTCGCTGCGCGCCGAGGCGGAGCTCTACTCGGAGGCCATGGGCATCACGGTCGACCTCGGCGGGTGCGAGCGAGCTGCTCCGTTGGTTGCCGGCCCGGCCGTGGTCACCAGTTCGCCTGGGCGGGCGCGGCCGGCAGGGCCACCGTCGGAGGGTGGATGAGGTAGACGGTCCCGCCACTGCTGTTGCGCCACGCCGTCTCGAACTGGGCACGACCGAACACCTTGCGTACGCCCGCGTTGTCCGCGGCCATCGGATCGTTCATGACCGGGTCGCCGTCTCCGGTGAATCCGACGACGACCATGAGGTGGCCGTCGGTGGCGTAGTCAGCGCCGGGGATCTCGTCCCTGGTGAACGAGGCGGACACGATCACCGGCACACCCGCGTCGATGAACTGCTCCACCTCGTTCAACGAACGCATCCGGGTGACGAACGCGCACAGGCCGAATCGGGCGGCGTACGCGGTGTTGAACGGCCAGTTGCCGCACCCGGTGTAGTGGTGGTCGTAGGTGCTGCGCGCCGCGTGGTCGATCCACGGGTGGAGGTAGGACGGATCGACCCACGCGTAGTCGGCGGGCGTGGGCCCGGCACCCCAGTACGCGAGGACCATCGACGTCGAGGTGGGGCTGCACCATGACGCGCCACCGTTGTCCCACTGCGGGTACTGGCCGGCGTGGAGTTTCTGCGCATACCCGGGCACGGGCAGCGCGGTGCCCAGCGCGGTCACGGGTGTGCTGGTCGGGTGCGCGGCGGGAGCGGGCAGCCGGGAGACCATCACCCCGGCCGATCGTACGGTCGGGCTCTCGGCGGTACCGGCCGGCCGGTACAGGGTGATCCGCAGTTGCCAGGCGACCAGGGCGGCCCCGTCGGCGACGACCAGGGTGTCGCTGTCCACCCTCGCGTGGGTGTCGCTCTGCCCGGGCACCGACGTACGCAGGAACTCGATGTCGTCGGCCGCCCACCGGCCCAGCACGTACCAGGTCGTGCGGGCGCCGTCGGGGGTGGCGCCGCGCAGCTCGGCCTGGATCCAGGTGCCCCCGGGCGTCACGGCGTTCCAGGACGCGACCGCCTGACTGGCGGCGAAGCCCGGCTGCGCCCACGGCGAACTCCAGGTGGCGTACTCATAGGTTGTCGTGCCGCCGCGGAACGGGTCGAGGTAGTCGGTGCGGCCTCCCGCAGTGGCGAGGACGAGCCCACCGGGGCCGGTCCTCGTGCCCGCGTGGACACCGGCGTCGAAGCCGCCCGTGCCACCCCACGCGTGGTATCTGATGTCGCGGCGCACGGCGGCCCGCCTACGCGTCGAGGGCGGCGCGCAGGCGGCCACCGTGCTGGGCCAGCAGCGCACGCGCAGCGGCCACGTCGACCCCGCGGACAAGGTGGACGATCGCGGGTTTGACCTCGCCCGCAGCGGCGTCGAGCGCCGCCGCGGCGGCATCGGCCGGGGCTCCGGCCGCCTGCGCCACGATCCGCGCCGCCCGCACGCGCAGCTTGTCGTTGGTGGCGCGCAGATCCACCATGAGGTCTCCATAGGTGCGGCCGAGCCGGACCATCACGACCGTAGAGATCATGTTGAGTACGAGCTTCTGAGCCGTGCCCGCCTTGAGCCGGGTGGATCCGCTGAGCAGCTCCGGCCCGACCACGACCTCGATCATGTGGTCGGCCACCCCGGCGAGAGGCGAACCGGGCGAGCAGGCGACACCCACACCGAGCGCCCCGCGTCCCCGCGCGTGCGCGGCCGCGGCCACCGCGTACGGCGTGCGACCCGAGGCCGTGACCGCGACCACGCAGTCGCGCTCCGCGACCCGCAGCCGGTCGAGATCGGCCACGGCCGCGGCAGCGTCGTCCTCCGCGTCCTCGACGGCCGCGGTCATCGCCTGCGCACCGCCGGCGATCAGCCCGACGACCGTACCGGGCGTGACGCCGAAGGTGGGTGGGCACTCACTCGCGTCCAGGACGCCCAGCCGGCCGGCGGTTCCCGCGCCGGCATAGATGAGCCGCCCGCCGCGCGCCATCCGGGCGGCGATCGCGTCGATCGCCGTCGCGATACGTGGCAGCGCACGCTCGACGGCCGCGGTCACCGACGCCTCGTCCGCATGCATCAATGCCACCAACTCGCCGGTCGGTCGCAGATCCAGGTCGGTCAGATCCGGACGGCGGCCCTCGGTGACCAGCGCGGACAGCGTCAGGTCCAGGCCTCCACCGCGCGGCACTGTCACTCCGGACCGGTGAGCGCCGGGGCCACCAGCACGCGCGCACCGGCCTGTTCCAGCGCGCGCACGGCGCTCGGATCGGCGTCCGAGTCGGTGATGACGGCGGTGACCGCGGACAGTACGCACACCCGGCCCACCGCGATCTGGCCCAACTTGGCAGAGTCGGCCAGCACATAAGTCTCCGCTGCCTGGCGGAGTATCGCCTGCCGCAGCGGGATCTCATCGAGGCGGTCGCTGGTGACGCCGGCCTTCGGGTGGACGCCGGTGGCGGCGATGAACGCGCGGTCGGCGAAGAACTGGTCGAGGAAGCGTTCGACGCTCGGGCCCGTGCAGGCCAGATCGGCGCGGCGCAGCTGCCCGCCGGCGAGGTGCACCTCGACGCCCTCCCGGCCGGTGAGCTCGGCGGCGACGGGCACCGAGCAGCACAGCACCCGGCCAGCGAACGTGGCGGGCAGCGCCCGCGCGGTCTCCGCGACAGTGGTGCCCAGGTCCAGGATGACCGTGTCGCCGGGCTCGACGAGTGCGGCCGCGGTCGTGGCGATCGCCCGCTTCGGATCCAGGCGGACGACGGGGCGCTCGTCGAGCGCGCTCTCCCAGCCGCGCTCCTCCTGGGCGACCGCGCCGCCGTAGACGCGGCGCAGCAGTCCCCGCTCCTCCAGCACCTGCAGGTCGCGGCGGATCGTCTCGCCCGACACCGAGAACCGGTGCGCCAGATCCTCGACGCGGACCCGGGTGTCCCGGCGCAGCTGCGCCGCGATCTGCAGACGACGCTCCTCGGGCAACGCCGCAGCGAACAGTTCTTCCTTCATGTGCGGCGACTCCGCAAGGTGACGGTCCCGTGGGGCACCGCGGCGGCGGTACGCCAGAAAACTATCGACGGCACGGGGTTTTAGTCAAGAGTAGTCATGGATTATTGTGGACTATGTCCCGACACGCGCGGACGCAGCCGTCTGGTCAGGAGTACGCGATGCCGAATGGCCTCGTGCTGGGGATCGACGCCGGCACCAGCCTCGTGGAAGCCGTGTGCGCGACGACCGACGGCGAGGTGGTCGGTCGTGGCCGGTCGGGTTCGGCGAACGCGATGGTGCTGCCCGTCGCCGAGGTCGTCGCGCATCTCAGCTCGGCCGCCCGGCAGGCACTGTCCGCTGTGGATCCCGAGCAGATCACCGTCGTCGTCGTCGGCGCGGCCGGCATGCTCCGCTTCACCCGCGGCGCCGCCGTCGGCCCGCTGGCCGGGGTCTGGCGGTCCTCGGGGCTGACCTGCCCGGTCCGGGTGCTCGCCGACGCGGTGACCGCGTTCGCCGCGGGAACACCGCACGGACACGGTTCGGTGCTGATCGCCGACATCGGCGCGATCGCCGCCCGGATCGGCGCCGAGGAGGTGCTGGAACGGGTCGACGGAAACGGCTGGCTGGTGGGCGACGACGGATCGGGCTTCTGGCTCGGCCGCCAGGCCGTCCGTGCGGTCTTCGCCGAGCTGGACCATCGCGGCGATCCGACACTGCTGACCGAGGCGGTGCTGGCCACGCTGACCGGCGACGATTCGGTGCCCACCGACCCGGCCGAACGGGTACTCCTGCTGCGGGACACCGTCTACGACGGCCCGCCGATCGCCCTCGCCGGGCTGGCACGGCTGGTCCCCGCGGCCGCCGAGGCCGGCGACCGGGTCGCGCAACGGATCGTGGACCGCGCGGTCACCCTGCTGGTGGACTCGGCGACCTCACTGACCGCCGACGACCCCGACGAGCCGCTGGTGCTCGCCGGATCGCTGTTGTCCGAGGACGGCCCGATCGGCCGCGAGGTGCAGCGACGGCTGGCCTCGCACCATCGCGCTGATCCGCTCCTGGCCGGCAGTTGCGCCGGCGCCGCCGCCTGGCTGGCCGCCTGCAGCGTCACGTCGCACATCGATCCGGTCGCACACGCCCGGCTGACCGCACCCCGGATGTGAACCGGCCGGGCACCGGCCGGTTGCTCAGCCCTTGACGGCACCGGCGGTCAGACCGCCGGCGACCTTGCGCTGCACGAGCATGAAGAAGACCACCACCGGCAACGCGATGAGGGTGGAGCCGGCCATCAGTGGCCCGTATTCGGTCCCCTCGCTGAGGGTGAAGTGGGTCAGCCACAACGGCAGCGTGTAATTGTCCGGGCTGGAGATGAGGAAGTAGGTGAGCATGAACTCGTTCCAGGCCAGGATCATCGTGTAGATCGAGGTGGCGATCAGCCCCGGCAGCAGCAACGGCAGCACGACCCGCACGAACGCGCCGAACCGGCCGCACCCGTCCACCATCGCCGCCTCCTCCAGCTCGACGGGGATGGTGCTGAGGAAACCGCGCAGCGTCCACACCGCGAACGGCATCGCGAAGGCCAGGTAGGCCAGGACCAGGCCGGGAAGGGTGTCGCTCAGCCGCGCGGCGCTGAACATCAGGAACAACGGGATGACCACGGCGTTGAGCGGGACCATCTGCACGATCATGACGGCGAGCAGCAGCGCCCTGCGGCCGCGGAACCGGAAGCGGGCGATCGCCAGCGCCGCCAGGAACGCCACGGCCATGGCCACGAGCACGACCAGCACCGTGACGATCGCGCTGTTGCGCAACGCACGCCAGAACACCGCGTCCGTCACGACCGTACGGAAGTTGGCCAGCGTGGGATGGTGCGGCCAGAACTGGGGAGTGACGGTCTGCATGTCCCGGCCGGGCTTGAACGCGGTGTTCGCCATCCAGTACACGGGGAAGGTCCAGACGCCGGCGACGGTCAGCCCGCACAGCGTCCACACCAGCCTGCTCAGCCGTGCCCGGACGGCCCGCGCCGGTGTCGGGGCGGCGGTCATGGCGTGTCTCCCATCCGCAGGATCTGGCGCAGGTACACGAGCATCGCGCCGAGCAGGAGTGCGACCGTGACGACGGCCAGCGCGGCGGCGTACCCGTAGTCGTGGCTGTAATAGGCCTTCGCGTACGCGTAGATGCCGAGCGTGAAGTAGTCCTTGGTGGGGTTGGACTGGCGCAGCACCCAGATCTGGGTGAACGCCTGGAAGTCCCAGATCACCGACAGTGTGCCCAGCATGAGCAGGATCGGTCGCAGCAGCGGCAGGGTCACCCAGCGCAGCACCTGACCGGGTGACGCGCCGTCGACGCGGGCAGCCTCGATCAGCTCGCGCGGGATCTGGCTGTGCGCGGCGTGCACCGTGATCGCGATGAGGGGGACGGCTCCCCAGACGACCACCGCCGTGGCGACGGCGAAGCCCTGCACATTGTCGAGATACCAGTTGTGTTGCGGCATGCCGAGCAGGTGGTTGATGACGCCGTAGTTGTAGTCGGTCATCCACCCGAACATCTCGGTGGATACGGGATGCGGCACCGCCCAGGCGAGCACCAGGGAGAACGTCATCAACCATCGGCACCAGGCCGGCACCGCCTGCATCAGCAGTGCCACCGCCACGCCCACGACCATGGACAGGACGACCATCGCGGCCGTCACCAGCACCGTGCGCTCCAGGACCGTCCAGAAGAAGCGATCGCCGAAGATCCGGCGGTAGTTGTCCAGACCGGCGAACGGCGGCCCGGCATCGGGGTTGAAGATCTGCGCCAGCCCCCACTGCTGGAAGGACAGGACGACCAGCTTGACCAGCGGATACCCCAGGACGCCGATCAGCACGAGCAACGCGGGCGCGGCCAGCGCGTACGGGGTGAGTCCGGCGCGGCGCCGCCGGCGCCGCGCCCCGGCCACGGTCGAGGGTGGCGCCGGCCGGATCTTCGGCGGGCCGCCCCGCGTACCCGGCCTGCGGGTGGTGCTGGTCGACGCCATGGGCTCTCCACTCCACGGTCCGTCGTCGGCGCTGGACACGTCCTGTGCGGACAGGTCAGGACTGGTTGAGACTCTTCTCGATGGCCGCGTCGGCGGCCCCGGTCGCGTCGGCGATGGGCCGCCCGGACGCCACCTCCACCAACATCTGGTTGATGACCTTGTCCTTCTCCACCTGCGCCCAGTTCGGCGCCGGCGGCACGAACCAGGCGTGTGCGACTGCGGCGGAGAACGCCGCCCGCAACGGGTCCGCCGAGGTGATCGTCGTCGTGTTCGCGAGGAACCCGCCGTCGATGAACTGCTTCTGCCGGTCCGACGACGTGAAGGATCTGATCCACTCTCTGGCCCAGAGGGGGTGTGCCGAAGCCTTGGGCACCGCCAGATCGGAGCCGCCCAGGAACGGTGGCACCAGCCGTCCGGCCGTGGACGGGCTCGGCAGCGCGAAAGTCCCGATCCGGTCCTTCAGCGCCGGGTCGCCCTTGGGGCCGAAGACCGCGCTCATCTGGCCCGACGTGTCGTAGAACATCGCCGCCTCGCCGGAGACGAGCTGGACGTAGGAGTTCACGTTCGTCTTGGTCCGGTCCCCTTTGTAGCCGGCGTCGATGAGCGTCTTCCAGTGCGCCAGCCCGGCCTGCGCCGGTGCGGAGTCCAGCGTGGCGTGCCATCGCCCGTCCGCCGACTGGGTCGCGATCTGGCCGCCCGCGTCGAACACGAACGGCAGTCCACCGTACGGATAGGAGCCGGGCATGTAGAAAGCGGAGAAGTTCGGGTCGGCCGCATGCCTGGCCGCGACCGCCCGTACGTCGGCGAGCAGCTCCGCCCAGGTGGCGGGCGGCCGTGAGATACCGGCGTCCGCGAGGATGTCCTTGCGGTAGATCACGGCCCGGCTGCCGCCGTAGTACGGGACGCAGAACAGCCTGCCGCCCCCCGTGCAGGATGCGGTGAGCCCGTCGAGCCAGGTGGGCGAGTTGTCGAAGCTCGCCCGGTCCGTGGTCAGGTCGGCCAGCGCACCGGCCGCGATGTACTGGGCGGTCTCGCTGTTGCCGAACTCGAGGACGTCCGGCACCGCGCCGGTCTGAGCGGCCGCGTCGAACTTGGTCAGATGATCGGTCCACGACTGGTAGACCACGGTGACCTTGACGTCCGGATAGGTCTGGTGGAATGCCGCCGTCGCGTCCGTGACCGCCTGCGGCCACAGGGTTTGCGCGTCGGTCTGCAGCCACACCGTGATGGCGCCGGGGCCGTTCGGGTCATCGGCCGCCGGGTGGGCGTCGCCGCCCGTGCAGGCCGCCGCGAGCAGCGCGCCGCAGAGCACCGGCGCGAAAACGATCCGTCCTCTCACCGCACACTCCCAGATTCCACATGAGTGAAGGGTTCCTTCGTCGACGGCTGCAGTCCTATGTGTCGTCTGAATCCGTCTCCAGGCCAGACACTTGCAGGCGGCAGGATCCCACGTCAAGAGTCGCGCAGTCTGTTGAGATAGACCGCCAACTCTGCCATGATTCCACAGGAAGCCACAGCACCGTGCGGCGCAGAGGGAGCGCAACGGCATGTCCGGCTCGACCCCCCACCAGGAGCGCCTGGTCCTCGGCCTCGACGTCGGCGGCACATCGACCCGGGCGTTGCTGGCCACCACCACCGGCCGGCGGATCGGTGCCGGACGCTCGGCGGGGGCGAACCCGTCCGCGCACGGGGCCACCGTCGCGGCACACCGGATCGCCTCGGCCGTGGGGAGCGCGTTGCGCGCCTGCGACCCGAGCGCCGTCGAGGCCTGCGTGGTCGGGCTGTCCGGCGCACGCCAGTACGCGGCCGACCCGGACACCGTCCGGGCCTTCGACCGGATCTGGGCGGCGGCCGGGCTCGGCTGCCCGGTGCGGGTGACCAGCGACGTGGCCGTCGCGTTCGCGGCGGGCGCCGCCGAGCCCGCGGGATCGGTACTGATCGCCGGCACGGGCGCGGTGGCGGCGGAGATCCGCGATCGGGAGCCGGTCGCGATCCACGGCGGCCACGGATGGCTGCTCGGCGACGACGGATCGGGTTACTGGATCGGCCGCCAGGCCGTACGGGCCGCGCTGTCCGCCCTGGACGGCCGCTCACCGGAGTCCCCGCTGTCCAGGCTCGTCCTCGGTTGGTATCTCGACACCGCCGACGAGCCACTCGCCGCGCGGTCGGCCGCCGTCGGTCGCCACTCGGATCGAGGGTCCTCGGCGACTCTGATCCGCGAGGTCAACCGGCGCCCGCCGACATCGCTCGCGGACATCGCCCCGCTGGTGATGCGGGCCCACGACATCGGCGACGCGGCCGCCGAATCGATCGTCCGCACGGCCGCCGACCTGCTCATGGTCAACCTCGACCAGGTCGGGCCGACGACCGGTGAGGCACCCGTCGTGCTCGCCGGCGGCCTGCTGGCCCCGGCCGGGCCGGTGCGCGACAGGATCGTGTCGGCCATCCTCGAACGATGGCCCGCCGCCGACGTCCGCACCGCCCGGGACGGGTCTGCGGCGGCCGCCTGGCTCGCCGCGCTGCCGTTGGTGGCGGGGGAAACAGAGGCGGATGCGCTGCACGCGCGGCTGGTCTCCCCCGGGCGATGAGGGCGACGCCGGTGCGTTCCGGTCGCCGGCCACTCATCGTCCCTGCCGCGGACGGGACGTCTGCCGTGGACGCCGCCGGGTGACAGCGTCCACGGCAGACCGGTCAGCGGGTCAGGCGAACGAGCCGATTCCCTGGTCGCCGATGTGGATGAAGTGGTCGGGCCACGAGACGTGGAACGACGGGTGGCCGTTGGAGGTGTCGGCCGCTCCCGATGTCGTCATGCGCAACGTGGAGAAGCTGCTGTCCTCCCGCAGGTTGTACTGGGCCAGGTCGATCGATCCGTCGGCGTTGACGGCGGTCACGTAGGCGACATGACCCACCGCGAACGTGCCGCCGTTGCCGCCGTTGTCCCATTGCGCGACCGCACCCACGTGCGGCGACCGATCGACCAGGTATCCGGCGGCTCCGGCGGTGATGCTCCAGTCGCCGGCGTTTCCCCAGGTCTCGCGGACCGGGCCGAGGGCAAGGCCGTCGGAGGGGAACCAGCCCCGCGTCGGGATGTCCGCCGGGTGCTGGTCGCCGCCGTAGTTCTTGTACACCATCCACGCGGCGAACGACACGCACTGGCCGTATCCCATGCCCCACTGGTCGCCGCCCTGGCTGATCGTCAGGCCCGCCCACGGGTAGTCCAGGACGTCGGGCGGCCCGCTGCTCGACGTGTTGGGCGCGAACTTCTTCAGCTGGTCGTAGGAGCCGTTGAACAGGTCCAGGTCGACGTCGCCGCCGATGCCCGGAACCCGTCCGGTGCTGCTGTGCTGCCAGAAGGTCTGCCAGGGCCAGCCGCCGGGGATCGAGGGCTTGCTGACCCCGTAGTTCGCGATCCACAGTGGGTTCGTCTGCGAGAACCGGGTGGTGTCGGCCACGCAGTCCCGCCAGAAGTTCGGCGAGGCGTAGATGACCATGTCCTGGCCGGTGCGCGACTTGACAGTCGAGGCGAAGCCGGCGATGTAGTTGATCCACGTCGTCGAGGACAGGCCGTCGCAGGCGCCCTGGTTGGGGTTCTGCTCGACGTCGAGCACGGGCGGCAGTGACCAGCCGTCGGCGCGGTAGCCGATCTGGTCGAGGAACCAGGCGGCGTGCGTGGGTCCGGTCTCGAATACCGGCTCGGCGAAGAAGTACGCCCCGCGCAACAGTCCGGCGTTGCGTGCGCCGCTCATCTGCTGGGCGAAGTACGGGTTCTTGACGGTTCCGTCGGCGGCGGCGACATAGGCGAACCGGTAACCGGCCGAGGCGACCTGGCTCCAGTTGATGGACGGCTGGTACCGCGACACGTCGATGCCGGCGACGGTCGCCGCGGCCGCCGCGGGCGCGGTGAGTGGGGGCAGTAGTGGCGCGGCCATCGCGGTCAGCACGAGGACCGCGAGTCTGGCCAGGAGAGATCTGCGTGTATGCATGGGGATACTCCGGCTGTGGGGACGGGTGGAGTATTAGGGGCCCCTGAAACGCTGATCAGCAATCCACATTATTCGATGAAAGTTCACATCAGTAAAGTGCTGTCGCCAGATTTGTGGCGCCGCTTGGCCCGATTAAGGCTGATTTGCGTCCATCTCTGGGCGTTCAGCTTCCACAACAATCCACTTACCGGCGACGGACTCCGGCCAGCGCCTCCGTCAGCACCGCTGGCGGCAGCGCGTGCGCGACGACGCCGGCGCGACCGGTCATCGTGCGCGCGGCCAGCATCGCGTTGAGGACGGCCTCCTCGGTGGCGTCGACGACGGCCGAGAACAGCGCGGTGATGCGGGAGTCCGCGAGCATGCGGATCCGGTGCTCGGACGGGCCGCGGTCATGGTCGCCGGTCAGCCCGGCGTTGCCCGTGGCGAAGGCGAGGAAAAGGTCGCCGCTGTGGTGCTCACCGACCGCGCCGAGCCGGGCGAGACCCAGCGGCGCCCGGCGTGCGAGCCGGGCGCACTGGTGGGGCAGTAGCGGAGCGTCGGTGGCGATGACGCCGATGATCGAGCCGGCGCCCTCGGGGCGCGCGCCAGGCCCCGGCAGCGGCACCACATCGGGCCCCACCAACTCACCGACCGGGATGCCACCGACGGTGAACCGGGCCCGGCTGCCGTGGTTGGCCTGGACGAGCACGCCGAGGACGAAGCTGCCGTGCTCGTCGGTGACCACGCGGGACGCCGTACCGATGCCGGCCTTGAAGCCGTGGCAGATCGTCCCGGTCCCGCCGCCGACGTTGCCCTCGACGACCCGGCCGGGGCGGGCACCGGCGAGCGCCGCGAGCACGTGCTCGGGCCGTACATGTTGGCCGTTGATGTCGTTGAGGCGGCCGTCCCAGGTCTCTCCGACGACCGGCAGCGACCAGAACTCGGCGTCGGGCCCACGCTGCTCGATCTCCCAGGCCACCAGTGCATCGCGCACGACACCCACGCTGTGGGTGTTCGTCAGGGCGATCGGGGTACTGAGCAGGCCGGTCTCGCGGATCCACTCCAGCCCGGTCAACTCGCCGTTGCCGTTGAGCCGGTGGCAGCCGGCGAAGACGGGGTGGTGGAAGATCTTCGCGGGGCGGGGCAGCAACACGGTGACTCCGGTGCGCACACCGGGCTCGGCGATCAGGGTGGTGTGACCGACCCGTACGCCGGGCACATCCGTGATCGCGTTGGCGTGGCCGGGCGGCCCCCAGCCCGGACCGGGGCCGAGGTCACGCGCGCGCAAGAGCGGAAAGCTGGACGCAGGCCACAGGCACGCGCATCCTCCTCAACGAGGTCCGACGCCTTGGACGGTACGCAAGCGACTATCCCTGCGAATGCATCGTCCAGTCAAGACATCTCGTGGACTGTTGTTGATTCGACCGTGAACGGCGCGGCGATCAACCGCCGATGCCGGTTCGACGCATCGTGGCGGACGTTGTCGGCTTTCGCATCGGTTGTCCGGCTCAGGACCGACGGCGCCCGGCCGAACAGGAGCTTGGGCCGCGTACGTCGACGCTGCCGTGACGGATTCGGAGGCGACGGTGAGCGACCGGGCGGACGAGGCGCTGCTGCCTGCCCCGTTGTCCGCCTACGGCCCGTTGGACGGCCTGGCGGAACAGGTCCACCTGCTGTCACAGAGCGGCCGGGTACCCGAGGCGCTGGACGCCCTGGCGATCTTCGAACCGCTGGCCCGCGCGTTCGGCGACACCAGGACCACCGGATTCCTGCTGCAGTGCCGCCTCTACGCGTACGTCTACCTGGGTCGCTTCCCGGAAGCCATCGAGGTCGGCGAGCAATTGCTGAGCCATCACGAATCGACCGGCTCCACCGTTGCCGTGGCCAAGACCCTCGCCGATCTGGCGGACCTCTTCCTGCGCGCAGAGCGGGTCGGCGACGCGATGAGCCACCTGGCCCGGGCGGGTCTGCTGCTGGAGCAGACCACCGTGCGCAACGACCGGTACGTCGCGGCGCTGGGCTCGCTGGTGCGCGCCGCCACCGGCGCGGACCTCTACGAGACGGCGCACGCCACCTATCAGCAGCTGGTGCGCTGGATGGTGCCGGAGCGGGTCGAGATGACGGCCAGCATCGAACTCATCCACGCCGAGATGCTGCTGCGGTGGGGGCTTCGGCTCGACCAGCTCGGCGACCATCATGAGGCCGGGTCCCGGATCCGGAGCGCGGCCGCCACCTTCGCACGCTGGAGCGAGGCGTACGCGCGCCGAGGGGACCCCGAGGTGGCCGGGCCGTTCATCGCGCTGCACGCCCTGGCGTTGGCCAAGCTCGGCGAGCTGGACCGGGCGCAGCAACTCGCCGCCGACATCGTGCTGCCGCTGCGCCGCGTGGGCGACGCGCACCCGGCCTGGCCCGCCCACCTGGCCCTCGGCCTCGCGCTGCACGCTCGCGGCGACCTGGCCGCCGCCCGCCGGGAAATGGTCGCGGCCGCCGAGATCGTCGAGGTCAGCGGGTCGGACACCCTGCGCCTCATCGTCGATCACGAACTGGCCCGCCTCGCCGTCGACGAGGCCGGCGAACACGCCAGCCGCGACCTGCGCCGCATGATCGAGCGACAGGCCCGCCAACTCTGGCACCTCCGGCTGCAACGCCTCGCCATGCTCCGCCAGGCGCGCCACCGCGAAGAGCACGACCAGGCCCGGCGCGCCGCCGAAGCCGCCTCCCTGCACGACCCCCTCACCGGCCTCGGCAACCGACGCCGCTTCGACCAGCTCGTCACCGACCTCGACACCGGCCGGCTGCCCGCACCCACGGCGCTGCTCTTCATCGACGTCGACAAGTTCAAGAGCATCAACGACACCTACTCACACAGCGCCGGCGACGCCGTCCTCCGCGACATCGCCGCGATCCTGCGCGCCAACTGCCGCGCCGACGACACCCCGATCCGCTACGCCGGCGACGAGTTCGTCGTCTTCCTGCGTACCGACCCCGACGGTGCCCGCCACGTCGCCGAACGCATCCGCGCCACCATCGCCGCCACCACCTACGACGACATCGCCCCCGGACTGCACGTCAGCATCAGCGTCGGCGTCGCCACCCACACCCCCGGCACGCCCGCCCACGACCTCGTCGACACCGCCGACGCCAACCTCTACCAGGCCAAACGCGCCGGCCGCGACCAGGTCGCCGCCTGACGGCTCGCGATCGTCTACCTGATCAGCTGAGCGGCGGTGCCTGGCCCGCGCGTACGAGATCCTGGTACTGCTTGATCGCGCTGGGACTGACGGGAGTTACCCGAACGGCCGTACCGGAGACTCCCCCGGCGTCGACCCGCAAGCCGAGTACGGCGTTGGCTCCGCGCCGGGCCGCCTCCTGTATCACCATCGCCAATACACCTCGCTGTCGCCCGAACGAGTGAAGTGCGTGGTCCGGGGCTGGCACGCGGGCCTACGGTTACTTGCTTGAAGTCCGCCTTGCCTTCGGAGAGGCGAAACTTCGAGGAGGAGCTTCATGTCCGTGCGCATCCGGCGTTGGCGCGAGTCGGGCACGCCGCGGCCGTGGCTGATACTCGCCGTCGCGACGATCGGGCTGGGGCTCGACTATCTCGCCTGGACCCTGCTCGGGCCGCTCGGCCTGCGGGTGTCCGGGCTGGGCGACCCCGACACGCTCGGCAGTCCGGCGTGGTTCGGCGCCCTGCTGGTGGCGATCGGGCTCCTGGCCGGTGTCCCGGCGGGAGTCTGGGCCGACCGCGCCGGCGCCGGCCGCGTGGTCGCCGCGCTCTCTGCCGGGTCCGCGGTCGCCGTGCTCGGCCTCGCCGCGGTGCACACCATGTCGGAATGGGTCGCCGTCGGCATCCTCACTGCGGTGGGCGGCACGACCTTCGGCGCCGGTGGCGCCGCGGTCCTCCAGGCGTACGCGGCACGCGGGCGCGGGCTGGCGCTCGGTGTGTACGGCGCCGGGACCGCACTCGCCTCGGCAGTCGCCGTGATCACCCGGCCGGTGTTCGCCATCGATGGGGACGAGAGCCTGCTCGGCCTGGCGATCCTGCTCGGCTGCTACGCCGTGCTCGCCTGGGTGGTCCTGCCGGACCGGCCGGATCCGGCCGCCCGACGCCTGCAGTCGCGCACCGAAATCGGCGCGTTGCTGCGGACCCCGGCGATCACCCACCTGTCCGCCTGGTACGCCGTGTCCTTCGGCGGCACCGTCGCCCTCGACCTCTACCTGCCGCAATACCTGCACCGCGGGTACGGCTTGACGATGGGCACCGCGTCGGTCTGCGCCGGTGTGTGCTTCGGCCTGACCGCGTTGAGCTGTCCGCTGGGCAGTTGGTGGTGCCGCCGCCGGCAGCCGGTGACACTGCTCGTCGCCTGCCACGCCGCGATCGCGGTGGTGCTGTTCACGCTGGCCTTCCCGCCGCCGTCGATCGCGGTCCCGATGCTGCTGCTCGGCATCCTTGCGGCGAGCCTGGGCGGGATCGGCGGCGCGGCGCTCAGCGTGCTCGGCGGTAGCGTGCCGGTCGGCCGGGCCGCCGCCACGCTGGGCCTGGTATGCGCGGCCGCCGGCCTGCTGGGCCTGCTGCCGCCACTGCTGCTGGCCTCCACCGACTACCTCGACGGCTCGTACGCGATCGCCTTGACGCTGCTGGCCGTCGCCGCGCTGGCCGCCGCCGTACGCCTGCACCGCCGCCGCCGGTGGATCAGCGCCGCCGCCACCTTCCCGGCGATCGCCGTACCCGAATCCGGCACCGCCACCACCGTCGTGGCCGTCTCGGCACGGGACATCGGCCCGCACCTCACCGAGGTGGTACGGGCGCTGAGCTCGCTCGCCGGCACCGACGAGCTGACCATCGCGTACGCCACGACCGCCGGGAACGACGGCAGCGACCTGGTGGCCGCGCTACGCGAACAGCTGCCCGGCCACAGCGTGCTGGCCGTGGTGACCGCCACCCCACCACACCCGCACGAACAGGACCTCATCGCCGACCTGCTCAACAGCGGAGCGGTGCCCGTCGCGGTCCTGCCGGACACCGACCCCGCATCGAGCGCCCTCGCCCTCGCCGCCCACCTCGACGCCGACCGGGTGCTGTCCGTGACCGCCCAGCAGACCCTGCGGCTGGGCACACCGCTCCGCTCGCTCGCCGACGGCGACACACCGATGCCGTCCACCGCCTGAGGCGCGATCGACCCGGTATGGCCCCGGGAGACGCATCGGGTTGATCCGGCAGTTGCAGCGTGATGGTGTCCGGCTGGTGATCCTGACCCGGCTGCAGACCGCGCCCGACGCTGGGCCGATCATCACCCGGACGTGTCGCTCGACTCGACAGACCCATCAGCGAGCCAACGATCCTGATCTACGAGACGTACCCCAGCGCGCGCGGCCGTGGGTGGCGTCGTCCGCCGGGGGCCGTGCGCTGCTGTGGGGTACGCCACCAGGCGGCGTCCGGCGGGGGCTCGCTGCCGATGAGACTGCGGTGAGCCAGCTTGGGGTACATGGAGTGGATGACCGCGCGGCGGGCGCGGAGCAGCTGTCGGCTGCCATTCTCGCGCTGGAGGACCGGGTCGCGGTGGATGCCGCCGCGGGGTATGCCGCCGCGGTGGATCTCGAACGGCGGGCTGCCGCCCTGGGCGACGAGGCCTTGCTCATGCGTGCCCGGTTGTGCTGGATCGACATGGTTCGGCGCACCGGTGACGTCCGGGAAGCAGCCCGGCAGATCAAGGACATCCACAGGTGGGCCCGCAAGCGCGGCGACCGCCGGCTGCAGGCGCGTACGCACCTCGTGTGGGCGAGCATCGAGCGGCTGTCCGGCCACCGGGCCGGGTCGTTGCGGCATGCGGTGAAGGCGGTGGCGTTGCTCGATGAGACGGCCACCGCGCACATGCAGGTCTGGCACCGTCTGCGGCTGGCCGATGCACTGGGCGAGAACAATGACATGGACGCGGCCCGGCCGCGTTACCGTCAAGCCGAGGAACTGTCCCTGGAGCTGCGTGACGGGGAAAGGCTCCTCGTGGTGCTGAACAACTGGGCCTACTCCGAGTACCGGGCCGGCAATCTCCCGCAGGCCGGGGAGGTCGCGCGGCGGATGCAGGACCACGCCGCGGCGCGCGGCTTGCGCCTCGACTCCGACGTGCTGGACACGATCGGGGCGATCCAGGTCGCCAATGACGAGTACGCCGAGGCCGAGCAGACGATGCAGATCTGCATCGCCCGCCACAAGAGCACAGGGGCCAACGACGCCGACGAACTGGCCGAGTACCTGCTGACCCTGGCCCGGGCCCAACGTGGTCTCGGTGAGACCGGCCGCGCCCTGGTGAGCCTGAACTCGGCCCACATGCTGTGCACCGAACGTGGCCTGCGCGAAGTCCTGGTCCGGGTGTATCAGGAGAAGACAGAGCTGCATGCCGCCCGCGGCGAGTACACCGAGGCACTCGCGGCGACGGACGCCTTCTTCGCCGCCCGGGACAGCCTCCCCTCCCCACAGCGGAAACCCCTGCAGGTCATCCTGGACGCACTATTGCGGACCCGCCGAGGTGAGCAAGGGAGCCTGGCCGCAGAATAGGCAGGCGCCGCTGACCGGGGCGTTACGTCAAGCCCACGATGGGTCTCGCTGCCACTTCATTCCCAGCGCTGGAAAGCACCGCCGTTGCAGGGAAGAGTGTAGACACTTCCGCTCGTGTTGCTGTCCAGACAACGACCGGTCGCCACATTGATCCACTGTTGACCGCTGCGCCGCCAGCGCTGGAAGTTCCCACCGTTGCACCCGAGCGTGTAGACGCTTCCGCTGGTATTACTGTCGAGGCACCGACCGGTGGCGTAGTTGCGATGCTCCACCGACGACGAGGAACCGTTCCACGTCCACTTCTGGAAACTGCCACCGTTGCACCCGAGCGTGTAAACATTTCCGCTGGTATTACTGTCCAGGCAGAATTGAGTGGCGACGTCGCGCCACCAGTATGGCCCGGCAGCCTGAGCGGGCCCGATCAGGCCGAAGACGCCCAGCAGGGACGCCACCACCGGAGCCGCCAGCCACGCCTTGCGCTTCATGAAGTCCCCCTTGAGATGAGAAGGTGCCGCCGCGTCAACGCCCTTTCCAGCACGCACTCCCGATCACTGACCGCCGATAGGCTATCAAGAACATCAATATCATTTCGAGGTCCGCCGCTGAGTGATCTCCGTCTTGGCTCAAGGCTGCAACAATCGTCGATAATGCACCCCGATCAGAAGACCGGGACCACGATAATGCTGGATATTGGAAGGGCGACCGTCCATATCGGGGCATGGGCGATCTTCGGCCTGGCCGCTACGATCTCACCGTACGTACAGGAGTGCGCACCATACCGATGACGGTGGATTGACCGTCGCCCCGTGGTCATCGAATCGCCTGAGTGCCAGCAGCGGTGCCAGCGCACCAGCCGGCCCGGTTTGATCGCCAACTGCTCGGACGGGTGGGCCAGCACCGTGCCGGAGATCGTCGCGGCCGGTTTCCCCCTGGCGATCAACAGGTGGGCGGCGGCACCCTTTGCACCAGGACCCATCCGGTCCCAGCTGGAGTCCACGCGGGGTGGCCTGATCGCTGGCGGACTTCCCTGAAGTCGCGATGCCGGCGGGCCGGCATTGGAGGGGTTGTGATGCTCGGCCACGACGCCACCGGACATGGGCGCAGCCGTGACGGGAGGACAGAGGCGCAGGCCGGGGCGCTCCCAGCGCCCGTCACCCGGATCCGCACCCGGGATCCGGACGAGCACTACGCCTGGCTGGCTGCCCGCTACCCGGACCACCCGCGCCGGGTCTGGGCGCGGGCGCGGGGGTTCGAGTTCGCCACGGAGTCCGCGCAGCGCGGTGGCCTGGCCACCGCCGATTTCCGGTACACCGCGGCGACCGGACACGTCGAGTGGCCACCGGCGCCTTATGTCGTGGCGGGACAGGTGTACTCCGGGCGGTGGTTGGTGCGCTGGCACGGTACGGAGGTGCGGGTGGGCGAGGACGGCGCGTTGCTGGTCCCGCCCGACGGCTGCGCCCTGGTCAACGACTGCTGCGGGAATGCCACGGTCCGGGTGAACCTGGACGTGCTGCTGCGGGTCGCCCGCGAGCAGACCGGACTGGACGCGTCGCAGGTGCGCTTCACCGGCGTGCAACCGATCTCTGCGGCCGGTCGGCGGCACTGGCGAGCCACCTTGGACTTCGTACGGCGCGGCCTCTACGCCGACACGCTAGCGGCGCCGCTGGTGCTGGCCGCCGCGGAGCAAGTGGTCGCGTCCAGCCTGCTGGCCGTCTTCCCGAACACCACCATGACCACCGAGGCGCACACCCCGCGCGGCCCAGCGGTCCCCGCTCCGGTGCGCCGGGCGATGGCGTTCATCGACGCTCACGCCAGTGAGCCGATCACCCTGACCGACATCGCCGCCGCGGCCCGGGTGTTGCCACCCACCCTGCAGGCGGCGTGTCACCGCCACCGTGACACCACCGCCACCGCCTACCTGCGCCGGGCGCGGCTGCAGCACGCCCACGAGCAGCTGCTGGCCGCGCAGCCCGGCGACGGCACCACCATCGCCGTGGTGGCAGCACGCTGGGGTTTCCCCAGCCCGCACCGGTTCGCCGCCTACTACCGGCAGGTGTACGGCCGGCCGCCGGCCCAGACACTACGCACCGGCCACCCCACCGCGAGAAGGTAGGCGGAATGGACTCCACCACCGTCACTGGAAAACCGTCGGGACACAGAGTCGAGTTCACCACCACCGACCCCGACCAGGCCGGGGCCTACCTGAGCACGGCGCACGCCGCCACCACCATCACGAACGTCCCCCGCGCCTACCGGTTCCGGCACGTGCGGCTCGACGCCGGACCGTTCTCCCTCGACACCCTCGACCACCAGGCGAGCACCGACTACGACTGTGGCCCCTTCACGATGGTTTCCGTCGCCCGGGTCCACCGTGGGCTGCGCACCGACCGTGACCTCGGCGAGTGTCTCGGCCCGGGCGGCCTGGTCCTGCACGCCCCACCCAGCCGCCGCTACCACCTGCGCCAGGAATCGGTGCTCTGGTCGCTGGTGACCATGACGCCGCAGAGCGTCGCCGAGGTGGCCCGCAACCGGCCCGACGACCCCGCGCCCCCGCTGCGCTTCGCCTCGACCCATCCCGTCAGTGCCGCCGCCGCCCGCGGTTGGCTGCAGGTGGTCGGCTACGTCACCGGCACACTGAACAGTTGCCCCGGGTTCATCGACCATCCACTCATGGCCGGCCCGTTCACCCGGCTGCTCGCCGCGAGCCTACTCACCACCTTCCCCAACACCAGCGTCACCGAGCCCGCTGCCGCTGACCGCACCGACGCCACCCCCGCTGCCCTGTCCCGCGCCATCGCGTACATCGACACCAACGCCGGCCTCGACATCACCCTGATCGACATCGCCCGCGCCGCCCGCGTCAGCGCCCGCGCCCTCCAACGCGCCTTCCGCCGCCACCTCGACACCACCCCCACCGCCTACCTACGCCGCGTCCGGCTCGACCACGCCCACCAGCAGCTACAGGGCGCACAGCCCGGCGACGGCACCACCATCGCCACGGTCGCCGCCCAATGGGGCTACGCCCACCCCACCCGGTTCACCAACCACTACCGCCGCACATACCGCCAACCCACCCCGCCGCACCTGCGCGACTGACCACAGCCCAGCCGGAACAGACCATGAACGCGCATGTCCTCACCCGGTTGCGTGCCCTGCCAGCACCCGGCAGGTACCCGAAATGCACCTCGCCGGTCCGGCACAGTCTGAAGTTTGGTCAGCTTGGGCAGCCCGCCGCCGATAGGGCCATGAAGATGGGGGTGGGCTGGTGACATTCGGCGGGGCTGACGCGCAGGAGCTCTCGGCTGCCCTGCTGGAACTGGAGGATCACCGCATCCTGGATGCCGATGCTGCCAGCGTCACCACCACGAGAGTCGAGCGGCGGGCCGCGGCGCTGGGCGACGAGCGTCTGCTCATGCGCGCACGTTACGTCCGCGCGCTCCTGATCCGGAGATCCGGCGACATTGCGGGCTCGATCCGGCAATGCGATGAGGTCCTCAACTGGGCCACCGAGCACCGGGATCGGCGGCTGCAGGCCCGCGCTCACACGGCGTTGTCGGCCACGATGGATATATCCGGCGACATCGCGGGGGCCCTGGAACACGCGCTCAGCGCGGTCGAGCTACTCGATGAGACCGCCACCCCGTATATGCACGTCGCGGCCCGCTGCCAGCTGGCCGGCACCCTGAGTCAGAGCGGCGACATGGCCGCGGCACGGGTGCGCTACCAGCAGGCCGAGGAGATGGCCCGCAAGCTGCAGGAGCGAGACTGGGACCAGCTCCTTCTGGCGCTCAACAACTGGGCATGCGACGAGTACGACGCTGGTGAGCTGCTGCGGGCCGGCGAGGTCGCCGACCGAATGCAGAAGCACGCCAGTAAGCACGGCCTCGAACTCAATCCCCAGATGCTCGACACGATCGCCGGTATCCAGATCGCTAATGGCGAGTACGCGGAAGCGGAGCAGGTCCTCCTGGTCTGCATCTCCCGGCACGAAGCCGGGAAGACGGACACGGACGCTGATTTCCTCGCCAATTATCTGCTGACCCTGGCCCGGGCCCAGCGGGGCCTGGACGCCACCGGCCGCGCCCAGCAGAGCCTCGACGCCGCCCGCCGCCTGTGCACCGACCGCGGGCTGCTCGGCGTCCTGGTCCAGGTGCATCAGGAACAGGCGGAGCTACACGCCGCCTGCGGCGACTACGCCCGGGCTTTCGCCGCGCAGAAGGTCTGCTTGGCCGCCCGCGAGGACCAGCTCGCGCGGCAGGAGCAAGAGAAGGCGCTGACCCGCCACGCCAAATTCGAGACCACCGAGGCCCGCGACGAAGCCGACCGCTTCCGCGAGCAAGCCCGGCGCGACCCACTGACCGGGCTACATAACCGCCGCTACGCCGATGAGGAACTACCCGCCCTCATCGCTGCCGACCCCGACCTGTGCCTGGCCATCGTCGACATTGACCACTTCAAGCGGATCAACGACCAGCTCTCCCACGAGACGGGCGACCAGGTCCTCATCCAGGTCGCCAAGATCCTGGACACCGAACTCGCCGCCGCCAGCCCCGGCGGCTTCACCGCCCGCCTCGGTGGCGAAGAGTTCCTCCTCGTCCTGCCCAACACCCTGATCACCACCGCGGTCAGGCAACTCGACGAAGTCCGGCAAGCGGTCGCCGGCCATGACTGGCGCGGAACCACCAGCGGACTACCCGTCACCGTCAGCATCGGCGTCACAGCCGTCCGGGAAACCACACCCCATGATCAGACCAGCGCCCTGGCCACCGCCGACCGCAACCTCTACGCCGCCAAACACGCCGGACGCAACCGCGTCGTCACCGGAACACCACCCGAGCCCCGCCCCCGGGCCTACCGCGACCGCGAAGCCGGATTGATCACTCCGGGGCCAACGGACAAACAGCGTGCCTAGTACTGCAACGGACGCCGCTGCGGCGCCTCGGTCACCCGGTCGAAAGGCCGAGCGGCCGCCGTTGGGATCAGGGTAGGGTCCGGCACTCAGGGGCCGATGGCACGGGAGGCGTGATGGATGAGCGTACGGCCGAGTTCGTGGCGGTGTTCCGCGACTTCCTCGACGAGGTCGTCCACGCGCAGCGGGAAACCGAGGCGCACGACGATGCCGCGCTGATCCCGATTCTGCGGGAGCACCTCGGCGTCGATCCGGCCCGGCTGCCGGTGGTGACCGAGGAGATCCCGGCACACCTGTTCGTCGACCTCGACATCGCGCTCGCCGAAATCCAGGAACGCGGTCCGGGGCATCGTCTGGTCGGGATCGGTGGCGGGGAGCAGCGCCGGCACCACTCGCTGAGCGAAATCCTGGAGCTGTCTGGACGCTACGGCCAGTTCCCGACCGCGCCGGTGGACTACCGCAGCCTGGCCACCGGCCCGGACGACACGCGCCAAGCGATCTCGTTCGGGCTCCGCCTGTTCACCTTCGACGGGATCCCGGTCGTGGTCCTGCAGCGCGGCCCGGAGCCGCGATACGAACACGCCTCCCGCATGGAGATCCTGACCCCGGCCGAGGGCGTCGCCGCCCAGCTCATCAGCACCGTACGGACTCTGATGCGGGAACGATCCGTGTTCCGCGGCCAGGTCCTGTCGCTCGGGGCATCCGACTACGAAGCCGGCATCGGCGGCATCACGTTCCATCGTCGGCCGACGCTCGCGGACGCCGATCTGGTGCTGCCCGACGGTGTGCTGGACCGCGTCCGCCGGCACGTCGCCGGAGTGGCCCGGCATCGTGACCGGCTGCGCGCCGCCGGTCAACACCTCAAGCGCGGACTGCTGCTGCACGGCCCGCCCGGCACCGGGAAGACGCACACCATCCGGTATTTGCTCGGCGCGCTACCCGAACTGACCGTGGTGCTGCTGGCCGGACCGTCGATCCGGTTCGTGACCGAGGCCGCGCAGCTGGCGCGGGCGCTGCAGCCCGCGCTCGTCGTACTCGAGGACTGCGACCTCGTCGCCGAGGACCGCGATTTCCACGCTGGCGCCCAGCCGTTGCTGTTCGCCGTGCTGGAGGCGCTCGACGGACTCGATGACGACGCGGACGTGGCGTTCCTGCTCACCACGAACCGGGTCGACGCCCTCGAACCGGCCCTGGCCCAGCGGCCGGGGCGCGTGGACCTCGCGGTGGAGGTGCCGCTGCCCGATGAGGCCGCGCGCCGCCGGCTGATCGCCCTGTACGCGCGACAGCTGCCGTTCACCCCGGACGCGCTGGACCTGGCAGCCCGGCGTACGGAGGGCACGACAGCGTCCTTCACCAAGGAACTCGTGCGCCGCGCCGTACTCATCGCCGCGGAGGCCGGACATGCCACCGCAGACGACGACCTGGCACAGGCCCTCGACGAGATGCTTTCCGAAACCCATGCCATCACCCGATCACTGCTCGGCGGCGAACCGGCGACCAACGACGCCTTCGGACGCTAGTCCGGCATCCACTGCCCCCAGCGGACCGCCCGACCACTCCCCCACGTACGGCAGGTCAGCAGGAAGCCGACGACGAGTAGCACCGCCGTCAGCAGCCGCAGCCCACCAGACTGTGCCCATTGTGGTCTTGGTGGACAACCGCTTGCATCCGAGTAGATCAGCGGCGGTTCCGGGGAGGGACAGCCCTACTCGACCCACTCGACCTTGCAGCGAGATCCGCGCTCGGTTCGTTATGCTTGCACCGTGACTTTGGCCGACGAGATCGTCCGTAGCCGGTACGTCAGCCTCACCACCTATCGCAAGAACGGCACACCTGTAACCACGCCGGTCTGGCACGTACCGCGGAACACTGAACTCTGGATCGTGACCGAAGCGGACTCGGGCAAGGTCAAGCGGATCAGAAACAACCCGCAGGTGCGGGTGACACCGTGCTCCATACGCGGGACTGTGGCGCCGGATGCGCCGAGCGCGGTGGGCACGGCACGGTTGCTGGACGACGACGGGACGGCACAGGCCCGCGAGCTGCTGGCCCGCCGGTACCTCATGTCGCGGGCGGGGAACTGGTTCGCTCGCCTGCTGCGGCTGCGCCGCCCCCGGTGATCGGAATCATCGTGTCCTTCTGATGGCCGAGCTGGTTGGCCAGAGCCGAGTCGACCGGTTCCTTCCGCGTTCACGCCGGTGCCCTGCGGTAGATTCGCCGCGCTACGACCGGCGACGGGAAGGTCTTGCGGGGATGGACGCCAGCACCGAGGAACTGCGAGATGCGCACGACGTGCTCTCGGAGTGGTACGCGAAGAACCTGGTCGGGGTGCTCGAAAGCATGCCGGTGGAACGGGCGATGCTCGACCTGTTCGCCGAACTGACCCTGGCCGTGGGTGCGGAGGTCGCGGACGTGGGTTGCGGTGCCGGACGGCTTCTTCCCTACCTCGCGGAGAGGGGTCTGTCACCGCGCGGTGTGGATCTGTCGCCAGGGATGATCGAGGTGGCGCGGCGGGAACACCCTGGTTTCGCCTACGACGTTGCTAATCTGCGCGAGCTGCCGTTCGAGGACGCGTCGCTGGCGGGTGTGGTGTGCTGGTTTTCGTTGATCTACCTTGCACCGGGCTCCAGGGCATCTGCGTTCGCCGAGCTCGCCCGAGTCCTCAAGCCGGACGGATACCTGGTGGCAGCGTTCAAGCATGGCGACGGCACCCTGCGCCGCAACGGTCCCGGCAGCCGGGTCGGACGTCTCGGCCTCGACTTCGATCGGTACTGGCTCTCGGCAGCAGAGATGGAAGAACGCTTCGCAGCCACCGGTCTCGGCCCGGTCTTCCAAGGCAGCACTCCTCCCGAGGGTACGGAGCCCCCGTACGGCTACATGCTGGTCCGCAAGACCGGCTCCAAAGGCGCGTAGCAGCCTTGGCCATCAGCCTGGCGGGGTTCTCGCGGTCCGAAACCCCAGCCCACACGAACTCCGGGAAGTCAACGCGCGGTATCGGACAGCTGGGCGTATTGGAGAACATCTTCCACGGATTCGGCCGAGTCGGGCACGAAATCGTTTTCGTCTTCGGCTGCCACGTTGCCGACCATGCCATCTACGAGCGCGATGCCGTTGGCGAGATTCTCGACGATGCAGGCACCAAGGTCATGTGGCGGTCGCTGAACAGCTTCAACGCCGACAACCCGCTGTACCCTGCCGGCCTCACCGCCCTGCTCCGCGGGGAGTAGTCCGGGTCGGTACCCGTTGCGTTTAGAGTCGCGATCTGGCACATGCCTCTTCGCACGGCACCACAACAGCGAGCACGAGCGGGCTGCCGATTGGCATCGGCGCGTGCTCCAGCGACTGCAACCCAGGGTCGAGGCTCTCCGGCCGGAACCGCTGCAGGGCCGTGTTCAGATGATCGCTAGCAGCGGATCGGGCGGCGACGAGCATCACCGGCACGAGCAGGGCCTCGCCCCGAGACCTGGCGGGACCAGGTCGCAGCCACGATCGGGCTCCCGTGCGGTGCCAGTCCACCCCGATGCAGCTGATGATGGCCGTAATGAGCGGCGCTACCCCGGAGGCAGTTGAGAGGGGCGGCTCGTAACGGTCCATCACGTGGCATCAGCAGCGGCTGACATCACCAACAATCGCCGACACAGCTCAACCCCACCTCAAGCCGAACTCTGGCTTCACTACCGATCCAGATGTTCAGCGACAGCCGATCGTCAGAAGGTGACGACGGCGCTGGGAGTGGCCTGCCGCCGCGCACCCGCCCCGCGACCGCAAGCGCGGTTCCCGCTGGCGTGACTCAGTGCGTGAGGTTGAGCGGGGCCACCCACCCGTTGCCGCCAGACACGCCGCCCACCGCATAGACGTCTCGGCCGTCGGGGCTGGTGAGGACGGAGTTCGCGTTCGTCAGGCCGAGCCCGGTGGAGCAGCCGCCCGCCCCACCGACCGCGATGCACCCCGCAGTGCCGCTCAGCTGCGTGAGAACGCCGGTGCTGTTGTCGTGCCGGAACGCGGCGACCGCATTACTACTGTTCCCCGCCACGAACGCGAACAGGCCATCGTCGCTGAACGTCATCGAACTCGGGCCGTTGATGGCCCGGGCGCTGGTGCACGCGCTGACCGCGGTGCCGCCGGACAGATAGAGGCAGGCGTCCGGGCTGGCCAGCTGGGTGAGTACGCCGGTGCCGGTGTTCCGGGTGAACGCCGCCACGGTGTCACCGTTCAGCGCCATCACGTACACGCTGCGACCGTCGGGGGCGACCGTCACGCCGTACGCCGTGGAGAGGCCCTTGGCGGACGTGCAGCCGGTGATGGCGGTGGCGCCGCTGTCGTACAGGCAGGCGTTCGGGCTGCTGGCCTGGGTGAGGGCGCCGGTGGAGGTGTTTCGCTGGAACACCGCCACGGCGTTGCTGGCGAACGACGCCACGTACAGGCTGGTTCCGTCGGGTGACATGGCGATGTAGCGGGGCTGGCTGAGCCCCTTGCCGGTGGTGCAGCCGGAGACGGTGGCGTTGGTGATGCACCCCGCGGTGCCGGCCTGCTGGGTGAGGACACCGGTGGTGGAGTTGCGGTCGAAGACGGTCAGGGAGTTGGAGGTGTACGACGTCACGTACACGTTCGCGCCGTCCGGGCTCACCGCCACGCCGACAGCTCCGTCGATCTGGCGGGCCGAGGTGCAGCCGGTGATGCTGGCTGCGCCACTGTCGTACAGGCACTTGTTGGGGCTGGCCAGGGGGGTCAGCACGCCCGTGCTCGAGTCACGGGACAGCTCGGCGACCGTCTTGCTGGTGTAGCCGGGGGCGTACACGTGCTTGCCGTCCGGGCTGATGGCCACGTCGTAGACGTAGTTGAGCAGGCCGGACGCCGCGGTGCAGCCGCTGACGGTGCCGTTGCTCAGGCACTTGTTCGGGCTGGCCAGCTGGGTCAGGGCGCCGGTCGTCGCGTTGCGGGAGAACATCGCGATGCCACTGTTCGTGGCGTCGGACACGGTGCCGACGTACACATGCTTGCCGTCGGGGCTGACCACGGCGCTCTTGCCGTTGACGATGCCGGTCGCCGCGGTGCAGCTCCCCGACCCGTCGTTGCTGAAACAGCCGGCGGTCTGGGTGAGGCCGAACGTGGCGCGTGCGGTGAACGACGACGCGGGACCTGTCGTGGTGGCCGAGAAGGCGGCCAGGCTCGTGGGCAGCAGGCCCAGCCCGGCCAGGGTCAGCATCACCAGCAGGGCGAGCCCGGCACGCAGGCCGTGGCGGGTGCGACCGGGTCGCGCCGCGCGGCGCCGTTTCGGGCGAGCCCACGATGCGCCGCCAGCCATGAGCCCTCCCTCCGGGTCTACGTCGGCCGGGATGCGCCGGACATGAGAGTTCTCGATCGTTCGGGCGCGGGCCGGACGCTGCCGGCTCGGCTCAGCCCGGGCCGGCAGCGTCCGGGCGAGGACCGCCACCCCGGCGACCGGAGGGCCGATCGCCACCGAGCCGCAGTACGGCGCAGGGACCGGCGCAGTGTCAGCCCGGCCCTCGACGACGGCGGACGGCGCTATTTCCGGGCGGCCCCGGGTTGCGGTGTCGGGGCCGCCCGGAGGCTTCGATTCCGTAGCGGAGTGCTGCTCGGCCGGGGGTCCCGGTCAGCTCGCCGCCTGCCAGTTGAACGTCGCGGCCGCGGTGGCGCCCTGCTGGGCGTCCGGGGTCGTGGCGTTCAGGGTGTACGTGATGCGGTAGGTGCGGACCTGCCCGGCACCGGAGGGGGCGAAGGTGCCCACGCCGGACGCGAAGTCGGTCTTGGTGGTGCCGAAGGTGGCGAGGGTGCCGGTGTAGGTGGCCCCGCCCGCGGGGGTGAAGCCGGTGCAGCTGGAGAAGTCGCCGCCGGTGCCCTCCTCGACCTGCAGGTCGAGGTAGGGGGCCAGCGCGCCGGAGACGGCCGAGCCGTACAGCTTGACGGTGCCGGAGAGGCTGCCGTTGTAGGTCAGCTTGATGCACTTCTGGGCGGTCGAGCCGGGCCGCAGGCCGCTGGCGGTGAACATCGCCGTGGTGCTGTCGTCGTCGGCGAGGGCGACGGTGCCGGCGTTCCAGGAGTTCGCGGCGTTGTTGGTCGACGCGGTGAAGGCGGCGCTGGACGCCTGCCACATCACGCCCGTGCTGAGCGCGATGCCACCGACCACCGTCGCGGCCGCCGCGATCATGCTCATTCCGCCACGCTGCATCAGAAGGTCCTTCCCTCGACCGGAAGCTCTGAGTGCCAACCGGTGCTGTCGACATCAAAGGTCGGCCGCACAGGTCAACTCAGCCTCAATCGGGCTTCAAGGAACCGGCAAGGATCCGGCGGAGCTCTCCGGGCGAGGCAGAACCGGTTCAGGGCTCCGCACTCCACCAGCCATGGGTGCACCGGGAGTGTGCACCCCCGCCGGGCGTCCACAGAGGAAGTAACAGGGTGAAGGGGCCCAGCTTGCCGGCATCACGGCGCAGCAGTGCGGCGACCCGAGTTCGTGCGCTGCTCGCGCACTTGTCGGCGGCGGTAGCGGTCGAGAGCAGGTTCATCGCATGCCGGCCGCGAGCAGCATCGCGGACAGCCCACCCGGCACCGACGGCGAGACCCACCGCCAGGGCCGCGCGCATCGTGCGGGAACTGGACAATCTTCCCACCGACCCCGTGAACGCGGCCGGGCTCGCCACCGAAGCCGACACGCTGCTGCCGCTGTGGGCGCCAGAGCCGCCTCACGGTGTCTGCTTGGTCACTGTTAGTGGTCGGTGATGGCCGTTCCGGAACCTTCCGCAGTACCTTTTGCGACACCGTCAGTGGAGGTTCCGTGCCGCACCAGATGCCCGCTCGTTCCGACGGCTGGCAGCCCCGCACCAGCGCCGTCGATACCATCGTGTCGCACTACCGTGCCACGGTGGCCCCGGACCGCCGATCCGACGGTGAAAACGAACTCGCCGCACTCCTGTTGCTCGCGGTCGTGGCCTGCGCGGCACTGTTCACGTACACCGGGTCCGTCGCCCTTGCGACGATCGTCCCGCTCCTCCTCGCCGGCGGTGGTGCGGCAGTCGTCGTCGGCTCGCAGCGGCCGCCGTCCCTGCCGGTCGACGTGGACCTGTTCGCGCCACGAGGCGGTGCCGGGACACTGCCGGCCGGCTACCTGGTCAGCCCCGCCGTGTGGAACCTGGGAATGCGACAGCGGACCGCTGCGGTCTCCGGGCCGCACCTTGCAGCGGCAGCCGATCTGTGCCGGGAGTATCCCGGATCCGTCAATGGCCTTCTCGAATTCGTCGCCCGGATCGACGCCGGCACCGAGAGCCACGGCGCGACGGGACAAGCGCGCGTCACGCAGCTCGTGCGGGCCGGTGTAGCCGCGCTGGCGGGCGATGCACCGGAACCACCGCGGCCGATGTCGTTGGGGCCGCAGCCGCCGATCTTCCACCAGACTTCGCGGGTGCAGGGCACGACCGCGAAGGTGCCTGCCAGCGCCCACCGTCGCTGACCCCACCCGGATCGGCTCGCCGCCGAGGGGCTTGCGAGTTGTTTGCGGCCACGGCTCGCGAGTCTTCCGTACAGTGCGGGCATGGCGGACCTACGACAACGGATCATTGCCGAACTCGGCGTCAAGCCGACGATCGAGCCGAAGGTGGAGATCCGGTACCGGGTCGACTTTCTCAAGGATTACCTGCGGTCGACGCGGGCTGAAGGGTACGTGCTGGCCGTCAGTGGCGGCCAGGACAGTACGCTGGCCGGCCGCCTGTGTCAGCTCGCTGTCGAGGAGCTGCGTGGCGAGGGACACGCGGCGACGTTCGTCGCCGTGCGCCTTCCGTACGGTGTTCAAGCCGACGAGCACGATGCCCAGATCGCGGTCGGATTCGTCCAGCCCGATCGGTCGGTCACCGTGAACGTCCGACCGAGCGCGGACGCCGTGGTGGACGGGACCGCGCTCAGCCTCCAGAGTCTGCCGGGAGACGAGTCCCGGCTGCGGGATTTCGTGCGCGGCAACGTCAAGGCCCGCGAGCGGATGGTGATCCAGTACGCGATCGCGGGACAGCTGAGCCTGCTGGTCGTGGGAACCGACCACGCCGCAGAGGCAGTCACCGGGTTCTTCACCAAGTACGGCGACGGCGGTGTCGACGTCACTCCACTGACCGGCCTCACCAAGCGCCAGGGCGCCGCCCTGCTGCAGGAGTTGGGCGCTCCAGCGAGCACCTGGGAGAAGGTGCCGACCGCCGACCTCGAGGACGACCGGCCGGCGCTGCCCGACGAGGTGGCGCTGGGTCTGAGCTACCAGCAGATCGACGACTACCTCGAGGGCGTCGACGTCGCACCGGACGTGGCAGCGAAGATCGAATCGTTGCACCACGCCACGCGCCACAAGCGCGCCATGCCGGTGACTCCGGCCGATGTGTGGTGGCGCCCGGAATCCTGAGCGGTGGCTGGCTCCAGAACACGTTCCCGCTGAGGTGAAGGATTCCGGGCCGTACGTCTACGAGCCGAACTTCACCTTGACAGCCGAATCGGTGCCCACGTCGTCACAGATCTGGAGGTACGCGAGCGTCGTGTCGGTCGGCACGTCGAAGACCAGCAACTGGTCGACCGTCTTTCCGGGATCGATCGGCTCGTCGAGCCCCCGTTTCCCGTTGTTGACGTACCCCTCAGCGGTGGTGCTGCGGTCGAACACCCGTTCCGTGGGGCTGGTCGCTTCGAAGCCCCACGTCGGGTAGCTGTCGGTCTTCTCGCCGACGTTCTTCACCGAGAAGGAGACCACGCAGAACTTGCCCTTGGCCTTCTCCGTGCTGGAGTCGTCGTAGGGGGTCGCCGGGTCGTCGGGCTTGGTGATCTCCTGCTTGGTGCAGTCGACGCCACGGACCGTCGCCTCGAACGACATGACCTTCGCCGTCTCCCCAACCGCCACCTCGTCCGTACCGCCCGAACCGAAGAGCGAACCAATGAACGAGAACGAGAGAACAGTCGGCACGAGGAATCCCATCGCCACGAAGGCCCCCACGATGACCAGCACCCGCATCAGCTGTTGACGGTCCACTTGGGCCGGTGGCGTCCGTGTCGTGGTGATGGTGATGCGCGGTGTGCCGCCCGCGCCGAAGGGCCACGCGGTCCCGGCGGCCTGCGACGCCGGCATGGGAACCTCCCGCCGGCAGTACGGGCATCGCAGGAGACCGGCGTCCTGGTCGACCTCCATCGCGGCTCCGCAGGACGGGCAGTTGGAGGAGACGGCGGCGGACTGCATCGGGCCGGTCATCGGGGCATCGGGGGCGGCGTGTTGGCGAACAGGTGCGCAAGCTCGGGTATGTCCGCGGCTGGGGCCCATTGAGCCATTCCGGCCCGCCACACCAGCGTTTCCCGGGTGACCGCACCGGCGCCCACCTGCGCGGCAACAGTGCCGAGGTCCAATGGTCCGTGCTGACTGCCGTCCACACCGACGTACCACTGCGGGGTCACCGGCAACGGCGGCGGCTGCATGGGCACTGACGCGCGGCCGGTGTTTCCGTCGACGGCCCCACCCAGGCGCTGGCCGAAGACCATTCCGACGCCCAGCCCCGTACCCGTCCCGGCCGCGCCGGGGTTCCGGGCGGCGTCCTGGATGGCGTTGGCCGTCTGGAACGTCGTGTATCGCTGCAGATCGCCGATGATGCCCATTTGTGTACGCCGGTCGAGCGCCTGCTCCACCTCGGGCGGCACCGAGATGTTCTGCACGATGACGGTGGGAATCTTCAGGCCCATCGGGGCGAGTTGCTCGGCGAGCGCCTCGGTGAGCTGCGTACCGATGGCCTCCTGGTGGGCTGCCATGTCGAGTAGGGATACGTGTGCGGTGGCCAGCGATGAGGTCAACCGGCTCACGATCAACTGCTGGAGGTAACCGGCGACCTCCTCCGAACGGAATTCCGGGTCCGTGCCCACCAGCTCGGTGAGGAATCGCCGGGCATCGACGATGCGCAGGGTGTACGCGCCGTAGGCGCGCAGCCGCACCATGCCGAATTCCGGGTCCCGGACGATGACGGGGTTCTGGGTGCCCCACTTCAGGTCGGTGAACTGCCGGGTGTTGACGAAGTACACCTCGGCCTTGAAGGGCGACTCGAAGCCGTACTTCCATCCCTTGAGAGTGGACAGTACGGGGAGATTCTGGGTGTGCAGGGTGTGCGTGCCGGGACCGAAGGCGTCCGCGATGGTGCCCTCGTTGACGAACACGGCCACCTGCGATTCGCGCACCACGAGGCGGGCGCCCATCTTGATCTCGTTGTGATACCGCGGGAACCGCCACACGATCGTGTCGCGGCTGCCGTCCAGCCACTCGACGATATCGATGAATTCGCCGCGTACCCTATCCAGCATCGTCATACGGACCTACCCGACATCTCCAGCCGGCCGTGCTCGGCCCGCGTCATCCGGCCGGATGATATCAACCGTGATCAACGCCGTCGCGCGCCGGAACTCCGGTGCTCAGCGCTCCGCGCAGAAGGCGCGCAGGGCCGCCTCGTCGGCCGGGTCCATCGACTCGTACGTGCCGCGCAACTGGTCGGCCCGCTGGTCGACCGTCGTGATGGTCGCCGCCATGTCGCCCCACGGCATGCTGATGTGCAGCAGGGTCCGCACGATGCCGGGTGGCAGATGGAGGCTGTCAGCGGGCGCGGCGCGCAGCAGCAGGCCGCTGGTGGACACGTCCTCGACCTGACCGGACACCGCCACCAGCCGGTGGCCCGGTTCGGTGTCGAGTTGGACGGTGCCCGTCGCGGCGTACGTGCCGGGGCGCCGGGCGGCTCCGCGCCGCTGGACCACGTCGGTGGGTGGGTCGCCGGTGAGGGTGAGGGTGCCGTCACGCAACTCCGCCTCGGCCCAGGTGACACCGGCGCTGCTGACCAGTTCGAGGATGCCGAAGCGGCGGGTGCCGTCCGGGCTGAGCACCGGTATCGGCGGCAGCTCGGCCAGGAACGGCGCGCTGACCTCGGCCATCGTGATCAGCGCGAGCGGCTGCTCGCCCGGGCACCGCAGCAGGAGCGTGCTGCCCGCCGGGACCGTGACCATCGGATCTCCCCGCTCGTACGTCCGCCTCCCCGAACGGTCTCACGGCCGCCTTCCGACCGACGGCCCCGCTGTCGACCGTCACGCTTCCGGCGTACGCGTCACCCTTCCCCTGACTCTAGTCGTGCGCTATGGTCGTGGACATGGTTGACATGGGACCAGATCTCATGGGGGCGCACGAGATCCGCGTTCGGCTGGGAGTCAGCCGGCAACGGACATACCAGCTCACCCTCCGGAGTGACTTCCCCGCTCCTGCGGCCAAGCTGGCCATGGGCAAAGTGTGGCTCGCCCAGGAAATCGAGAGGTGGATCACTGCCCGTCGGCTGGCCCGCTCAGCGGGTGACCGTCGCGCCGGGTCAGGTAGGTCTTAGCTCAGATCCACCCCCGCGCGGCCGATATTTCCTGCATTCCGACTGGAAAGAAGGTCCGCGCGCATGCTGCCCTCGGTGTGGAGGGGTGCCGCCTCCCGTCGTCAGGGCAGGATCAGGGCGAGCGCCCTGCGTACCATGCTGTCGCCCGCGGCGGCGATGATCTACATCCTGGGTACGCCGCACGGGCCGCACCGCCCGGTCATGCTGGCCGTCGCGGCCGGCATGGCCCTTCTGGGGCTGCTGGCGTGGGCGAGCGCTCCCGCGGTGGCGCGTTCGCGGCTGCGGGTGCCGATCCAGCTGGCCAGCGCTGTCGTGTCCCTTCTCGGCGTGTCCGGGCTGGCCCTGCTCGACGGCGGCGTGACCAGTCCGCTCGGTGCCCTGGAGTTGTTCTCGCTGGTCTTCTTCGCCGTCGTGCTTCCGGCGCGGATGTTCGCCCCGATGGCGCTGCTGTGCGTCGCGGCGTACGCGACGGTGGCGCTGGCCGGTGGCGCCGCGCCGCCGGGCTTCGCCTGGGTTTTCGCCTTCACCTACGGCGGGGTGGCCTACCTTGCCATGCGGCACTCGGCGGCGCTGGCGTCGCTGCGGCGGCGGTTGGGCGAGGTCTCGCGAATCGACGCGTTGACGGGGTGCCTCAACCGGCGTGGCTTCGACGAGCGCCTGGAGACCGAGTTCGCGGACGCGGCACGCCGGGGCGGGCCGGTCACCCTGGTCCTGGCCGACCTCGACCGGTTCAAGGAGGTCAACGACCGGCACGGTCACCGGGCCGGTGACGAGATGCTGGCCTGGACCGGCCGGACCCTGGCGCGCGGCATCCGGGGTAACGACTCGGTCGGCCGGATCGGCGGGGACGAGTTCGCGGCGGTGCTCGTCGACGCGGACGCCGACGACGCGCGCTCGGTGGTGGATCGGCTGCGCGCCGACCTCGACGCGGTGTCGCCCGCCAGCATCGGCTACGCGTCGTATCCCGCGGACGCGGACAGCCTGGCGGCGCTGCGGCAGCTCGCCGACGAGCGCGTCTACGCCGACAAACTCGCCCGCCAGCCCGGCGAGCTGTCCGGTGAGCCGGCGGCGCGGGCGCGGGTTCAGGTCGAGCGGCGGACGACCCCGGCGGTCACCGGACGGGAGCGGCGCCGCCGTTCGGTCGCGGACGGCGGCTGGCTGGGGGTTTCGGTCTGTACGGTCGGGCTCGGCTACGTCCTGCTGTTCGCGCAGGGGCATCCGCACCGCATCGGGATGGGCGTACTGCTGGCGGCCGGCTGGCTGCTGGGGGCGCTGGTCGTGGCCGGCGCCGAATGGCTCAGCCGATCGGCCGCGCTGCTCTGGTGGATGGCGAGCTTCGGCCTGGTGGAGTTCGTGCTCTCCACCGGCATCGTCGCGTTCAGCGGTGGGGCGACCAGCGCGCTGGCGGTCGGCTTGCTGGCGCCCATGCCACTGATCTCGCTGAGCACGCCGCCGCGGGTCGGTGTGCCGCTGCTGGGCCTGATCTCCAGCTGCTACCTGGCCGTCGCGGTGTTCGTCGGCGCGGCCAGTCCCTGGCACGTCGCGGTGCAGCTGGGCGGCACGATCGCGGTGACCATGGCGTGCGGGTCGCAGGGCGCCGAGGCCGGGCGGCAGCGCCGACGGCTGACCGAGTTGTCGCGCATGGACGCGCTGACCGGCATCCTCAACCGGCACGGTTTCGAGCAGCAGTTCGCCGCCACGCTGGGACGCGCCCATTCCGATCTCTCGCTGCTGATCCTGGACCTGGATCGCTTCAAGGAGGTCAACGACCGGCACGGGCATGCGGCGGGCGATGCGCTGCTCACCTGGGTCGCCGGGACCCTGCGGGAGCACGTGGAGCCGTCCGACGTGGTGGGCAGGCTCGGCGGTGACGAGTTCGTCGTCCTGCTCGCCTGCGCCGACACGGCGGAGGCGGCGGCCATCGCCGACCGGCTGCGTTCGGCGCTGGCCGAGCGCACCTCCGCCAGCATCGGTACGGCCACCCTCGGCCCGCACGGCAGCGACTTCGACGCCCTGTACGCCCACGCCGACGCGGATCTGTACGCCCGCAAGGGCCGCCGCAGCGCCCCTCCCCCGGCGCCCGCCCAGAATCGGCGCAGGCCGGCCCGCGGCTACGGGCACGCAGAGCGCCGGGAGGCCCCGGCGCCGGACGGGTTGCGACCCGCGTAACGCCTACGTCGGGAACGAACCGCAGATGCCGGGCCAGGCGGCCCTGTCCCGGTTCTTCCACGGCGAGTTCACGGCCAGGTCGAGGACAGGGCTGCCACTGAGGTCCACGTACCCGAGCGGTGGAGTGCCGCCGCACACCACCGTGCCGGTCTCCGCCAGGAACTTCGCTTCGAGCGCGCTGAGCCGCGGCGCCGCGAACGAGGTGCCGAAGCTGCCCGGCACCAGCGCCGGGCCGGTGCCGTCGAGCGTGACCTCGCCGGAGTTGAGCCGGGCGGTCACCTGCTTGTCGCCGTCCGCGCTGGCGCTGACCACGAAGTCCCACAGGGCCGGCGCGAACGGGAACGGCAGGCCCCGCCGGATCAGGTTCGCCGGGTCGTGGGCCCGGTCGGGGTCGGCCTTGGGGTCGGGGTACTTCACGCCGTTGCCGGCCGCACCGACCGGAATGACCTTCAGGCTGGCGCCGGAGGCCCCGGGCTCGACGAACTGGCTGCGGAAGCTGCGCCAGGCCGGGTCGTCGTAGATCGTCGACAGCGGGCGCTCCTTCACGGCGAAGTCGCGGATGTCGATGGTTTCGTAGAACGCGCCCGCCAGGTAGGTGCGCATCGGCAGGAGCGCGTCGTCGCGCAGCACGGTCGCGGTGAAGTCGCCGCCGCGCACGAGGGCGGGGTCGAGGTCGCCCGCCGGATCGAGGTAGGCGAGCAGGCCGGTCTTCAACGCCGGATCCTTCTGGATCATGGCGTCGTACGTCTGCAGCAGGGTGTCGAGATCCGCGTCGTTCAGCCAGCTGACGACGTCGCAGGGGACGACCACGAAACTCATGTTGAGCACGAAACGCTGGAAGCCGTCGCGCCGCAGGGTGGTGATCCGGTCCCGGATCGCGTCGAGCATGTCGTCGGTCCGGTACCTGTCGGTGTGCACGGCGACGAGCCGCGCCCGGTGGTACGCGCCGCCGATCGGGAACTTCCAATCGGTCGCCGTCTCGATGGGCGGGCCGGGCGCCGGCCGGGGTGTCGTCGTGGAGCCGATCGGCGGCTGGCCCAGGTCGGCGGTCAGTTCGTCGGCCAGCACGCGGTACACCATCTCGCCGTGGGCGTACGTGGAGACCGGCAGGTCGTCGCCCGCCCCGTTGGATCCGACGTCGTTGGTCCCGACCGTGCAGTTCTCGTCGCGGTCGCCCGGTTTGGCCTGAGGGTCCTTGCCCAGCCCGAAGTCGTCGACCACGAGTACGGCGACGTCGCCGGGCCGCGAGGGGTCCAGCCGTGGACCGGCCGCCGCGGCGCCACCGGCGGCGGCCGGTCCGATCAGGACGAGCAGGGCCAGCAGGGCCCCGTACGGGCGTGTCATGGAAACCTCCGGCGATTCCGCGGCTACCGGCAGCCTGGTCCGCGCGGCGGCCGTACGCAATGGATGTGACGGGTTATCGATCGCCGCGCAGGCTGTCGATCAGGTCTCGCAGGCCGGCGTCGGTGCAGTGGCGTGCCTGCAGCCGGTCGAACGCGGCCCGCGCGTCGCGCCCACGGCCGAGCGCGCCGCAGACGGCCGCGAGGTCCCGGCAGGCCCTGTCGCGCAGGTCGGTCAGCCAGGACACGCGGTCGCGGACGAACCCGGCGTCGGGCAGGCCGAGCAGCGGCGGCTCGGTCCACATCGCCAGCGCGCGCCCCAGCAGGTCCACGGCCACCGCGTCCTGGACGGCGGCGGCCCGGAACACCAGGTCGGCGAAGACGTGCAGGTCGACCTGGTCGTCGTCGAGCAGCAGGCGGTAGCCGGTGCGGGCCGAGCGTTCGGTCACCAGCAGGGCCGTGCCGTCGGTGCCGGGCGCGAGGCAGCGGCGCAGTTCGCCGATGCGCTTGTGCACGGCGACGCGTTGCTCGCGCCGGACCACCGCCGATGGATCGCCCCAGCAGTCGCGGTACAGGTCGTCGGCGTAGACCAGGCCGCCGCGGGCCAGCACCAGGCGGGCCAGCATGGTCCGGCTGATCGGCGGCAGCAGGATCCGGGCCCCGTCCACGTCGGCCCGGAACACCCCGAAGCCGGTGAACCGCAGCCGGGGCCGGAGCGGGGGCGCGACGGCACGGCAGGGCCGGGCGAGCGCGACGCGGTCGGCCGGGTCGGCATGAGCCGGGTCGGCATGAGTTAGTGCGGTGATCGTCATCGGTTCCTCCCCCGATTCGGTATGCCGGTCAGCCTGCGGCACCGGTCCGGGCGCCGGACAGGGGTGCGGCGGCAATGCTGACGGTTTGCGGTCGGATTGCTGAGGATCGGCAGGACGACAGCAGTGTGTGGCCCGTGGCGCGGGTGCGGTTGGATGGATCGTGGGCGCGAGGAGGAGCTGTGGCCGGATTCAGCAAGCACCGGTGGCCGGCCGACGGCCCGGAGCGCGAGCTGCTGGAGTACCTGGACGAGCTGCACCGCGTGCACGGTCAGCCCTCGATGGCCCGGATCGGCAAGGCGGTGGGGCTGGCCGCGGGCACGGTGTCCGCGTTCTTCACCGCGGCCCGCCCCATCGGGCCGGAACGGCTCGAAGCCGTCGTCGGGTTCCTGGGCGGTGACCCGGCGCGGGCAGAGCGGCTACGGCGGTCGGCGGCCACGGTCCGCAACGACCGCCGCGCGGGCGTGCCAGCCGCACCGGCGGGCTCCGGGCCGGTCTGGTCGGCCGCCACCGACGACGACAGTACGACCAGACTCGACGTGATCCTGTTCGACACCGCGGCGAACCGGCTGAACCGCCCGGAGCTGATGGTCGGCCGACAACGCGTCATCGAGACGGTGACCGCCTGGCTGGACGGCAACGGCCGGGTCCTGCTGTACGGGCTGGGCGGCGCCGGCAAGACCGCGATCGCCGCGACCGTCGCCGACCGGTGCGTCGACGCGCACCGGGGGCCGTACGTCTGGATGCGGGTCGGTGACGCCGACGCCGACGTCGTCCTGGACGGGCTGGCCCGGTGCCTGTCCACGGCGTTCGGGACCGGGGAGGCCCTGCCACCGGGCGGCGATTCCCGCCTGCTGGCGATCGCGGGCCAGCTCTCGCAGTCCGGGATCCGACTGTGCGTCCTGGACGACGTGTGGAACCCGGCCGCGCTGCACACCGTCCTCCAGGCGATACCGGCCGACGTCGCAGTGCTGGTCACCTCCCGGCTCCGGCTGGGCCTCGCGCATCAGGTGGAGGTGGACGGCCTGGAGGCGGCCGAGGCGGTACGCCTGCTGGCCCACCACGCGCACGACGACGCCGTCGCGGCGCAACCCGACGCCGAGGCGCTCTGCCGGGATCTGAGGTTCCATCCGTACCTGATCGAGATCGCCGGGCATCGCCTGCGCCAGTACGCGCTGACCCCGGCCGAGCTGCGCCGCGACGTCGACGGTTCGCCGCACGAGCTGGAGATGCCCGCCGGGTTCGCCGCGCCGGGGCGGCAGAACGGCCGCCGCCTGCTGGACACCACGATCGGCGCGCTGCCGCACGCCGACGCCCGGGACGCGCTGGCCGCGGTCGGCGCGTTGTTCAGCGGCAGCGTCACACCGGAACTGCTCTCCTGCTACCTGGGCATCGGCCCGGGCCGGGCACGGTCGGCGCTCAACGCCCTGGTCGACGTGAGCTTCGCCAAGCGCTCGGGCGGCGCGTACGTGATCCATGATCTGACCGTCAGCTACGCCCGCACGGTGCTGCGCAGCGACGGGGCGACGACGGCGGTGGGTGCGGTCCGCGCATTCGTGGCGGCCTACGCCGACGACCACGCGGTGATCGCCCGCGACCTCGACAACGTGGTGGCGGCGGCCGGGCGCGGCGCGGACGACGACGTCGTCGCGATCGTGGAAGCCCTGGCCGGTCGCGGGTATCTGGACACGCACGGGCACACGCTGGCGCTGCTGCGGATGCTCGACGCCGCCATCGACTCCAGCCGCGGCGAGCAGGCCACCGAACGGCTGCACCTGTTGCTGAGCAAGCGCGGCAACGCCGCCTTCAACGCCGGGGAGTTCGACGAGGCGGTCGGCTTCTACCGCGACGCGCTCGCGCTGGCGCCGACCGCGCAGCGCCGGGTCATCATGCTCAGTGTCATCGCCAAGGCGCTGGCCGAGGCGGGGCACCACGATCCGGCCGAACAGACGTTCGCGGAGGCGTACGCGCTGGCCGAGGGGGACGATGCGGGCACGATGCGGGTCCTGGAGGCGCACAGCGTCGCGGCGTTCCGGCGGCACGACTACGCCCGCGTGCGGGAGCTGACCGAGCGCGGTGTCCAGCTCAGCCGTGCCCTGGGCGACCGGGCGACGGAGGCCATCTTCCTCAACAACCTCGGCTCGGCCACGTTCGAGCTGGGCGTCGAGACGGCGTTGCGCTATCACCACGAGGCGAAGGCGATCGCCGTGGACACCAGCAACGAGCACATCCTCGCCATCACCCACCGGTGCATCGGTGCCGATTACCACGCCCAGGAGCAGTTCGAGCGGGCCAGGGACAACTTCGCCGAGGCGCTGCGCCTGTACGGGCGGCTGGGCCAGACCCAGCGCGAGGCGAAGGTGCGCCAGCTGATGCGCCAGTTCGGCTATCTGACACCAGCGGACTGACGGCACTTCGGAAGCAGCCGCGGCGTTGATTCGCCAGCGGCGATCGCCGTCTGCTTGGTCGATCCACCCCGGGCGTTCACCAGCTCGTGAGGAGAGGAACGGCCATGACATTCAACCGCACACGGAGAACGAGGACCATGGTGCTCGGCGCCATGGCGCTGATGACCCTGCTGGCGTCCACCCTCTGGGCGCCGGCCAGCGCGGCGCAGCCTGCCCGGCGCGACTGGCAGGCCGGCATCGCCGCGGCCCCCCGGCCGGGGCGGGGCTGTTACACAGCCACCTATCCGCGGCTCGCCTGGCGGACGGTGCGGTGCGCCACCGCACCCGAGATTCCGCAGCCGCCGCACCGCGGGCCGCGACCGCTGGTGATCGGCAACGGCAGCGACATCGCGGCGCGGGTGCCGAGCGGGTTCATCTCGACCGCGATCGGCTCGTTCGACAGTGTCGTCAATGTGACCAGCGAGAGCGGGCCGATCGGCAACTCCGGGCCGTCGATCGCGAACGCGTACACGTTGCAGCTCAACACCAACTTCTTCGCCAGCACGGCATGTGCGGGCTCACCGAACCCCGCCTGCCAGGGCTGGGAGCAGTTCGTGTACGGCAACGACGGCTCCTCCGGCGTCGCGTTCATCCAGTACTGGCTGCTGCAGTACAACGCGCCGTGCCCCGCCGGGGTCGGCTGGAACACGTTCTCGTTCGTCGGCGACTCGGACATCTACTGCTGGAAGAACAACACGGGCGGCGCGGTCGGCGTACCCAACCAGCCGATCACCAACCTGGGCTCGCTCAGCCTGTCCGGTCAGGCGACCGCGGGCGGCGACAGCGTCACCCTGTTCGACGGTGCCACGGCGTACACGCGGGTCGGTGACAACGCCGTCAACGCGGCCGTCGGCTGGGACACCGCCGAGTTCAACGTGTTCGGCTACGGCGGCAACAGCGCCGGCGGCGGCACGGCCAGCTTCAACCCGGGCGCGGCGCTGACCGTGCGCACCAGGACCATCTACGGGGGTACGGCGGCGCCGATCTGCGTGGCCACCGGGTTCACGGCGGAGAAGAACAACCTCAGCTTCGGTACGCCCGCCCCGGTGTGGACGCCGCCCGGCCCGGCCGTACGGTTCGTCGAGGACACCGTCGGCGGCGCCGCCACGAACTGCGCGGCGGCCACCACCATCGGTGACGTCCACGCGCACACCGTCGCCGGTCTGGCGTACGACTTCCAGGCCGTCGGCGACTTCGAGCTGGCGCAGACCGGGCCGGACTTCGAGGTGCAGGCACGACACGTGTCCGGCGCGCCGACGTGGCCGAACGCCTCCGTCAACCAGGCCGTCGCGACGCGGATGGGCGGCACTGCGGTGGCCGTCTGCGGCGGGCCCCGGCTCGTGGTGGACGGCAAGGGTGTCCAAATCCGGGAGGGCAAACCGCTGTCGCTGCCGTCCGGTGTGGACATCTGGCTCACCGGCGGGGCGTACGTGGTGACCGATCAGAGCGGCAACAGCGTCCGGATCACCCCGCACAGCGCACCCGACTACATGGACGTGTCGGTGGGTGTCGGCACCTGGCCGACGAAGGTACGCGGGCTGCTCGGCAACCCGGACAACAACGTGCAGCTCCTCGAAGCCAGCGACGGGACCGTGTTCCAGGTCCCGCTCTCCTTCGACGACCTGTACTACCGCTACGGCGACAGCTGGCGGGTCACGCCGACCGACTCGCTACTGGCTCCGTGCGGCACCAAGGTCGAGGAGAGCAACCCCGCGAAGCCGTTCTTCGCGCAGGACCTCGACCCGAAGCTCCGCGAACGGGGAATGTCGATCTGCCGCCAGGCCGAGGTCCAGGACGCCTGGATCGATGCCTGCACGCTCGACGTCGCGGTGCTCGGCGAGAAGGCGGCGGCGGTGTACGTCGGCAAGCCGCCACCCGTCCTCGACGGCAACCGGTAACCGCACCGCCTCGCACACGTCTGGCCGGCCCGGGGTGGCCGGCCAGATGTGTGCCCGGCGGCGGGTCAGTCGCGGTCGCGGTAGGCGCGGGGCCGCCGTTCGCGGGGCGTACCCGCGACGACGCGGTTGCGTCCCGCGCCCTTGGCCGCGTAGAGGTTCCGGTCCGCCGTGGACAGTGCCGCCGACTGGCTGCGCGGCGACGTCTCGTTCACCCCGGCCACACCGATGCTGACGGTGACGGGCAGCTCCCCGGCGATGTCGCGCCAGTCGTGGTCGCTGACGGCCTGCCGGATCCCGTCGACGGCCGTGGTCGCGGCGGCCAGCGCCGTCGCGGGCAGCACCATCAGGAACTCCTCGCCGCCGAGCCGGGCCACGAACCCGTCCGGGGCGACCGCGGCGAGTTCGGACTCCAGCAGCTTGGCGACGCGTACCAGGACCTGGTCGCCGGTGTCGTGCGACAGCGTGTCGTTGATCCGTTTGAAATGGTCGACGTCGGCGATCGCCACCACCAGGTCCGGATCCGTGGCGACCAGGGCGGGCAACTCCTCGTCGACGTAGCGGCGGTTGCGCAGCCCGGTCAACGGGTCGCGGCGGGCCTGCTCGCGGAACTGCTCGGCCTCCTGGCGCGCCTCGGCGGTCTCGAACATCGCGTGCCGGGTCTGCGCCTGCGCCTCGCGCTGCTGCGAACGCAGGTTCTCGCGGGCGTCGAAGAAGACCTTCTGTTCGGCGAACGCCGCGCCGAAGTCGCCGCGGGCCGCGTACATCTCGGCCTGCTCCTGGTGTACGCGCACCATGACCTCGTGCAGGTCCCGCTCCGTGCACAGCTTCCGGGAGGAGTCCAGGCTCGCCTGGGCGCCGTCCAGGTCGCCCAGGCCGCGCAGCGCGCGGGACAGGGTCAGCAGGTATTCGGCCATGTCGTCGGCGTCGTCGCTGTAACCCGCGTGGTAGCGGGCGATGCACTGCCGCATGGTGCGTTCGGCCTCGGCGTACTGGCCGTTCTCGATCTGGATGCCGCCGATGGTGTCCAGGGCCGTCGGGTCCAGGTCGAAGCCGTGCTCCGCCGCGTGCGCCGTGAGCCGCGCGGCCACCTGCTCGGCGCGAGCGAACTCCCCCGCCGTGAATTCGCAGTACGCCCAGTTGTTCAGCACGACCGTGAGCAGCTCCCACTGCTCCAGTTCCCGGGCCAGCTGTTCGGCCTGGCGGAACCGGGGCCGGGCCGAGTCCACCGGGCCGTTGAGGACCAGCGCCTCGGCCAGCCGCAGCCGGTGCGCCACCTGCATGTACGGCGTCGCCGTCTCGTCCAGCAGCTCGACCGCGCTCAGCGCGTGCTCCAGCATCTTGGCCGCGTCACCGGCCAGCCGCTGCACGTTCCCGCACGCCATGTGGGTACGCGACTGCAACCGGCGGTCGCCGTGCGCGACGGCCCACTGGTGCAGGGCGTGGATCTGCCGTGCGGCGGTGGCGATGTCGCCGGTGCGCAGCAGCATCCCGGCCGCGCACAGGCGGGCGCGGACCAGCAGCCCCTCGTCGCCGAGGGCGGAGGCGCGCCGTTCGAGGTCGACCGCGGCGGCATGGCAGGCCTCGATGTTCAGGACGATCTGGTCCTCCAGGGCCAGCAGCGCAGCCGACAGCTCCTCCGGGTCCATCACGCCGTCCTCCACCGGTCAGTCGTTCCGAAAACCGATCGGCCCGGTGCGCGCGGGGTTGAAGCAAATACCTGACACGTGGGCGGGGACACGTCCGGTTGCCCGTCCCGGTGGTGGCGGCGCGGTTCGCAAGGACCGGCCGTCCGGCGGTGGCATGCTCGCCTCATGGGCGAGTGCACAGAGGGCCGCGAGGCCGCGCTCGGGCTGACCGAGGCCACCCTCACGGTTCTGCCGGCCCTGGAGCGCTGGCTGGAGTTCACCGACGTCACCGGGCCGGCCCGCCGCCGCGAGAGCTGGCGGGCGGCGCTGGACACGCCGTTGCCCGAACACGGCGCCGGCGCCCCGGCGACCCTCGCCGAACTGGCCGACCGGGTCGTCGCCAACGGGTTGCCCGTCGGCGCACCCCGGTTCACCGGCTTCATCACCACCGGCCCACCGGCGGTACCGGCCGTCGCCCAGTTCGCGGCCGCCCTGGCCAGCCCCCAGCGGTACGCGGTGAGCGCCTTCAACCTGCTCGAAGACGTCTCGCTGCGCTGGCTGGCCCGGCTCTGCGGGCTGGACGAGCCGGTCGCCGGGGTCTACAGCAGCGGCGGTTCGGTGGCGAACCTGCTGGCCCTCGGGGCCGCCCGCCAGTCCGCGTTCGAGCGGCGCGGCGTCGACGTCGGCCGCGACGGCCTGCCGCCCGGCGCCCGCGGCCGGATCTACGCCAGCGCCGAGGCGCACCACACCATCCAGCGGGCCGCCGCGGTGCTGGGACTCGGCCGCGACGGCGTCCGGGCCGTACCGGTCGACGCGCACCAGCGGATCCGCCCCGACCTGCTGGCCGACCTGATCGACGCGGACGTCGCCGCCGGGGCCGTTCCGGTCGCCGTCGTGGGCGTGGCGGGCACGACCAACACCGGGGCGATCGACCCGCTGAACGCGCTGGCCGACATCGCCGAACGCCACGACGTCTGGCTGCACGTCGACGGCGCCTACGGTCTGCCCGCGGCCGGTGTCCAGGAAATGTCCGACCGTTTCGACGGGATGCGCCGCGCGCAGTCCTGGATCGTGGACCCGCACAAGTGGCTGGCCACGGGCGTCGGCTGCGCCGCCACGTACGTGCGCGACCCGCAACTGCTGCACCGGTGCTTCACCCAGACCCCGGCGGCGTACCTGGCGATGCCCGGACACGGCGCGGTGGCCTCACCGTTCGAGGAGTTCGGTGTGCACTACGACGACATGGGCGTGGAGCTGTCGGCGCCGCCGCGGGGCGTCCTGGTCTGGGCGGTGCTGCACGAGATCGGCCGCGCGGGCCTGCACGAGCGGATCCGCCGGCACGTCGGGTACGCCCGCCGCCTCACCGAGCTGGCCCGCGACCATCCCCGCCTGGAGGCGCTGACCGAGCCGGAACTGTCGGTGGCCTGCGTGCGGTACCGCCCGGCGCACCCGGTCGGCGACGCGGAGCTGGACCGGCTCAACGAGGAACTGCTGCGCCGCCTTTGGCGCGGCACCGGCTACCTGCCGACCAGCACCGTCGTGGACGGCCGGTTCGCGATCCGGCCGTGCTTCATCGGCGTACGCCACCGCGAGGCCGACGTGGACGGGCTGGCGCAACGCCTCGTCGACGTCGGCGACGCCGTGACCGCCGAGTGGGGCTGAACGTCAGACGTCATCCGCTTCCAGCTCGGCGTGCAGCTCGTCCGGCGCGCGCATGCGCCAGGCGTCGGTCACCAGCTCGCTCAGGCGTTCGACACTCACCCGCGGCAGTTGCAGCATCACCAGCGGCAGGCCGTCGTACCCGGCGGTGGTGAAGAACAGATCGGGCTCGCCCAGCAGCAGCGCCTGCTTCTCGGCCTCGTCGCCCACGTACAGCACCGCGACGTCGGTGCGGATCACCCGCGGCTTTCCCGGCCTGCGCTCGGGGTAGGACCAGACGAAACCCTTGTCGGCGACGCGGAAGTCGAACCCGTCGCTGGCGATCTCCACCACGTGCGGCAGACCCAGCGCCAGGCGGCGAACGTCGTCGGCGTCAGCCACCCGCCCTCCTCCCGTACCCCCGTTTGTGTCCCGAGGCTATCCTGCGCCGATGCATCCCACCTCGGTCGGCCTGCCGTGCTCGGCAACGCGCTGAGCGGCTATCGGCTGGCGTTGATCCACGGGGATCGGCTGCTGGCCGCGGTGCTGCCCGCGCTCGCGCTGTCATTGATCGGCTCGCTGGCACTGGATCTGTCGATGGGCCGCGACCAGATGGTGGTCGTCGACGGCGGCCTGCTCGTCGGCGGCCCGGCCGACCTGCGGGTGTGGCTCAAGCTGGCGCTGACCGGTGTCGCCTGGCTGCTGGCGCTGACCGCGGGGACGGTGGCCCTGGTCGGTGCGCTGCGCGAGCGCCCGGTGGATCCGTTCCGGGCGTTGATGGTGGCCTGCCGCACGTTCCCGGTGCTGGCGCTGGGCATGTGCGCGGTCGGCGGCGCCATCGTTCTCCCGATCCGGGTGGTCGCCGGTGTCGCCGGCGCGGTCGAGGCTCCGCTCGGCATCATCGTCGTGGTGGCGGCGCTGGCGTTGGTCGCGCTGACCGCGGCGCGGATGCTGCTGGGCGTGGCGACCCGGGTGTTCGGCGGCTCCGCGTGGGAGCTGACAAGGGGGCGGGTGCTCGGCACCGCCGGGGCGTTCCTGCTCGGCGGCGTCGTGTGTCCGGCTCTCGCCTCGTCCGTCGTCGACCGGCTGGAGACGCTGACGACCCGGCCCGCGGTGACCGATGTGTTCGACGCGGTCCTGCTGACCGGTGTCGTCGCCGTCCAGGCGGGCATCCTCGCCCACGTCTATGTCCGGCAGGTCGGGGCGCGGTGTGCCACGGATCTCGGCGCGGTCGATGCCCGGCTGGCGCCGCTGGCCGGCCGGCGGGTGGGCTGGGTCTGGTTCGGCCTGGGCGCGATGGCGCTCCCCGTGCTGGTGTCGACCGGCGTCGCCGCGGCGAACCCCTACGGCGCGCCCGCGCTGCGGTCCACCCGACCGCCCGGAGGCGCCGTGGCCGCGGAGTGGCCGGCCGGGCAGCATCCGGTCATCGTCACCAATACCGTGGTGCGGTTCTGCGACACCGACCTGTGCGACCGCTACGTCGACCAGGTCGCCGTTCCCTCGGCGGTCGAGGGCATGAGTTCGACCGGCGTCGGTGCGGACGGCACGGTCGTCACGGCGACGACCAGCGGCGGCATGGACAACGGCGGGCCTTTCATCGAGTACGGGCGGTGCACGCGCACCGGCTGCACCCGAGCGTGGTTGCCGGTCCGCGCCTCGGCCAGGGAACCGTTCGGCTGGCCGGAATTCGCCGCGTCCAGTGCGCCCGACGGCGCGATCTGGTTCGCGCTGGCGATGCCGTCGCCGGAGGACCGGCCGGGGCGGCCCACGTACACGATCTCGCTGATCCGATGCGCGCAGGTGCCCTGCGACAAGCCCGAGCGGCACGTGGTCGGCACCGTCGAGCGCACGCCGGGTGACGGCTTCCCGAACGACCAGCGCGGCCGGCTGTCGATCGGCGCCGATGGGCGTCCGGTCGCCGCGTTCTGGACCGGGCGCTCCGTGCACGTGGTGACCTGCGAGCCGGTCACCTGCGCCAACCCTCGGGCGACGGATACGGACGCCGCGCCGCCCGACGCACGGTGGAGCATGCCGACCGCCCCCGGTCAGAACGTCGTGTCGCTGCGGGGCGGCGAGCTGTTCGTCGGCGGCAGCGGGATCAGCCTGGCCGGCGACGTCGCGAAGGAGTCGGGTGCGGTGACCGTCGCCGGTGCCGACGTCTACGCCACGGCAGCGGTGGCCACCGGCACGGTCACGGATCAGCAGCCAGGTGCGCGGATCACGATCGGCCGGGCGCGCGGGTCATGGCAGCAGATCCTGTGGCGCTGCCGTGGGCAGCAGTGCCTGCAATTCGACCGCGTGCCCCTCGACCTGCCCGCCGACCCGGCCGGGCACGAGGTGCTGGCGGTCGGCGGGGACGGGCGGGTGCTCATCGTCCGGGAGGACCGCGTCCTGCTGGTCACCCCGCCACCGGCCGCCCCGGCGTAACCGGGCTAGAGGTACATAGCGCGCAGCCGGGGATCGAGCGTCTCGTCGGGTCCACCGGCGAGCGTGCTGAGCACGTCGCGCAGCGCGCCCATCGCCGCCGCGCCGTGCGCGCGCGTCAGGCGCCGTTCGTAGCCCTGATGGAAGCGGCGCGCCGCGGCCAGCGCCGCGTCGCCCCGGTCGGTCAGCTCCAGGCGATGCGCGCGCCTGTCGTTCGGATCCGGGGTACGGCGGACGTAGCCGCGCCGCTGCATGTCGTCGACGATCTGCGCCGCGGCCTGCTTGGTCACGTCGAGCCGGACAGCGAGTTCGCTGATGGACATCGGGCGCGCGCCCAGCGCCCGGAACACGAACCCGTCGGAACGGCCCAGATCGTCGAAGCCCTGCTCCGCCAGGTGGCTGCGGAGGTCGCGGACGAAGTTCTGGTACGCGAGCGCCAGCAGGATGCCGAGATCGAGGGGTTGCGCTTGTGCCGCCATGTCCTCATGATAGACAAGTCAGCTTGGACAAGCTGGCTTGTCTATCTGGAGGAACGATGCACATCATCCGCACCGCGCAGGCCCCACGCTTCGAGGTGCCGGGCGTCGAATTCACCGCGCTGGCCGCACCCAGCCGCGGTTCGGCCGACATCTGCACCTGGCTGCTCACGGTGGAACCGGGGCTCAAGTCACCGGAGCCGCACACCCTCGACTCCGACGAGGTCTTCATGGTCGTCTCCGGCACCGTCCAACTCGGCCCGGACGCCGAGCCGCTCGGCCCCGGCGACGCCGCCGTCGTACCGGCGGGCCAGCCGATCCAGCTGTGCAACCCCGGCGACCAGCCGGCCACGGTGTACGTGGCGATCCGTTCCGGGTTCATCGGCCGGACCGCCGACGGCACGTCGATCGGCACGCCACCCTGGGGGCAGTGACCGGCGCCGGCCGCGACTTGGTGGACGGGCCGCCCCAGCCGGAGGCAGGCCGAACAGGAAGGAAGTCGTCAGGCCGCCGGCCGCGCGCCGGCCGGCCTGCGACTCCAGCCGGAACAGGCACGCCAGCCCATCGATCAGCAGCCGGTGGCCACGCGTGCCCTGCCCAGCTCCGAACACTGACCTCTCAGCTTGACTGCCGGACCAACATAAGGTGTAGTTTATAATCTTGTGTGGGACGTTGTACTGGTCAACGCCGTCGAGGATTGGTTCCTGGATCTATGCGAGTCCGATCCGGCCACCGCCAACCGGGTGATGGAGGCGATCGATCACCTGGCGGAGGCAGGGCCGGGTCTGGGTCGGCCCATGGTCGACCGGATTCATGGCAGCAGGCTGCACAACTTGAAAGAGCTGCGGCCGGGATCGGCCGGGCGTTCGGAGATCCGCCTACTGTTCATCTTCGACGCGGAACGGGACGCGGTTATCCTTGTCGCCGGCGACAAGGCGGGCCAATGGAATCGCTGGTATCGCGACAACATTCCGGTGGCGGAGCACAGGTACGAACAGTACGAGGTCGAACGCAAGCGTGAGGAGGGGAAATGACCGCCAGGAGATGGAGTGAAGTGAAGGCTGAGGCAATGGCTCGCGAGCCGTGGCTGGCCAGCCCCGAAGCCCAAGCCGAGCGGACGACGATTCGCGCCGAGAACCTGGGGCGCATCCGCGGACACGAGCTCGCCGAAATGCGCAAGTCCGCTGGCCTCACTCAAGCAGAACTGGCCACCGTCCTCGGCGTGAGCCAAGCCCGGATCTCCCAGATCGAGCACGGCCAGGTGGACAGCCTGGACACGCTGCGCGCATACGCCGAGGCGCTCGGCGCCGAGGTTTCCATTGTCGTCTCACGTGGACCGCTCACATTGCGTGTTGCCTGATCGAGTCGGCTGCTAGCTCGGCACGCCTCGGTCGCGTACCCCGGTCGGTCATCCGCCTTTCAGCCTGCGCCAGCCGCCCGCCCGGTTGTTGGCGACGATCTGCCGCACCATGGCGGTCAGGGCACGCTTGTTGATCGCCTCGCCCCGCCGCACCGCCACGGTCCGTGCGGTCTTGTTGTCATGGCCGCCCGTAATGATGCCGTCCGGGTCGGCGACGATCGCGCCGTCGTACAGAAAGACATTGACGTGGTCGCGGGCGGCCAGCAGGGCGCACACGTTGCCCTGCAGCACGAAGTACGGCCGGTCGGTGCGTTTGATGGTCTCCGTCATCTCCGGATCGGCGGCGTGGATCAGGTCGCGCACCTCCCGGCAGACCGCCTGCTGCCAGTCGGGCAGCGCGTCGATGTACGCATCCACCCGCGGATCCTTCCGGTAACCCATGTCTTCGGACGGTACCGGGCGACGGGCTGGTGCCGGAGACGAAAGGAACCGGCGGTGCTGGTCGACAGCACCGCCGGTTCCCTTGCTCTCCCCTTACCGGACGGTCGTGGTGACCGCTCGGGCCCGGCCCGTACCGGCCGCGTTGACGGCCTGCACGGTGCAGCGGTAGCGGGTCCCGGACCGGACACCGGACACGGTGAACGACATCGCGCGGCGGCTACCCGACACCATCATCACCACCGGGGCGCCGTGCGGGCGGCCCTTGGCGTCCAGCCGCTGACGGGTGATCCGGTACGCGGTGACCGTCGCGCCGCCCGTCGACGCGGGGGCGGTCCAGCGCAGGGTCGCGGTGAGCTTGCCGCCCTTCGGGCCCCGGCTGGCGGTGAGGCGCTTCGGGGCGCTGGGCGCGGTCCGCGGGCTCACCGCGGCCGAGCGGGCCGAGAAGGCGCCGATGCCGACCGAGTTCACGGCCCGCACCCGGAACCGGTAGCCCGTCCCGTTGCTCAGACCCGTCACCGTCAGGACGGAGGCCGCTGCCGACGCGGTCCGCAGCTTGCCGACCTGGGCACCCTTCGCGTCGAGGACCTGCACCTCGAAGCGGATGATCGGCGCGCCGCCGTTCTGCGCGGGGGCGGTCCACCGGACGGTGCCGACCCCGTTGCCCGCCGAGGCCTGCCGGATCGTCGGCTGGCCCGGCGCGGTGCGGATGACCGGGGGAACCGGGGTGCCCGGGTCCGCCGGGGTGCCGGGGTCGGCCGGCGTGCCCGAACCGCCGGCGCCGATCGTGACCACGTTGGAGGTCGCCGAGAACTCACTGGCACCGGCGGCGTTCACCGCGCGGACCCAGAAGACGTACGACCCGCCGGGGACCAGGCTGCTGAAGGTGAGCTGGGTGGCGTCCGCCGCGGCGACGTCCACGTCGAGCACGATGCCGGAGCCGGCGTCGAGCGCCTGCACCTCGTACCCGAAGATGTCGCTGCCGCCGTTGCGGGCGGGTGCGGTCCAGCGGGCCACGGCGGTGCCGTTGCCGGTCGTGGCCGTGCCGATGACGGGTGCGTCCGGCGCGACCGGGATCACCGGCGAGTCGGGCGCGGCCATCGGGGTGACCGGCGCGGACGGGGCACTGAACTCGCCCGGCCCGGCGGTGGTGACGGGGCGGACCCGGAAGGTCACCGGTACGCCGTTGGTGAGGCCGGTGACGACCATGTTGGTGGCCGTGGCGGCCGCGTCGACCAGCCGGGTCGTGGTGCCGTCGTTGACCTCGATCTGGAAACCGGTGATGGTCGCGCCGCTCGCGTCGACCGGCACGGTCCACAGGACGGTGGCCTCGGCGTCGCCCGCGAACGCGGTGACGGCGGTGGCCGCGGTCGCCGCGGTGACCTCGACGGTCTGGTCCGCGAAGCGCAGTTTCTCGATGTTGCGGACCGTGTCGGTGCCGTCGGGGCCGGAGACGATCAGGGCGTCGCCGACCGGGGTGACCGCGTACTGGTCGCGGTTGCCGGAGAAGACGGCGGTGTCCTGACCCTGGGACGGGGCCGTGCGGATCTCCCGTACGGTGACGATGTCCTTGGGGTTGATCTTGCCGGCGAAGACGTCGGCCTGCAGTTCGGCCATGCTGTTCGCGGTGCGGATCTCCTTGCCGTCCGCGTCGCGGACGCTGAGCCGGACGGTGAGGTAGCGGTCGCCGTCGATGATGTCGTCGCCGCCGCGGCCCTCGATGGTGTCGTCGCCGGGCCCGCCGAGCAGGATGTTGCCCTCACCCCACACGTTGCCGTGCAGGTCGCAGGGGCGACCGGTCTGGTTGCCCACGGCGGAGGCCGCGGTCGGCAGGCTGGTGACGACCTGGTCGAGACCCTTGATCCGGGCGATGCCGGTGGCGTCCAGGGCGTCGCAGCCGAGGAAGCCGCCGCCGCCACGGGTGGACGGGGTGACGCTGTCGCCGCGCAGGATGTCGTCGTGCACACCGCCGGAGAGCGCCTCGACCTCGTTGTAGCGGTCGCGGACACCGACGGCGAGGATGCCCAGCGGCAGCAGCGGCAGGTCCAGGTCGGAGTCCATCGGCTGGTCGTCGCCGCCCTGCTCGGGGCGCGCCGCGATGGACCAGTCGTAGCCGGAGCCGCCCGCGTTCTTCTCGATGCCGGGGCCCTGGACGCCGATGTCGTCGCCGCCCTCCATGTCGTAGTCGTCGTCGCCGCCCTGACCGATCAGGACGTCGTTGCCGGGCTTGTTGGTGTCGTCCAGGAAGAACAGGTTGCCGCTGTCGCCCTGCAGCAGATCGGGCGAGTTGCCGCCCTCTTCCCAGTCGTCGCCGGAGTCGCCCCAGACGGCGTCCTCGCCGTCACCGGCGTTGACGATGTCGTCGCCCTCGCCGGCGAACGTCTCGTTGGCGTTGAGACCGCCGTTGGTGAAGTCCTTGCCGTCGCCGCCGAGCACGATGTCCAGGCCGGGGCCCGCGTCGATCGCGTCGTTGCCGGGGCCGCCCTTGGGGATGTCGTCGCCGCCGAGGTCGGTGATGATGTCGTCGCCCTCGCCGCCGAGCGCGATGTCGTTGCCCGCGCCGCCCTCGATGACGTCGTCGCCCTCGCCACCCCAGACGGTGTCGTTGTCGTTGCCCGCGCTGATCCGGTCCCGCTCGTCGGTTCCGGCGAACGTCGACTGGGAGTTGATGCCGGGCTTGTCGACGGTGTTGCGGGAGCGGTACTTGATGGTGCCGTCCGGCATGCGGATCAGCAGCGCGCTCTCGTCGCAGGCGGTGGCGGGGTCGTCGGCGACCACGTTGCCGTCCTTGGCGTAGCCGGCCGCGGTGCCGGCCAGGTTCGCCAGCTCGAAGGTGCAGTCGGCGGTGGAGAACACGTCGGCCCGCAGGCTGTGCGCGGTGGTGGTGCGCCCGATCAGCTCGGCGAACGAGTTGCCCTCCAGCTGGGTGCGCAGGTTCATGCCCGGGGTACGGGCCAGGTAGTACAGCCGGTCGCCGTTCTGCAGGCGGGTCAGCTGCTCCTCGAAGACGTAGTTGAAGGTGCTGCCGAGCAGGCCGCCGAACGGGTTGGTGACCTCGGCGAGCCCGCCGATCCACAGGTCGACGTCGTCCAGCCCGGTCGGTGCCGCGGCCCAGGCGCCGGAGGCGTTCATGAACGCGGCGGCGTCGGCCGGGGGCGTGTCACCGGTCTGCGGGTCGACGATGGCACGGGCGGCGGCCCGCTTCGCGGCGGCGGTGGTCGCCGCGACGATGCTGGGGTGCTTTCCGTACGCGGCGACGAAGTTCACCAGCGACTCGGGGTGCTTGAGGTGCTCACCGAAGTCCACCCAGCTGGTGTACGGCGCGAGCTGGCCGTCGTTGGTCTTGTCGTGCAGCTCGCGCCGGAAGTTGTTCAGCGACGGCACACCCTCGGAGCGGCCCCGGGCGATGTTGATCGCGGCCAGGTCCATCGGCAGGCCGAGCAGGTTGCTGCGCAGCGTGTCGGTCATGAACTCGTCCAGCTCGTTGCCGACCTGGCCGGACATGCCCATGACGATCTGGCCGGCCGACTGCTCGGGCGTCAGCGTCCCGTTGTCGGTGTAGGCGATCGGGTTGAGGAACCCGTCGAGCAGCGACATCGAGGCGTCGGAGCCGTCCTCGCGGGTCCGCGAGATCTGCTCGGTGAGCATGGAGTGGCCGAAGCGGTAGACGGCGTGCGCGAACTCGGCGTACACGGCCGGGTTGAGCTCGGTCTGGGTGAACGCGAACGGCTGGAACGGGTTGATCGCCGGCTGGATCTTGCGAGCGAACTCCTCGAAGACCAGGTGCTGGTACTCCATCTCGTTGACGAACCGGGCGGCCTGGAAGATCCGCTCGCCGTTCCAGGCGTCGCCGATCTGCCACTCGGACAGGGCAGAGCCGTCCTCGGTGAGTACCCGCTCGATGTCGCCGACGAGCCGGTTGTGCTCGGCGTGCCAGATGTCGTGCACCGCGGTGAGGCCGATGTTCTCGTTGGCCCGGCCGTCACCGGCGATGTAGTGGGCGGCCAGCATCTCGTCGTCGTACGTGCCCGCGGGCTGCTTGGCGAAGTCCGCGCTGGCGGTGTCGTCGTCGTCCGCGCGGGGCGCGACCGGCGGGGTGGCCGGGTTGTGGTCGGTGTCCACCGGGCTCGGGTCGGCGTTGTGCGCGATGTCGGTGAGGAACGGCGTGTCGAAGTGCAGCACGTCCGCGGGCACCCGGACCGGGTTCGCGGTGTCGCCCTCGACCAGGCCGGAACGCGTCACGTACTGCGGCAGGCCGCGGGCCGGGCCGGGAACGAACTTGCCGTACGGGTCGGTGAGGACCATCGGCACGTCGGTGACGTCGGCGTCGGTGAGCTGCAGGCCGAGCAGCTCGGCCGCCTGCCGCTTGGTGTCCGCCCAGGTGGGCATGCCGCCGAGCGGGCCGGAGAGCAAATTGCCGGTGGCCACCGGGCGGCCCTGCGGGTCGTTGGCGTACTCGCGAAGGAAGACCTGGTGCGCGGCGTGCGAGGTGTACGCCTGGGACAGGTCGACGAACGGGGTGTCGGTGTTGACGGCGTCCTGCACGTCGTCGGCGGTGCCGAGCTTGCCGTCCGGGCCGGGCTGGTTGGCGGCGCGGGTGAGCACCATGAACCGCATGGACGGCGGCACGTACTTGGCGTCGCCGGGCTTGGGGTCGTCGGCGGTGCCGGGGACGGTGTCGGGTCCGGCGATCAGCGGGTCGTCGGCCTTGAGCGGGACGATGACCGTGCCGCCGCCCTTGACGGTCTGGTCGATGCCGTGGTCGAAGAACTGCCCGAACAGCGTGAACCACGAGTTGTAGGGCGCGGACAGGCCGGCGTCGGTGGTGACGTTGGGGATGAACAGCGTCCCGCCGTCGGTGGTCGCGGGCTTCGCGCCGCTCTGCGACCGGACCGGGTTGCCCGCGGCCGCCACGGCGGCCGGGTTGTTGGCGGTCTGGTCGGCGATCAGGTTGCTGATCAGCCGCGGCTGCGAGTCGACGACGGTGTTGTTCCGGCTCTTGTCCGCGTACGTGGTGGACATCGCCGGGCTGCCCGGGCCGAACATGCCGGCGGGGGCGCTCTCGGCGGCCTTGAAGGTCTTGCTGCCGAGCCGGGGGAACTTCTGGTCGGCTGCGCCGTACGTCTCCTGGCCGGCGGTGAGGTTGTTGCAGCTGCCGTCGACCGTGCGCAGGCCCATGGAGAGCAGCGGGCTGGGCAGCTGGTCCGGCCCGTCGCCGAGCAGCGCGCCGCAGGGGCCGGTCGCGCTGGTGGTGTGCGCGACGTGCGCCTCAGCGATCTTGATCTGCTTGAGGATGTACGCGAGGTCGGCGGGGGTGATGGTGAAGCCCTGGCCGATCGGCGCGGCGGCAGCGGGGGTGGCGACCGCGGTGCCGGCGACCAGGGTGGTGACCAGGGCACCGATGGCGGTGCGGAGGGGGAGCCTCATTGACGCATCTCCGTGGGAGTCGGGGAAAAGCGCTGAATTCGCACATCTTGGGCAGCGCCGGTGTGGTCCGACTGCCGTCCCGCTCCCGTCCGGCTGAGGACACGCTGAAGGGCCGCCCCCGCTCCCCGGGGACGGCCTTCAGCCCTGCCTTGTGCTACTCGATCAGTGGTGCCCGCCCACGTGCACGGTCAGGTCGGGCGCCCCGTGGGACATGTCCACACCCGGCCCGGCCTCGTTCGCCTCGACGGCCACCCGCTCGGCCGGCACCTGCGCGGCCCGGCCCATGGCCTGCCGTACGGTCTCGATCTGGCCGTCGCTGAGGATGGCCCCGAAGTACCGCACGGTCAGCCCGGCGGGCTGCACCGTGGTGACGTAGTGGTTCAGCGAGTCGGCGAGGATGCCCTCGGCGTCCTCGACCGCCTGCACCTTGGCCGGGGTGACCCCGGAGGCCGGGACGACCGCGAACGTCAGGTCGTGCACGAGCACCGGCTGCACCACGTAGAACCCCACGGTGGCGGGCTGGTAGTCGCGCATGAACCGGTCCGCGTCCCCGACCGAGGCGCCCTCGGGCAGAACCAGCGTCAACTCCGGCACCATGTGCTCCAGCAGCCCCGCGTTGAACACAGCGAACGTCGCGTCACTCAGTTCGCCGTATCCGCCCTTCTTGGCCGAGGCGCGCAGCTCCCGGGCGATCTGACGCCGGTCGGCACCCTTGACCGGGAGGATCCCGATGGCCGCCCGCTGGCGCACCATCGGGCCGTCGAAGCTGGTGGTGGCCAGCTCGTCACCGGCGTCGTCGTTGATCGGCCCGGCCGCCGCGGCCGGGGCCGGGGTGACGGCCCAGCCGCCACCCCAGGTGCCCAGCGCGGCGACACCGCACAGGAACAGTGCGACGACCAGGCTCCAGCGCAGGCTGTTATCCCGCTTGCGGCGGTCCATCAGGTCCCCAGCGGGAAGCTGGGGGCGTACTTGGCGGGCCACTCCGCGTCGGGGTCGACCTTCGGCATGTCCGAGTTGATCGGGTCGTTGACGTTGATGTCACCCACCGCGAACTGGATCATCATGTCGTTGTCCTCGTGGATGAGGTTGTGGCAGTGCGTCATGTAGCGGCCACCGGCGTTGCCGTCGCCCGTGGTGAACTGCATGAGCGCGGTCACGGTCTCGTTCTCACCGAGGTAGAAGACGTCCTTGCCGCCGCCCTCCCAGGCGTGGGCCAGCTTGTTGGACGTCGTGTTCCGGGCGATGATCTTGGCGTCGATCAGGTGGATGTGCAGCGGGTGGAACCAGCCGCCCGACTCGTTGATCAGGTCCCACATCTCGACGTCGTACGGCTTCGGGTTGGCGAAGACCCGCTGGAAATCGGTCTTCTCGATGTCGTCCCAGGTCTCGCCGTTGACGGTCCAGATGCCGTTCTTGCGCTGAAGGCGCAGCGAGCGGCGGGCCTTGGCCATGTCCGGCGTCAGCTTGTTGACCTCGATGGCACCGCGGTTCGCGTACGGCTGCGGGCCGAGGTCCAGCACCGTGGGGATCTTGTACGTGTCGGCCGGGCCGGAGTCCGCGACGACCTCGAACTGCAGGACCTTGCCGGTGTTGGCGAAGTCGACGTTGTTCTTGTTGCTGAGGTTCTTCAGCTCGATCTTCTGGCCGGGCTTGTACTTCCGGAAGTCGATCAGCACCTCGTAGCGCTCGGCGGCGCCGTGCCGCCACGACGTCACGGCGTTGACCTTCGGGGTCATGCCGGCGTCGGTACCGACGACGTAGAACGGGTCGCCGGTGCTCAGCGCGAACCGGTACGACCGGGAGATGCTGGCCACCAGGAAGCGGAAGCGGTAGACGCGGGGCTTGACCTTCATCTTGGGCCACGGCACGCCGTTCACCATGATCACGTCGCCCATGAAGCCGGCGTTGTCGCCGTGGTCGAACGCCACCGAGCCGTCGGCCTTGAACGCCATGTCGCTGACGATCATCGGCACGTCGAACTCGCCCTGCGGCAGCTGAGCCGTCTCGTACTTGTCGTGCATGTGGTACTGCGCCGCCAGCCCGGAGAACACGTTCTGGGCGGTGGTGCGGTGGTTGTGGTCGTGGTACCAGAGCGTGCGGGCCTGCTGCCAGTTCGGGTACTGGTAGTACTTCACGTGACCCGGGTGGGTCTGGTCGTTGGCGTACCCGTCGTACTGGGGCAGCGACGCCGAGCCGTGCAGGTGGGTGACCGTGCTGAACTCGCCGCCGTGCAGCGGGCTCACGGTCAGCTTGTTCGCGATCCGCACCTCGGCACGCGTGCCCTGCTGCACCTTGATGGTGGGGCCGGGGAAGATCCCGTTGAAGCCGGCGATCTTGGTGGTCAGGCCGGGCAGGATGCTGGCCATGCCGACCTTCTGGGTCAGCGCGTACTTAGCGAACGGGCCCTTCGCGTCGACACCCTGCGCGTAGGGCAGGAGCACCGGCGGACGCCGGAACATATTCGTGTACGGCGTGGGCATGTTCTTCGCCGCAAGCGCACTCGATGCGGCGACGACCTCGCCGCCGGTGGCCGCCACGATCAGGCCGCCACCACCGATGGCCAGCGCGCCCTTGAGCAGACCGCGCCGGGTCAGCCTTGAGTCAGTCATCCGCATTCTCCGTTTTCCACGAACCAGGTGGCGCAGAAGCTAGTGACGGCCGCTGAGGTGCCTCGGTGGAAATCCTGTCGCCGGGCCCCGCAGCGGC